>CALLDH010000023.1 GCA_937998345.1 uncultured bacterium | reverse complement strand
GTTGCGGTCAAGGTCAGGATCGCAAGGACGTCCTGCCGCCTGCCCTCCGGCGCCACCAGGTCGCCCGAAGAGGTGGTTTCATGTGCGCTCAAGTAAGCGGCCTCCTACATTGGGAGGCTATGCGCGCGGCCCTCGATTGGTCAAGAAATCACGGCTGTTTGACGTTCTTGATTGCCTGGCGGAATCCTCTATTATCTTGCCGGGTTGCATGCCTAAGGGGGATGGTTTCGCAAGTCGGATGGGTTGGACGACAAAGATCATCGTTCTTTGCTCGGCGTTGGGCGTCATGTCCGGGGTGTTGCTGGCCGGGTGCAAGGTCAATAGTGACGACGTCGAGCAATGGAAGGGCACCGTCAAGGGGCCAACCAGGCTCGTCGCCGTGATCGGCAGCGATCGGTATTCCCAGGAGCTCCGGACGGAGGCCGCGCTCGCGATGGTCGAGATGGATCGAAGCGACGTCGACGCGCTCGCTCTTCTCAAGGAAGCGCTTGATGACCTTCGAGGCGATGACGCCGAGGCGACCGAGGCAATCGTGGGGGGCATGATCCCGCGTTTGGAAGCGCTGCTGTCCGAGGAACCGGACCCGGCGGCCAGTGCCCCCGACCCCACGCAAGTTCGTGCGAAGGATGCGGCGTACATGGTCATTCCCTACGCTCCGGAGGAGAGCAGGGACGGGCTCATCCGATCGGTCGTCGGCTGGTATTCGGCCGACTTCGAAGGCCGCAGCCTTGCCGGAGACTACAGCGCCGAGCAGGTGACGCGAGCGCTCGGCGCAGAAGCGGCGGGCATACTCGTCGATGCGCTTCACGAGAAGATGCCTCCTCAGGCGATGATCAAAATCGCTGAAATTATCGGCGAAGACGGCGACGAAGACACCAAGAAGCGCGCGGGTCAGCGCCTCGTCGCCATTGAAAAAGACATGGAAAAAGGCGCGTTCGTGACCTGGCTCGCGACCCAGATTCGCGAGTCGATCGAAGCGTCGGGCGAGAAGGTGGATGAGGCGCGCGTCAACTCGTTAGCGCTCTACAATCGCGAGAACTACATCAACCAAGGCGCGCTCCCGGCCATGCGTCACCTCGGTGACCAACAAGCAGTTGCGACGCGGCTGTTGGCCATTGCGGACACCAAGCCCGGGGCGAGCGACGCCAAAGCATGGGTCGAGCGGCTCAATGCGCGCCGGGCCACCGCGCTCAATGCGCTCGAGGGGCACGTGACCCGCGCCCACCTCAACCGGCTTCTGTCGATCGCGCTCGATCCGAGCAATCCAGTCGAGGTCCGCGACTACGCGTTTGACCGCATCGGAGACATCCGAAGTCGTGCCGCGATCGGCCGGTTGTGGCCACTCGTGGAGCGGGCGGGATGCACCGCCGCGTCTTGCTCGGCGAACGACAGGCTCGCGAAGCGGCTTCGTTGGCGAGCGGGTGAGCTGGTGCTCTCCCTGGGCGGGCCCTCGACGATCGACACATTTTCGCAACGATTACCATCAGCTACAGGAATTCAATACGAGCCGGAGGAGCTCGAGGGCTACGCCACTCGGATGAGCCAGATGACACCTCCGCCTACATCTACGGTCATGACATTGATGGATTCGCAACAGTGGTGGAATCGTGTGGTCGCATTGCGCTATCTTGAACGCAGAGGTGGGGAGGCAGATGTCCCTGCCATGACGCGACTGATGTCGGATGAGGGCGAAGTTTCTGGAGAAGGTTGGTCGGAGCTGAACCCGCCGGTGAAAACGGTGGGCCAAGTGGCGGACGCGGCGATCAAGGCGCTTCGGACGCGCGAGCAGGGTGACAAGAAGTGAGTGGTCGAATCAATGGGTGATCAAGGCGACAGAAAAACAGTGCGGGCCTTTCAGTGCCGCGACTATCTTTTCGAGATCTTCGATCGCATGAGCTCCGAGCTCGAATGCTCGGTCGATTATCTGATGAATGAGGCGATGCGCGAGTACGCTCGCTCTCGGGAACAGACCGTCGCTGCCGTCGACGCGCAAGAGCTCGTGAGCTCCGCGGTGGCCGGCGCCGCGCCCATGAGTGCGCCGCCATTCGATGCCCGGCCGGCCCCTATGCTCACGCCCGTGCCCCCACGCAGTCCAACGACAGAACCGCGCGTGACCGCGCCGCCCCCGCTTCCTGGCCGCCGGCCTTCGGACGCGGTGGGTCGCCGAGTCCTGGTGCTTCAGTTCAATGGTCAAGCCTTCCCCGTGGAGAACGACGAGTTTATCATTGGGCGAGGTGCGCGAAGCGCGGACCTCGCGATTCGCGACGGCAACATTTCGCGGAGGCATGCGGCGGTCGTGTTTCACGATGGCGCGTACTTCATGAAAGACTTGGGCAGCACGAATGGAATCGAGTTCGCGGGTCAACGTGTCGAATCCAAGCGCATCGAAGAAGGCGACGTGTATCGCATCTGCGATTACGAGCTTCGTTTCACGTATCAATGAGCTCGGTGCGGCGCGCGCACCTGGCGCCTGCCTTCTCCTGATTGGGCTCGTCTGCTCCTTTCCTGCGGCCTCTCGGGCTTCTGGCGCCACCGATGAGGCGGCTCTGCGCGCGCAGACCTCGCAGCTTCAACACAGACTTGGCCAGCTCGAGGCGCGCGACGATGCGAAGTATGCCAACGGCGCGCTCGATCAGGCGCGTCGCGCTCTCGAAACGGCGGCGCACCACATCGAAGACGTCAAGGCAGTTGCTCGCGCGCAGCAGATTGCCCGGGCCGCCATGGTGTTGGCGGAGCGGCAGCTCGAGCGCCGCACCGCGCAGGGCCAGTGGGTCGCGACGCAGCGGCGTCTCACCGCTACGCGCGATCGCGCGCGTGCACAGCGCCGCGCCCTCGAAGCGCTGATGAGAGACCGGGCCTCGCTCGCGCGCACCGGGGAGTTGCGGTGATGCTTCGCGCCTTCTTGATCGTCTCCTGTTTCGCCGGTTCGGCGTGCGCCGCCCAGCAGACGGCGCGGACTTCAGACTCGCTCTTCGCGTCTCCCGCTGCCGAACTTGCTCGGGAACATGCGCCGGACCTCTATGAACAAGCACAGAGCGCTTGGGCTGAAGCCGAGGTGGCGCAGCGTCGAAAGGAAGAGCAAGCAGCCGACGACCATCGCACCGAGGCTCGGCTTTGGCTGGCAGCTGGGGTCGCAGAAGCGGAACGCGTGCAGCTGGAACAGAGCCGCGCGGAGCTTCAGCGCGAGGAGGAACGCTGGGCCAAGCAACTGGCCCGCGACCAGGAAGCCTCCGTGAACGTCGCACGCGATATCTCCCGCTTCGAGGCCAGGGCCGTGGCGCTCCGGGAGGCGGAGCGACTGTCGACCTTGAGCGAAGGTCCCACACTGAGCGACGCGACCCTCGATGCCATCTTGACGCGTGTGCAGCTCAACCTCGCCCTTGCGGAGGCCCTCGGCGCAAGCGACGCGCAGCTCTCGCCACTGCGCGATCGCACGGAGGTCATTGCGCGCAAGCGACCGCAGTCTGCCAAAGCCGCCGAATCACTCTTGCTGAGAACCGAAGCGCTGATCGGAGAGATGCGCGCCCAGTGGCCCGAGCCTCGCGCCGGAGCCTCGACCGAGCTCATCGAGACCGCGACGGCGACAGGATTTGCGGCCGATCGCCTCGGCAACGGCGTGCTGATCCGTTCCGAGCGCTTCTTCACGTCTAATGGCCAGGTGTCGAACGCCACCGTCAAACGATTTCACGGACTTCTAGCAGCGTTTCCTCATGGCCCGGTCGCCTGCCAGGTTGCGGTGCCCGAGATTCGGAGCCGCGTTTGGGCGCGCCGCGTGGCCTCGTTGGTCGAGCGGCTACGGCAGATGGACGACCCAGGACGGGTGTCCACCGGTATGGTCGTCACGCAGGCTCTCCGTGCCGGCGCGGTGCAGTGCACCTTTGCAGCCTATCGTGGGCTTTGAACTGGCACGCGCGCGTCAGTCGAGCATGCGGAACGACGTTTTTGCCGCGGCCTTGGTTTGGTCCGAGCTTGGTACGTGCTTCGGTGGCGGCGGGAGCTCGGTCACTGCGATTCGGGTCAGGCTGTTGCCCACTTCGAGAATCGATACATTGACCTTCGTGGGATTGACCTCGGCACCACGGACGCTGGCTCGCTTGTAGACTGCACCCTTGCCGCGCCGCTCCACGTTGCCCGTGATCATCATGGGCCCGAAGTAGGCGAGCACCTTGTCGATTGGTGCCACGATTCGGTAGATGTGCTCGAGCTCGCTTTCGCGGAACAACTCGGCACCGCGTGGAAGCCGGATCCCGACTACGTAGTCGTCGGATGGTAGGAGACGCCCCTCCACATCGTAATTTCGTACGACGGGCGGCCTCTTCGTGGCCTCTTCGTTCGCCTCTGCGGAGGGTGAATCAGCGGCGCCGCGCTTGCTACCGCTCTCGGGCTTCGACGTGCAACCCACGAGTGCGGTCAACAGCGCCAGGGCGAGAAGTCGTGACCTGCTCATCGGGCTACGAGATATCACCGCCGCGCCAATCATTCCAGCGTATCGGCCATGCCCGAGATGACCGTGAAGCCTTCAGGTGCCGTAATCGTTTCATCGAGCGTGTTGATCGACAGGCCGCCACTAGTCGACGCCGACCCGCTGAGGTGGCCCGTCAGCCTGAACTCACGTCCGCTGCTCGCGTACGGCATGGCTAACGTGGCCGTCCCGCCGAACGGATCCGTGACGTCGACGCTCTGCGTCGTGGTGCAGACCTGCACCTGGGTGACCTGCAGGCCGACGAGAAGGGCGTTCTCCAGCTCTGCGATGTCGCCCGAGTCGAGAACGGTCGTGGGGTTGCCGCTGCCATCTTCGAGCAATGGCGCCGCATCGAGATACCCAAGTCCAAAGATTCGGCTCCCGCCGAAGGGACAGGCATCGGTTGCGGTGCCGCCGCCGGCCACGAACGACCCGAAGTAGACCTGGCCGCCAAAGAGTTCGATCGGGCCCGTCATTTGCTCACCGGCCAGGAGCTGCTCCTCCCAGTTGAGCTCGCCCTCGAGCTGGCTCACGAAACCGTCGGAGTCGAACGTCAGCTTCTCTGTGATCGACACGACGCGGTTCACGGCTGACGCATCGTCGAGGACGTCGATGTTGCCAGTCCCCACCAGAATCACGATTTCGCCGGCGGGGTTGATCGTGAGCGCCGGCGGGTAATACGTGGGCTCGGCGGCATCGGCAGCTGCGTCGTAGTACAGGTCGTGGAGCGCTTCGGCCTCCCAGTCCTCTGGGTCAAAGGACGACATGTCGATGCGCCAAAGCACGCCGTCCGCGTCGACGGTGTAGGCCACGCTTCCCACCGTGCCCGTGTCTCCTCGGAAGACCGAGACCGCGCCGTTCAAGGGTGCTGGGAACGTATCCTCGCCGAGCTCACGGATCACGGTACCGGTGATCAGATCGATGAAGTAGAGAATCCTGCCATGCCGGGTTGCCGCGGGGCTCGACAGGGTGCCTCGCCAGCAGCGGCGGTCAGGACGCGGTGTGATGGTTAGCGCCGCCGGTGTTTCCATTCCCTCGGGGAGCTGGGGCCCGGAGGGGATCGTGCAGGAGCCCGTGTCTTCGACGCCCTGCCCACCGGGCACGAGGATCACCGCGTGCGACTGCCGGGGAGTGAACACGGTCGCTCCACCGGTGTTTCCCCTTGGCGTGGGATCGCTATCTTCGAGGAAGATCTGAGCAGCGGTTGGCTGTCCGTAGGTGTCGCCGAGATTGTCGTCGGTGAACTGCCACAGGAACTCCGGCTTGCAGGGATTCGTGACATCCAGCGCCACGATGCCCTGGCCGCCGTTTCGGAAGCTCAGGAAGAGCACGGTGCGCCAGACGTTGGTTTGCCCCGCCGGAGAGTCGGTCGTCCCGCCGCTACCGTCGTCTTCGGCGAAGGCGCGGCCGTCGTAGAGATCGCGGACCATGATGCTGCCGTCGGCGAACCACTGCTTGCTGCCGCCCGAGAGCAGGTCATCGAGATCGTCGAGGAACATCGGTGGGATGAAGCCCCAGAGCTCGGTTCCCGCGTCTTTTCCGCCTGCGCAGGAGAACTCATCCAGGTTGTTGCCGACCGTGAACTCGCCGGCGGGATGGTCATCGGCCA
>CALLDH010000022.1 GCA_937998345.1 uncultured bacterium | reverse complement strand
CGTCGTCGTGGCCAGGTCGTGCTGCGAACTCTTCTCGCAGAAACCGACCTTCTTCCTGAGATGTCGGTGGTCAAACTCGCGGATATTCCGGCGCACGACCTCGTCTAGGGAGGAAGATGTCCGCCACCGAATGAGAACCTTTCTCGACGGCAGCCCACGCGGAAAGCACGGCACACACCGATATGCGCTCGATATGTTCGGGCTCAGCCCGGACGAAGTGAACGAGCGTAGGGCTTCATACGCCGACCGTTTCGATTTGCGCTCATAGTCGACTCGGTCGCGCCACTCTAGAGCGCGACCAGTTGCTCGCTGACCTCCCAGAGCCTCTGCGCCTGTGATGCATCCCGGCCCCAGGATCTGGTCCGCTTCACCTGACAATCCACGAAGTACTCACCGCTGATGTTCCTGACCTCCTCGGAGGTCGCGAGATACAAGCTGGTGGCTGCGCCGCGCTCAGCGGAACGGAGAAATGGTGTCACCAAGATCATCACGTGGCCGGCGTACCAGTTGTTCTGCGCGCCCAGGCGGCTCCTGACGGCTCCGGGGTGCAGGGCGTTGGCGGTCACCTGGGTGCCTTGCAAACGCTTCGACAACTCGCGGACGAACAAGATGTTCGCAAGCTTGGAGTGACCGTAGGTTCGAAACGTCCTGAAACCGGAGCTCCACTGCAGGTCATCGAAGCGAATCCCACGGCAGAACATATACGCGTCCGACGAAACGGCGATGATGCGCCCTTGCTCTGCTTCCTCGAGCCGCGCGAGTAACAACTGTGTGAGGAGGAAATGGCCGAGGTGGTTCACTGCGAACATCTGCTCTTGCCCGTTGTCTAGCAAGATCCGCTGGGTGTTGATCACGCCGGCGTTGTTGATCAACACGTGGAGCGGCTCGTTCCGGCGAACGAAAGCCTCGGCGGCATCGCGCACCTGCTGAAAGTTGCCGAGATCAGCGATGTAAAGCTCGACTTGCACGTCACCGTAGAGAAACCGCAGCTCCTCCCGGAGCGCCTGTGCTTTGCTCGGGTTGCGACACAGCAGATGGAGGTTCGCCCCCTGTTTCGCCAGCGCAAACGCGGTGGCTTTGCCAATCCCTTCGGTCGGCCCAGTGATGAAGACATTCTTGTTCCGGATCGACATCGATTGCTTCACTGTACCGCGGGGAGCACAAAACGTGTGATATACGGGCCAAGTTGACGATCGAAAATCGACTGTGCGCGGCTACTGGGCTACCTCACACGCGACCATGACCTCACCTATCCCCACTCGCATCGTACCCAGTGTCGCCCCTTCCGAGCTGACGACTCGACAGGTTGCGCAGAAGTTCCGCAAGCTCGTCGATTCGGGTGCGAAGATTCGCCCTGCCGGGGAAGCACGAGACGACCCGATGGGACTTTTGTCTTCGGGGTATACGCCGAAGTACCACCTGTCTCTTTTCGGCACTCAGTTCTACCTGACGAACGTTCGTCAGAATCCGGCCTTGCGGTTCTTCGTAGCGTACCTCGTGCAGCCGCATCGGAGGACGGGCCGAACGGAGATCTTTCCGCGCATCTTTTACAAGGATCTTTCCTTGGTTTGGCGAGCGGCTTCTCACGTGATTGCGACGGATGGCGATTTCTGGATTGGCAAAGGAGACGTCAAGGTCCTCACCCGCGGTGGGTTCGAAGTGACCGAGTGTGTGGAGTCGACTACCGATCTGCCGTTCGAAATGCAGACCGCACTGGAAACGCTCAATCGTAGGACTCGACACGCCCTGACCGACGAGGAAGCGCTCTACCTTCTGCTACGAAGCGCGCCGAGCTCGCGCACTGCGCCGTACCGAGATTTCGCCGAGCCGCGGCGTCGAGCTGCAGCGGACCGCCGGAATCTGATCAACGGCGGCCGGAGCATCGCCCGGTTCACGCGCAAGAACGACCCCACTTCGCTTCAGATCGTGGCCGGCTTCGAACCGGACTTCGCAAAGGGCATCATCGAGATCAGCGAGATGCGAAGCGCGATGTACGGCGGAAAGCTCCAGCGATTCCGAATTCTCTCGGCCAATCGCAAGGTGCAGTACCTGTTCACGGCAGGCATTAGGCACGTGTGGATCATTCCTCCGCAGGCGACGACGACGGAGCTATCGAGCTACGGGGTTCGCACCATCGATGTCGTCGCGGATGAAGATCTTTTCGTACCCGGCTACGAGTACCACTACTTCGACGAAGACGCGGACGAGTCGGAGCACTTCAGCCAGATCCCGGAAGGTTTCGCCGGAGAGCTCAGCGAGCACGACAACGATCGGGCCGATGCATCGGCCTGGCTCGACCCGATTCCAGTGATTCGCGCGTTCAGGCGTCACGTGCTTCGGCGCGCCTGAGGTCCGCGGTCCTCGTCAGGAGAAGATCGCGAGCGCGACGGCGACCTGTGCACCGAAGCCGACAAGGAACGCCATCGTTCGAATGCCCGTGAGACCAAACGCGCCGGCAGGGAAGTGAACGAGTCGTGCCCAGAAGTACACCTGGGACGCAACCAGGATACCGTGCCCCTCGCCCTTCCCCATCGCGAAAGCCACCAGGACTAGGGTCGCGAAGACCGCGAGGTTCTCGACGCCATTGTAGTGCGCCCGCTTTGCACGACGCGCCCACAGGGCCTGCTTCGCCTCGTCCTCGGGATCGACTGGTTTCATCGTCCCAAGCACCCCCAACGCAACCATTCGCTCGAGAACGTACGGAACCCAAAACAATCCGGTCATCAGTGCCGCGGCGGCTAGCCATTCGAGTGCGCTCATCGGATCCTCCTCTTCGAAACGCAGGACATGTTCAGCTCCCGTACTATCGCATACCCAAGCTCGTTACGTCCTACATTGCCAGAACACTGGTTGTGAGCTGACTAATCAGGACGGAATGCCGTTGCTTGCACGCCGATGTCGTGCGCGACCTCGAAGCCCTTAACACGTTCGATAAAGCGATCAGCGCCCCCGGCGAGCTGCGCAACCTCGGGAATGTCGGTCACGATGCCGGAAGCGACTGTGGGGAGAAGCGCGCGAGCCGCCCTCAGCCCTGTACGCCCGATGCGAGCGCGGCAATAGGCGACGTGTCCTAGCTCGTCGACCAAGATCGACTCGAGCAACATCCGAAGGCGCGCGACCGCTTCGGGGTCGTCTTTGAACAGGTCGAGCTCGTCGAGCAGTAGCTGGAAGAGCGCAGCGCCGGTCACTTCGCCACACAGGATGACGGGAAGGCGCATCCACTCGGGGCTACGCTCCATCAGCGCGATCAAACGCCGGGTGCGCGCGGGAGGTGGTTCAAAGGTGAACTCGAGGCCGAAGATCGCGCAGGCATCCAGCAGAATTCGTGTGTGATAGACCTCCTCGAGAGGCACGAAGACGTCGTGTGGCAGAGTTGGGGGATCGCCCTTGTCGAGTACCAGGTCGACGCCGTAACGCTCCCCTCGATTGGCTTTCGCTGCGGCGAGCAGCCAGACCAGACGCCGGTCGGTAACCGCCGCGCCTGCAAGCCCATCGGCAAACGCATTGGCATCGATCTCGATCGAGGAGCGGTGCGGGGCCTGGTCGAGCGCGTCGAAGAACCGTTCACGCTCCGACAGGGTGCGTGCCTGCATGTCGGGCTCGCCGTCGCGCTCCCGAAGGAACGCGAGATAGGCATCGAGTTGCCGACTCCGCTCGGCGGTAGGCAGAGGTCGGAAGGGATCAAAGATGGTTGCGATATGAGTCATGGTGGTCGCCTTGCTCGTTGGTCAGTAATGGTAGGTCACTTGCGCCGAGAGCCAATACGACGATTGCGTGTAGTCACCCGCGCAACCGGTCCGTATCACCTGGTCCCGCGAGCACAGATTGATGAGCTCCCCGTCGACCATGACGGGATTCTCGGCCACCTCAGGCCCGATCGCATACTTGGTTCGAAAGAACAGAGTCGCGAGGTCGAAGTCGACTTTGTCCCAGTTGAATCCGATGCCGCCGGTGACTCCCATCGTGATTCCGGGTGGATTCGTGAATATCTGGGCAAACTCCTCGCGGGTGTTCGAGTTGCCGATGCCAAAGCCCAAGCGAAGAGCGAGCAGCTCGATCACTTGATATTCCGCTCCGGTCTTCAGAGCGTAGACGTTCTTCCAGTAGAACGGGGCCACCGTGGCGTCCGGGACCAGGTCCTCGAGCCCCGGGGGCGAGCCAGGAGGCACGGAGACGACGACGATCTGGGTTTGGTTACCTTGCCTCTTGGCTTCGTGGAATTGCATGCGAATCTCCGCCACAAGAAGGAGCTTCTTGTCGACGAGCTTCACGCTCGCCCCGAACTGGAGGGCGTTGGGGACAACCCAGGCCGATTGCGCGTCCAGGGTCTCCAAGCCCGGGGCGCTCAGGTCCGACTCGGTGGTTCCGCTGAGATCGATCCGGGTGTAGGCGCGCCACGCCGCGCCGAGCGTCCACATGTCGTTTGGCTTGTACGACAAGCCGAGACGCACGCTCGGAACGCCGACACCGCCCCTCCCACTGCGCACGCGGGTGTACGTGGGGTTCGGCAGGACGCTCACGGCGCCGACGTTCTGGTACGTATCCGCACCTTGGAAAGAAACCGGAAGACGCAACATGACCCCGACGCTCACTTGGTCGGTGATTGCGATCGCTGGACCGACGGCGAACTCACCTATGAAGAATCCAACCGTCAGGTCCTGCGGGTCGGTTCCGACGACTTCATCGGGCTCGCCATCGAGGTTGCGGATGGCGTCATAGGTCGCGCCGTAGCCCACCTCGACGTATGCCCCGGCGCCCCAGACCATGCGCTCGGTGAGTCGCCAAGCAAAGAACACTGAACCGAGCGGTCCTAAGCTCGGTCCCGTACAGTCCTTGGACCCTGGGCCCTGGACCGGCGCGCAGGTGTTGACGATGATCGGGTTGAACATGACCGAGAACGAGGACTTATCGACGCCGGTCAGGAGGGCCGGGTTGATCGCGATCGCCGCGGGCCTCTCAAGGAAGGCCACACCCGACTGGGCGAGCGCGACGCTCCGGGTATCGTATGCATTCGGCTCCGTGTTGGCCCAGGCGACGGCAGGGCAGGCCACCACCGTCCCGAGCGCGCAAATCACGCCGACGCACCGAGGTCCCATTACTCTTTGCATGCGCATGGGGGGGTTCGGCGTCCATACGTAATTTTCCCCTCCCCCTCTGGACGCAAGGGATTCGCGCTACACCACGACATGAGGCGGACGGCGCAGGATCTGCGTCGGGCCTACGCGGCTGGCCGGGCGGTTTCGGATCTACTGAGGAAGGCAGAACGGGTCCACGAGCGTATGTGCGAGAACGGCAGTAAGGAGGGAGAAGAGATGGCCGCAGGAATCCCCGAAGAGAAGAAGGCAAAGCGCGGCGAAGCTGCGGCGGCGACCTCCGTGATGGCGGCCGGACGCCTACGCGTCGGCGATGAACGGGACGAGCTTTGCGACGTGGTCGACGAGCTCTACCGAATCCAGCTCATCACGGCGACCGGAGGGAACGTCAGCGTGCGCGTCCCCGGAGAGGAAGCCATCTGGATCACGCCGAGCGGCATGTTCAAAGGCGGCCTCAATCCGGAAATCATGGTCAAGGTAGGCATGGACGGAAGGAAGATCGGCGAGGGAGGTGCCCCGTCGAGCGAGAGCGTCGTGCACCTCGCGATCTACCGGGCACGACCGAGCGCGAATGCCGTCATCCATTGCCACGCCCCTAACGCGACGATCCTGGCGAACACCGGCCTGCCCTTCCTGCCGATCTCGACGGAAGCCGCCTTCGTCGGCGAGGTTCCGCGCCTTCCGTTCATCATGCCGGGCACGACCGAGTTGGCGGAAGCAGTGGGCAAGGCTGCAGAGGATTCCCACGCGGTGCTTCTCAAGAACCACGGCCTACTGGTCGCGGGGCTGAGCCTACGCAAGGCTGCCGACATGACCGAGGTGGTCGAGCGTACCGCGGAGATCATCCTGGGTTGCTACGCGGTCGGGAAGGAGCCCCCGGTGCTGCCCGACGATGTGATCGCGCAACTCCGAGAGATGGGCGAGATGATGGCCTGATCGGTTCGCCGGCTGCGCAGGCATCTTACGACCGTTGTCAGCTTTCAGCGACCTTGACCAGCAGCTTGCCGAGGTTCTCTCCGGTGAACAGCATGTTGACCGAGCGCCATGCTTCATCGAGGCCATCGACGACGGTTTCGTAGTTCTTCAGCCTGCCATCCTCCATGTAGCGCGCTAGCTCGGCCGAAATCTCGGAGTGCTTACCCCAATGGTCCATGCCGTTGAAGCCTTCCATGCGCCCGCGTACGGTGATGAGGTTGAGGTAATTGGAGGGACCGGGCGGTTTCTTCTCGGCGTTGTACACCGAGATCGCGCCGCACAGGGCGATACGCGCACCCGTGTTCAACCGCCCGAGCACCTCGTTGAGGATCCAGCCACCGACATTGTCGAAATAGATGTCGACCCGTTTTGGGCACGCTTCCTTGAGCGCCTCGCGAAACCCGTCGTCCTTGTAGTTGATGCACGCATCGAAGCCGAGGTTCTCGATGACGTGGCGGCACTTTTCGTCGCTGCCCGCAATCCCCACGGCGCGGCAGCCTTTGATCTTGGCGAGCTGACCGGCCACGGAACCGGTTGCGCCCGCGGCTGCCGAAACGACCACGGTTTCCCCTTCCCTGGGCCGACCCACGTAGACGAGGCCCGCGTAGGCGGCGACCCCTGTCGAGCCGAGAACCCCGAGCGTGTGCCGCGGATTCATCGAACCGGGAAACACGGTGGCGAACGAGTCGTCGTGGAGCATCGAGTACTCCTGCCAACCAACGAGGTGCGTCACCAAGTCGCCAGCCTTGAAGCGGTCGCTTTTCGAGTCGACTACGCGGCCCACCCCTGCTGAGCGCACGACCTCGCCGATCCTGACGGGCGGCAGGTAGCTCTTCGCGGTCGAGAGCCAGGTGCGAATCGTAGGGTCGATCCCGATGTAGAGCGTTTTGAGGAGAGCCTCGCCGTCTTGGAGCTCGGGGATCGCTTGCTCGTCGGCACTGAAATCATCCCGGGTCGCCAGCCCCACGGGACGCTTCGCCAGAAGAATACGTCGGTTCATGGTCATGGTTGGATGCGGAACGGTAGCAAGAGCCTGGCTCGAGCACGAGTGACTTCGAGCGTGAGGCTCAACCTGGGTCGGTTTGCTTCCGGATCGAGCGCAGGCCGAAGGGGTTGGGCCGGCGCATTCTCCACATGAGAAGCAGCGGAACGAACGTGAAGGGAATGTTGACGAGGAACACGGCGAGGAGGTTGGCCTCTGCCCGGTTGGCCTGGTCGAAAAACTCGTAGCCGAAATAGACGGCCGTCGAATAGACGATTGCAGCGCCGTAGAGAAGAGCCGGAATCCGGATCCAGTTTTGCTCCCGCACCAGAGCATAGATGAGCACCAGATAGAATGGGCCGAACAGGTAAGCGTCGATCGTGCACATGATGCGCAGCCACAGCGGCGTATCGAGAAAGATCGGGTCGAACGAGCTCGCGTACCAGTACCAGGTGCGTCCGAAGACGTCGGTCGTCGCCGACAGATCGAGGCCAAACACGATGAACTGCTCGAAGACGAGTGACGAAACGGCAAATAAGCAAAACCAGAACACCAGGAAGGCGTCCATCGGTCGATCGCGCAGAGGCATGATGGCGAGCATGGTCGCACTCCCGGGGCCCGGACACCGCGAAATCGTCCGCCCGGGTCCCGCATTTTTTGCGCGTCCGGCGCTGTCCCCGCATCTCTTGCGACCCGGTGCGACACCGGCTCGACGGATCGCTTGCCCGTTCGCCTGCAGATACGTCGCCTAACGAGGCGTTTTGGTCAATGCGAAGCCGGAATCGGGGGCTGGCACGAAGCTCGCATGCATTTCGTGGCGGAGGTGGACCATGGGACACATGAGTCAACTCAAGCAGGAGTATCGGGGCCTGATGGAGCGCCTCGACCACCACGCCGTCGCCATGCGGAGGCCCGAGGACGAGCGCGCGCTGCAAGGCTGGCGCGAGCTGCTCGAGGTGATGTACAGCCCCGAGGAGGCCGAGCTGGCGTCTCGGATGCCGATGATGCCCACGCGACTGAGCCGGCTGGCCCGTCGCTTCGACATGCCGGAAGAGGAGCTGCGCGCAAAGCTCGAACCGCTCTGCGACAAGGGCCTGGTCATGGACCTGGTCAGCCGGAGTTCCGGCGAGGCCAAGTACCTGCTAGCCCCGCCCGTGGTCGGCTTCTTCGAGTTCTCGATGATGCGGGCGCACGACATGTTCGACAAGCTGTCCGTCGCAAAGGCCATGGACGCGTACATGCACGGCGACGACACCTTCGCCCGCGAGGTCTTCGGCAACGACACGGTCGTCGGGCGGGCCATGGTGCACGAGGATGTGATGGCCGCCGACATTCCGGAGGTGCTCGACTGGGAGCGTACGACCAGCCTGCTCCGGGAGGCCGAGCAGATCGCTGTCTCTCACTGCTACTGCCGCCACAAAGCGGAGCACCTGGGGGAGGCGTGCGACGTGCCCCAGGAGATCTGCCTGTCGCTCAATGGCGGGGCGGAGTTCATCATCCGCCGCGGCTTTGGCCGCGAGATCGATGAAGAACAGGCCCTGTCCATCGTGACGGACGCCCGCAAGCTCGGACTGGTCCAGATCGCGGACAACGTACAGAACGAACCGGCCTATGTTTGTAACTGCTGCGCCTGTTGCTGTGAACAGCTCTCCGCGATCAACGACTTCGGCCTGAAGGCGGTCAACCCCAGCGGTTTCGAGCCGCACTACAACCCCGACGTCTGCAAGGGCTGCTCGCGCTGCTCCCGGGCCTGCCCGATCGCGGCCATCGCCATGACGCCCGCACGCACCGAAGGAAAGCGCAAGAACGAGCTTCGGCCGGACTTCGATTCCGAGCTCTGCATCGGCTGTGGCGTATGCGCCACGACCTGCCCCCAAGGGGGGATCCGCATGGAGCGCCGGACAGAGCCCAGCCATGTGCCCGAGAACACCATCGAACGCGTCGTGCGCCAGATGCTCGAGCGCGGCCGCCTCGCCGATCTGCTCTTCGACGAGAGCGAAAGCCGTGGGGCGGCGTTCCTCAACCACGCGGTGAAGGCGCTCACGAGGCTGCCCCCGGCCGAACGGGCCCTAGCGTCCGAGCAAGTGAAATCGCGGTTCGTCAGCTTCGCGCTGAAGAACGCCCCCGCCATCGATGCCTAGGCGCTCATGCGCGGCAACTTCGTGTATCCTCGCAGGTCTCCCACCCCATGAGCAGTGAGGCCAGCCATGAAATACGACGCACCGCAACTCGATAGCCGCTACCAGAACTTCATCGGCGGAGAGTGGACAGAACCGCGAAGCGGGAAGTACTTCGAGAATCCCAGCCCGGTCAACGGCCAGACCTTCTGCGAGGTGCCTCGCTCCGGAGCCGATGACATCGAGCTCGCCCTCGATGCCGCGCACCGAGCCGCACCGGCATGGGGACGCACCGCGGCGGCCGAGAGAGCCAATATCCTCAACCGGATCGCCGACCGCATGGAGGAAAACCTCGAGAAGCTTGCGGTCATCGAGACCTGGGACAACGGGAAACCCGTCCGCGAGAGTCTGGCTGCCGACCTTCCGTTGGCCGTTGATCATTTTCGCTACTTTGCGGGCTGCATTCGAGCCCAGGAGGGTTCCGTCGCGGAGCTTGATCACGACACGGTGGCCTATCACTTCCCCGAGCCTCTTGGCGTCGTGGGTCAGATCATTCCCTGGAACTTCCCTATCCTGATGGCCGCTTGGAAGGTCGCACCGGCCCTCGCCGCGGGTAACGCAGTCGTTCTCAAGCCGGCAGAGCAGACGCCTGTCGGCATCCTCGAGCTGATGAAGCTCGTTGGAGACCTTCTGCCCGCGGGTGTCCTCAACGTCGTCAATGGGTTCGGTGTCGAAGCCGGCAAGCCGCTGGCGTCGAGCCCAAAGGTTTCCAAGGTGGCCTTCACGGGCGAGACCACGACCGGGCGACTGATCATGCAGTACGCCTCCGAGAACCTGGTGCCGGTGAGCCTCGAGTTAGGCGGCAAATCCCCGAACGTCTTCTTCAAAGACGTCCTCGATAAAGACGATGATTTCCGCCAGAAGGTAATGGAGGGCTTCGCGATGTTCGCCCTCAACCAGGGTGAGGTCTGCACCTGTCCGTCCCGTGCGCTGGTCGCCAAGGAGATCTACGGGACCTTCCTCGAGGAGGCCGTCGAGCGTGTGAAGAGGATCAAGTTGGGCAACCCGCTCGATACCGAGACCATGATTGGAGCCCAGGCCTCGACCGACCAGCTCGAGAAAATCATGGCCTACATCGACATCGGCAAACAGGAAGGCGCCGAGGTCTTGACGGGCGGCAAGCGTGCCGAGATCGGCGGTGAAGCAGAGGGTGGCTACTACGTCGAGCCCACCATCTTGGCCGGCCACAACAAGATGCGCGTGTTCCAGGAGGAGATCTTCGGGCCCGTCGTGTCGGTGACTTCCTTCGAGGGCTTCGACGACGCGATCGAGATCGCGAACGACACGCTCTACGGACTGGGAGCTGGGGTCTGGTCTCGCGATACGAACACTGCCTATCGAGCCGGTCGCGCCATTCAGGCGGGGCGAGTCTGGACGAACTGCTACCACCTCTATCCTGCTCACGCGGCGTTCGGAGGTTACAAGCAGTCGGGTATTGGCCGCGAGACGCACAAGATGATGCTCTCGCAGTATCAGCAGACCAAGAACTTGCTGGTGAGCTACGACCCGAACCCGATGGGCTTCTTCTAGTTCTGCGTCGGCGTCACCGTGACCATCGAGCGCGTCAAAGTCACCGAGGCCGCCGCGGAGCTGATTCGAAAGCTCCGCGCGGCGCACGGGCCTCTCTTGTTTCACCAGTCGGGGGGCTGCTGTGATGGAAGCTCTCCGATGTGTTTCCCCGCGGGCGAGTTTCGGATCGGGCAGAACGACGTGCGACTCGGTGAGGTCGAAGGCGCGCCGGTTTACATCGGAGGCCAGCAGTTCGAGCTATGGAAGCATACCCAGCTCGTCATCGATGCAGTCCCAGGGCGCGGAGCGGGCTTTTCCCTCGAAGCCCCTGAGGGCTACCGGTTTCTCACTCGCTCGCGTGTCTTCACGGACGAAGAAGTCGCCGAGCTCGCACTGGCAGATCCCGAAACTCGCGGCCCTCAAGAGGCTCCGTAGCCAGCATTGCCGGGTGCCCGCGAGGCTCGTTTGGCCGGCCTGAGGGTCTTTTTGAGGTACCTACCCCTCCCGAACCGGTCGTGGTAGACCTGGCGAGCCCGAAAGAAGGAACCTATGAGCGGCCCCCGTCTCGTCCGACTCCCGGAGCACATCGTCGAAATCGTCAGCGACGCAGGCGAAGGTGCGCAAAAGGCAGCCATCGCCTTTGCCCAGCTCTGCGCCAAAGCAGGCAACGGCCTTTGGACGGTGGAGATCATTCCCTCCGAGATCCGGCCCCCGCCGCATACGGTCGGAAGCGCGAGCGGTAACCGCATTCGCCTTGCTGAGCGCAGCCAGGTCACGAATGCGGGCAACCTCGCGGACGTGGTGCTGGCCTTCAACGAGATGGCCCTGCTCTCGCGGCTCGAAGCTGGAAGTCTCGCCGACGACGTGCTCGTGCTGATCGACGATCAGTGGGCCACTCACGACAACGAGCAGTATCAGCGCTCCTACCGCGAGGTGCTCGACACGTTCCGCGCGCGAGGAGCGAGCATCGTCGAGATACCGATGCAGGAGCAAACGCTCCGCCACGTCGAGGATGCAGAGCAGGGCAAGAACATGTTTGCAGTGGGCCTTTTGTGCGCCCTCTACAACAAAGACCTGAAGCTGCTTCAGAATGTGATTCGCGGCATCTTCGACAAGAAGACCCGCGAGGTGATCGACACGGCCGTGAAGCTCGCGGCGGCCGGTTATGAATATGGAAGCGCACATTTGGAACAGCGCTTCGAAGTCCAGGCTCTCCCGACAGACGTCCCGAAAGTGGCGATGAACGGGAACACGGCACTCGCGCTCGGCGCCGTCTCGGCTGGGTTCGAGATGTGTTCCATGTATCCGATCACCCCGGCGACCTCGGCTTCGCACGAATTGTCGTCGATCTTCGAAGATTTCGGTGGCTTCGTCCATCAGGCCGAAGACGAGATCGCCGCAATCGGGGTGGCGCTCGGAGCCTCCTACGCTGGAAAAACCGCACTAACCATCACCTCCGGGCCGGGCATGGCCTTGAAGACCGAGTTCCAGGGCTTGGCCGTGATGACCGAGACGCCGCTGGTCATCGTGGATGTTCAGCGAGGCGGACCCAGCACTGGATTACCAACGAAGATCGAGCAAGCGGATCTGCTTCACGCGCTCTATGGCGCCCCAGGGGACGCACCTAAGGTGGTGATTGCGCCGAGCACAATCGAAGAGTGTTATTACATTCTTTCGGTCGCGCGGAAGATCGCGGAGGAATTCCGCATGCTGGTCATCGTCCTTTCCGATGCCAACCTCGCGACCGGTCAGCAGCTGTTCGACCGTCCCGATGTTTCCCAGACGCCGCAGCGCCCTCCCCTCGACCTCAGCCCGGTGCCGCTCGGAGCCCTTCCTTACGATTGGGATCCAACGACCGGCCTTTCGCGGCGCCTCATCCCGGGTCAGCCGGGCGGAATGGGGGTGACGACCTCGCTCAATCACGACCGCAATGGAAAGGCCTGCTACGACGCCGAGCGCAACCAGCGTGGCCACGACATGCGCAGCCGGAAACTCGCCGCGCTGCAGCAAAGCCTGCAGCCACCGAGCGTGCATGGAGCGCCCGAGGGCGACCTCCTTCTCGTGGGCTGGGGCAGCACGCGGGGAGCGATCGAGGAAGCGGTCGACATGGCGCGCGACGAAGGCCTCTCGGTTTCCTCCGTCCACATTCAGTTCCTCAGCCCCCTGCCGCCTGGACTCCACGAAATCTTCGCCGGCTTTCGCAACATCATCACCGTCGAGCTCAACTACCGCGATGATTGGGACGACCCCTTGATTACGCAGGAAAACCGACGGTACGGCCAGTTGGCGTGGATCCTACGAGCAGCCACCCTGCTGGACATCGACTGCTATGCCAAGGTCCCCGGCCGGCCCTACATGCCGGTGGAGATCTTCGACGAAATCAAACGCATCATCGGCGATCAACCGGGAGTGGAGAGCCTCGGTGAAACCCTTCGCGCACTCAAGGGAGCAAACTGACCATGTCTGTGCTTGCGGAACTATGCGTCATCGAGAGCAGCGGGGTCGAAGCTCACTCCCTCGACGACTACGAATCTGAAAAGCCTCGCTGGTGCAAGGGGTGCGGTGACCATGGGGTGTTGGCCGCGCTCCAACGCGTGCTGCGCAAAAACAATCTCGAACCAGAGGACGTTGTCTCGGTGTCCGGCATCGGATGCTCGAGCCGTCTCCCCCACTATCTCAACACCTACGGTTTTCACGGCATCCATGGCCGGGCGTTGCCGATCGCCACGGGCGTGCGCCTCTCGCGTCCCGAGCTTCCCGTCATCGTGATCATGGGCGACGGTGACTGTTTCAGTATCGGTGGCAACCATTGGCTGCATGCGATCAGCTACAACATCAACGCAGTCGTGCTGGTGCTCGACAACGAGGTGTATGCGCTCACCAAGATGCAAGTCTCGCCCACCACACCGGACGGTTGGAAGACGAACACCACCCCCCGCGGCACCTACCTTCAACCCATGAACCCTCTCAGCGTGGTGATGGGGATGACGAACGTTTCCTTCGTCGCCCAAACCGCCACCTGGCTGCCCGCTCATCTCGACGAGACCATCGAGAAGGCCTGGGACCACCATGGGCTTTCCTTTGTGCGTATCCTGCAGCGGTGCCCTGTGTTCATGCCGAGTGCCTTTGGCGAGGGCGGGTTGAAGTTCCCGGTTGTGTTCCTCGAACACGAAGACGGCATCCCCATTCACCCCTCGCTACTCGCTCGCGGACCCGCCCAGCCGCACAACCATCGCGACATCAACGAGGCGCAGCGCGCCGCAGTGAGTGTCGACCCTGCCCCCATGGGTCTCGTGTATCGCAATCCCGATATCCCTGCCTATGAAGAGATCCGGTGGAGCCGCCAGGATCGGCCTGATCATGAGACCTTCGTTCAGCGGCTCGATACCACGATGGAGCGCTACACCATCCGTTAATCCGTGTGTCCGTCATGAAAGAGCAGATCCTCCAACACGTCGAAGATGTCTGGCATCACCACTGCGTGGCCCTCGGCGAGGCTCTTGCCGAGGCTATCTCCGGGCTCGAGAACCTCGTTCGTCTCGACGAGTACCATCGTCATGGTCACGATCCCGATCACCTCGAGCGCTCGCTCGGGCCCTTTGCCGAGACAAACCTCGACCTCGGTTCCTTGTCCCGCGTCCTCGGCGAAGGTACGCCCTCACGAGCGATGGCGCCGGAGCGGCTCAAGCGTGTGCAGGAGCTCATCCCGACGCTCGGCGAAATGAAGGAAGAGTGCTCAAACTCCGCTCTCGATTCTGCCTCCGCTGCGATTGAGACCGACGAGAGCGAAATCCGGCAGCGCGCCGAGGAACACCTCAATCGGGTCGCTCGAGTCTTCCGCACCCTGCGCATTGCGCAATTGGAGATCCGCTCCAAGTACGAATCCAGAACCCATGACGCCATCTTCGCCGACTTCAACTGGCGGCAGCTCGGCCCCAGTGAGCTTCGGTTGTGTCCGCCCTTTCTCGTGATGGCACGTCTAGATGGCGACAGTGGCGCGGACCTGCGTAAGATGATGTCGCTGCTCGAAACCGGCATGCCGATTAAGGTCGTCGCGCTCCGCTCGAGCTTGCGCGAGGTCTACACCGCGACCTCCGACACCGGCGTGCCGTCCACGATGACCATTGAAACGCTGCCGCTAGCGATGCGTGGTGTCTACTTCCTTCAGACTCATGCCGCCGTACCTGGTTTTCAAGAACAGTTGTTCAAGGCCCTGACGGCACCGCGGCCTGGCGTGATCTCGGTTCTCTACCAACGAGATAACGAGACCAAGGATGCCTTTCGAGGTCGCACCGAACGCGCCGTTCGCGCGCGGGCGTTTCCGATCTGCGTTTACAATCCGGATCAGTCCTACCGTTTCGTCATGTGTTTTGATCTCTCCGCGAATCCGTCGCCGGATATGCTCTGGACCACCAAAACGCTCTCCGGCCAGGAGCCGCTTGGGCAAGCCATCGAAGTCGAAGAGGCCTTCACCTTTGCCCACTTCGCCGCATCCGAGGCGGAGTTCGCTGCGGACCTCACGGACCCTCCCGCAACGGCCGACAATCTGATCCCGATAAACGATTACCTGGACTTCTCGCGACGGCAGCGGGTCGGGAAACTTCCTTTCATCTCGCTCGTCGGAGAAGACGGGAGCATCGTTCGCAAAGTCGTTTCACCGGCGATTGCCCTGCAGTGCTCCGAGCGCCTCCATCTCTGGCGCACCCTTCGGGAGATCTCCGGGATCGACAATCCGTACGTGAACACCACCCGCACCACGCTGCAGAACGAATTCGCAGCCGAGCAGCAAGCGCTGCTCGAAAGCAAGGAACAGGAATTGGAGAAGGACGCCGCCCGCCGTGAGCAGGCCGCCGTCGCCTCCACCGTGCGCAAGCTGGTCGCTCACCTCACCGGCGTCGACCCGTCCAAGAACTGAGGCATCCGAGATATTCGAAGGTGCTTGCCGTACTATACCCATCTGCTTAGAGTGGGCCTCTTGGACACGTTCGTCCTTCCCGAGGTCATAGATGCTCGAGACTCTCGTCCGGCACACCAGCATTCTCGACATCATCGGCGATGTAATCCGGGTTCGGGCTCGAGGCGTAGCTCTTGGGGACCTTGCCGTGGTCGAGAACCGTGGGGGCGAGGTGTCCAGCGCGAGTGTGGTCGAGTTGAACCGCGACATCGTCAGCCTTCAAGTGTTCGCGGGTGGCAAGGGCATCTCCACGGATGCCCGAGTTCGTTTCCTCGGACATCCTCAGCGAGTCGCCTTCTCGAACCACATTCTAGGTCGGATCTTTCGGGGCTCGGGTGAGGTCATCGATGGTAAGCCGCCCCTCGGCGCCGAGGAGACAATACCCGTAGCAGGCCCCACGGTGAACCCCATGATGCGGGTGATACCGTCGAAGATGATCGAGACGGAAGTCCCTATGATCGATCTCTTCAACAGTCTCGTGGAGAGCCAGAAGATCCCGATCTTCTCGGTGGCGGGTGAGCCCTACAATGCCCTTCTGGCCCGCATCGGCTTCCAGGCAGACGCCGACATCGTGGTCTTTGCGGGCCTAGGACTGATCTTTGACGATTTCCACTTCTTCAAGACCGCCTTCGAGGAAAATGGGGTCTCCCACCGCACCGTCATGTACGTGAACTTGGCGTCCGACCCCATCATCGAACGCTTGCTGGTTCCGGACATGGCTTTGGCGGTCGCCGAGCGATTCGCCATGGAGCAGTCCAAGCGGGTGCTCGTGCTGATGACGGACATGACAGCGTACGCCGATGCCATGAAGGAGATCGGCGTGTCCCAGGCGCGAATCCCGGCCACCAGGGGGTACTTGGGCGACCTCTATACACAGCTCGCCCGGCGGTATGAGAAAGCATGCGACTTCAAAGGGGCCGGTTCGGTCACGATCCTCACGGTCACCACGATGCCGGGCAACGACGTGACCCACCCGGTGCCGGATAACACTGGCTACATCACCGAGGGACAGTTCTACTTGCACGATAGGGTCATCGACCCCTTCGGCTCGCTGTCGCGTCTGAAGCAGCACGTCGTAGGGAAAGCCACGCGGGAGGATCACGGTCAAATCATGAACACCATGGTGCGCTTCTACGCGGCTGCCCGGGAGGCAGAGCAGAAGCAGGCCATGGCCTTCGAGCTATCGGACTTCGACATGAAGCTCCTCAAGTTCGGTGAGCTGTTTCGGCGCCGGTTCATGGACGTGGACGTCTCTTTGCCTCTGATGAAGGCGCTGGACTTGA
Source organism: uncultured bacterium (assembly GCA_937998345.1). GTDB lineage: Bacteria > Myxococcota_A > Polyangia > Polyangiales > Houyiibacteriaceae > SG8-38. Next base: position 20,910 of record CALLDH010000022.1, on the reverse strand, counting down.
GTTGGCACACGCTCGCGGAGTGCTTCGAGTCGCACGAGCTTCTCATGAAGCAGGACCTCGTCGATCGTTACTTCCCGAACTTGGAGAACGAAGGCACCGGAGAGGTCGCCTGAACGATGGCCCGGCTCAAGCTCAGCAAGGCCGCCCTCCAACAGGAGCACGTCAAGCTCAAGCTCTACGTGAAGCTCCTTCCTTCCCTCGAGCTCAAGCGCCGGCAACTGACCCTCGAACTGGGCAAGGCCCGCAGAGAGTACGCGGCCGCGCGTGCGGAGGTCGAGCGCCTAGAGGCGCGAGTGGGGGCGGAGCTGCCGATGCTGGCGAACACGGAGATCGAGCTGAGGGGGCTGGTCAAGATGACGGCTTTCGACCTCGAGCGGGAGAACGTGGTCGGGGTGCGGCTCCCGGTGCTGAAGGAGGTCGAGTGCCAGGTCGCGGAGTATTCACCACTTGCGAAACCAGTATGGGTGGACGCGCTGGCCGAACGCCTCGGCGATGCGGCCGAGGCGCGAACGCGCATCCAGGTGGCCGCCGAGCGGGTCCGCATCCTGTCACGTGCGGAGCGACGCATCACGCAGCGCGTGAACCTCTTCGAGAAGATTCTCATTCCCAAGACTCGGAGCAATATCGAGCGCATCCAGATCTGGCTGGGTGACATGGGAAGGGCGGCGGTGGTTCAGGCGAAGCTGGCAAAGGCCCGGCAGGTGCAGGATTGGGATCGGGTAGAGGAAGAGGGGGCGGCGTGGCCATAGTCCCTCTGAGCAAGCTCACGTTGGTGGGGCACCAGGCTGAGAAGGAACGGATCCTAGAGGACCTCCAGGAGCTCGGGTGCCTCGAGATCGTCTCCCTCGCAGACGACGTCGCTCCGCTCGCGGACGCCTCGAAGCCAAGTCGTGAAGCGTTGAATTTCCTCGAGAGATGTCCTCAGAAGCAGCGTCCGGTGACCAACCCCGCCGAGTTCGATGCCGAGAAGGTCAAAGGGGAGATCCTGGAGCTCAGGGATCATACCCACGAGCTGGAGCTCGAGCGTGACGCCCTCATGCATCGCATCGAGGCGCTTGCTCCATGGGGCGACTTCGAGTTCCCGCCCCAGGAAGGTCTACTGGGACAGCGCTTCTGGTTCTACGTGGTGCCGCAGAACCGGTTGCGTGACCTCGTAGCGTTGGACCTGACTTGGGAGGAGATCAAGCGCGATGGGCGGAACGTCTATGTGATCGTGATCTCCGAGCGAGAGCCCGAGGGTGTACCGGCCCAGCGAGTACGAACCGGGGCTGTATCGCCGCAGAAGCTCGAGCGCAGGCTAGAGGACGTGGAGCTGGAGCTGGAGGACGCGTCGCTCGAGCGGATTCGCCTCACCCGCTGGAGCCTTCTGCTGTCCCGTAGCCTGGCTGTCCTCGAGAACCGCGCGGCTCGTCGTCTCGCTGCCGATCAGTGTTACGATTCCGGTCCTGTTTTCGCGCTCCGGGCATGGGCACCGACCGAGGCGCGGGAGTCGCTCGAGTCGTACGCCGCGAAGCACGGCATCGTCATAGAACTCTCTGACCCGGGCCCAGACGACGAGCCGCCTACACTCCTACGCAACTCGGAGCGCACCGAAGGCGGCGAAGACCTCGTCAACTTCTACAAGACCCCGGGCTACAGCACCTGGGATCCTTCATCGGTTGTCCTGTACTCGTTCGCGATCTTCTTCGCGATGATCATCTCGGACGGTGGCTACGGGCTGGTCCTGGCGCTGGTGGTCGCTTACTTCTGGAAGAAGCTTTCGAGCTCAGCTACGGCGCGCCGGTGGCGTTGGGTCCTGGCCACCCTCGTGGTGTCCACAATCGTCTACGGCGTTCTGGTCGGCTCGTTCTTCGGGGTAGCGCCGGCCCCGGACATGTTCCTCTCGCGGCTGGCCATTCTAGACATCACGGACGCGAGCACGATGATGGCGGTGTCGATCACGATCGGAGCATTCCACGTGATGCTGGCCAATCTCATGAACGCCGGGCGCTACGGGTGGAGCCCCCGCGCGCTGCCGTCGCTCGGGTGGGCCATGGTCGTTCTGGCTGGTTACACCCTGTATGCGGCAGCTCAGCTAGGAGCCGACTGGCTGAAGGTGCCGGCCTTTTCCGTGGCCGGCGTTGGCCTGGCCCTGGTCTTTGCTTTTGCAGGGTACGGAGCCCGTCCCTTGGCTCGCTTGGGAAGAGGGCTCGTCGGATTGACCGGTGTCATGGGCGCCTTCGGAGATGTCTTGAGCTACCTGAGGCTCTTCGCCTTGGGTCTCGCCTCCGCGTCACTCGCGATCGCGTTCAACGCAATGGCCGCCGATGCTCGGGAGGCCCTTCCCGGCGCGGGTCTTCTCGCTGCTATCATCATCCTCGTCATCGGGCACAGCCTGAACCTGCTACTAGCCGTTGCCAGCGGAGTCATCCACGGGCTGCGATTGAATGTTATCGAATTCTTCAACTGGGGACTTCCGGAAGAGGGTCCTCTCTTTCGGCCGTTCAAGAAGAAAGGAGCGTGATCCGTGGAACCATTGGTCTTGACCATGGGCTGGCTGGGCATCTTCTCCCCTCTGGCGTTGGGTGCTATCGGCAGCATGATCGGCGTTGGCCGGGGCGGTCTGGCCGCCGCAGGTGCGATGCTCGAGATGGAGGGCGGCTACGGTCGCTTCGTCGGGGTGGCGGCGATGCCCTCCTCCCAAACCATCTACGGCATCGTGGTGATGCTGACGTTCAACCGCACCCTGACGGTGGGAAACTCGCCCGGCCTTTTTGGCTTGGGAGTTCTCACTGGCGCGGCCCTGCTCTTCAGTGCGATGGCTCAGGGAAGCGCGTGTGCCGCCTCCATCAATACCTCGAAGTCGAAGCCTGAGGTGTTCGGGATTTCCATCGCACCCGCGGCTGTGATCGAAGGCTTCGCTGTCTTCGTGTTCGTGTTCGCTCTGGTGCTCGCAGGCGCCATTCCGAAGTGAGGTGACGCATGACCCAGCCAGATCTGAAAGCCTCGGGCGTCAAGGAGCTGATCGACCGGATTCGCGACGAGGGAGTGCATTCCGCCCGCACCGAGGCAGACAGGATTCTCGCGGAGGCCAAAGCGAAGGCTGCCCGGACCGTGGCGGATGCCAAAGCGAAAGCCGCGGCCATCGAGAAGGATGCGCGGGCCGCAACGGAGCGGGAGCGGACCGCCAGCATCGAGGCTCTGCGCATCGCGGCACGGGACACCGGGTTGGAGCTCCGTTCGGCGCTGATGTCCGCCTTCGAAGAGCACGTGCGTCGCCTCGTAACCGACGTGACCACCGATGGCACCGTGCTCCGGGACATGATCTTGGTCCTCGCAGGGAGGGCGGCTGAAGAGTTCATCAAAGACAAGGACGCCGTCATCCTCGTTCCCCATCGGCTCGCCGATGAAGTCTCCGCAGAGCTCGATGAGTTTCTTCGGAAGTCGGCCGTGGCGTTCTCTGCCGATGTGCTGCGGAAAGGCATCGAGCTCATTCCGTCGAACGCAGTCCAGGGCGGAGCCCGTATTCGTTTGGTCGGCGAGGATCTGGAGATCGACTTGAGTGACGAAGCTCTGTCCGAGATGATGCTGAAGCTGCTTCTGCCTCGCTACAGGAAGATCCTGGTCGAGGCGGGGCAGTGATACGACGCTACTATCAGCTCGTGGCCAGTCTCCCGGCGCTCCCCGATTTCCGGCAGACGAAGCTCCTACCGATGAGCCGACTGCGCCTCGAGGAGCGCATGTCCCTCCTTCACAGAGATGACCTGGAGGAGCTCATGAGGGCCGAGCGTCTGATCGCCTGGCGCCGCCAACCTGTGAGCCGGACGACTGAGGAGATCGTCGCCATGTATGACGAGGTCGTGGCCCACAACCGCAACCAGGAGCTCAGGAACATAGTGGATTTCCGCATGAACATGCGCACGGTAATGGCGGCGCTCCGTATGAGACGCCAGGGGAAGGCCGCTCCATCCGGGCGATGGGGCACGGGCCCGTACACGCGAATCATCGAAGCACGCTGGGCGGAACCGGAGTTTGGGCTAGGGGCAGTGTTTCCATGGATCCCCGAGGCGCAGAAGTTCCTGGACCAGGGTGATGCCATGGAGCTCGAGAAACTGATGATGGGTCAGTCTTGGAAGAAGCTGAGCCAGATCTCGGACGGACATCCGTTTCGGTTCGAGCAGGTCTTCGCCTTCGCGTACAAATGGGACATCCTCCACCGATGGCTATCTTACGACGCCGAGAAGGCGCGTGAGCGCTTCGAGGAACTGATAATGGAGGTGACGAGTGACCACCAAAACCTCTTCGCCTGATGCGGACGGTGCGAGCGGCGACGCATCTCGGCGGGCCCCCATCGTGGCCGTTCAGGAGAGTCTAGTCACGATCAGCGTCCGCGACACTCGGGTCATGAAAAACGAGGTCGGTCATGTTCTTCTTGGAGAGCAGCGTCTCAAATCCGAGGTGCTCCGCGTCCAGAATCAGGTAGCGGATCTTCAGGTCTTCGAAGATACCTCCGGGGTCAAGGTCGGGGACGAGGTCGAGTTGACCGGCGAAATGCTGTCGGTGACCCTCGCTCCCGGTCTTCTGGGAAAGGTGTATGACGGGCTGCAAAACCCATTGTCCTTGTTGGCAGAGGAGCACGGTTTCCTACTGCCGCGTGGCACGGATGTGGACCCCATAGACACCGAGAGGCGCTGGGACTTCACGCCTGCGGTCGCTAAGGGGCAGACCCTCAAGGCAGGACAGATTTTGGGGACGACGCCCGAGGGGATCTTCGAACACAAGATCATGGTGCCCTTCGACGAGCCAGCGGCGGTGCAGGTGACCTGGATAAATAGGGGCAGCGTCGCGATCAACGACCCCATCGCCCGAGTCGTTCGACCGAATGGTGAAGAACGGACTCTCACCATGGCTCAACGGTGGCCAGTGCGCCGCCCGCTGCCCGAGCTCATGCTCCGGCGTCGCGTGGCGGAGCGTATCTACCCGACGGAGCCCCTGACCACTACGCAGCGAATCATCGACACGATGATCCCGGTCGCCCGTGGAGGCACGGCCTGCATCCCGGGTCCTTTCGGTTCCGGGAAGACAGTGCTCCAGAGCCTCATAGCCCGACACTCGGCCGTGGACATCGTCATCGTGATCGCATGCGGCGAACGAGCCGGCGAAGTAGTAGAGACGATCACCGAGTACCCGGAAACGATAGACCCCCGGACCGGGGGCTCCCTGATGGATCGCACGATCATCATTTGCAACACGTCCTCGATGCCGGTGGCCGCTCGGGAATCTTCCATCTACACGGGCATAACCTTGGGCGAGTACTACCGGCAGATGGGGTACGACGTCTTGTGCATCGCTGACTCGACCTCGCGTTGGGCCCAGGCCATGCGCGAGACTTCAGGTCGAATGGAGGAAATCCCGGGGGAGGAAGCGTTCCCAGCCTACCTCGACTCGTCCATCAAGAGCCTCTACGAACGGGCGGGTCTCATCCAGGCGCCGGATGGCCAGACCGGTAGCGTCACGCTCATCGGTACCGTGTCGCCTGCCGGCGGGAACTTCGAAGAGCCGGTGACCCAGGCGACCCTCGCGACCGTGAAAACGTTCTTAGGCCTGTCGGCCGACCGGGCATACAAGCGCTTCTACCCGGCCATCGATCCCCTCATCTCCTGGTCGCGTTACCTGGACCAGATGAGCGAGTGGTACGCCAAGAACCTGTCTCCAACTTGGGTGGAGGACGTGAAGGCGGCCCACGAGCTCCTCCACCGGGGCGACGAGATCTACCAGATGATGCAAGTCACAGGCGAGGAAGGGACCACTTTGGACGACTTCCTGGCATGGCAGAAATCGGTCTTTCTGGACATGGTCTTCCTGCAGCAGGACGCTTACGATGCGGTGGATTCATCGATGCCGCTCGAGCGTCAGAAGAAGAGCTTCGAGCTGGTGAAGGAAATCATCGAAGCCGACTACGCCATCGACGATCGCGACGAGGTGCAGGACTTTTTCACGCGCCTGATCAGCCTTTACAAGAACCTCAACTACAGCCCAGACGATTCCGCGGAACACGCTCGCTATCTCAGAGAGATCCGAGACCTAGTAGATTCGAAGATCCGACTGGCATTGCCCGATACGACGTGAGCGGTGCGTTCGCGGGCCGCCAGCCTCGGTTGGACCGCCTTCAGTGCAGTTCGGAATCGGTGGCTGACAAGCGCTTCGGAAGGTTTCGATAGTTGAACGTGAAGTAGGCGATCGCGAGCAAAACACCGGGCACCCACCAGTACAAGGCCACCTGAAGCCCGTAGGGCTCGGTGGCGGCTTGCGCGATGGTGAGACCTTGTGTTGCGTCCCGTGCCGGAAGGACGAACGGAAAGATCGCAGCGGCCGCGCTCCCGAGCATTCCTACGAGGAAAGCACAGGAAGAAACAAAGGCGGCTCTGCGCTGTTCCCGTCGAGCGAAAACGCGCAGGCCCATTAGACCCGCCACCGCAAGACCTGGGGCCAGCCACCAGCCGAGTGTGCTTTGCAGGTTGTGCCCCATCTGGGGCTGAACGAAGTAGGTCGCCACGGTCGTGACTGCTGTCAACGCCAGCGTTGCGGTCCAAAGCGGCCAAAGAAGGGCTCCGCATCGGCGTTGGACATCGCCCGTCGCTCGCCATCCGATCCACGCGGCGCCGTGCATCGCCACGGCGATGGTCGCGTTGAGCGCCACGATCAAGGTGTACCAGTCGAGAATTCCAGGCTCGGGGTCGACCCGGAAGTTGGTCCACAATGGGGCGAAGAACACCCCCGCGTCGTTCATGGCGACTCCTCGCACCACATTGCCGAGTGCTGCACCGAAGAAGATGGTCAGCAGAAGGCTCGAGAGACTGAAGGCGACGTCCCAGAACTGCCGCCACAAAGGATGGTCGACATGGTGCCGTAGCTCGATGCCCAGCGCTCGAAAAACGAGAAACCAGAGCACGATCATCAGCGGCAGATAGAATCCACTAAAAGCTCTGGCATACAGCATGGGAAACGCCAAAATCATGGTGCCGCCCGCGGCCAATAACCAAACCTCGTTGCCGTCCCAAACTGGCCCAATGCTCCGCAGGACCACGTTGCGCTCGGCGTTGGTTTTCGCGACGAAAAGATGGAGCATTCCTGCTCCGAGATCGAAACCGTCGAGAATGACGTAGACGGCGAGCATCCCCGCGAGCAGCACGTACCAGACCTCGGCGAGCATCACCCTGACTCCGATGTGGAGCTCGGTCCGCGACCGATGATCTTGAGCGCGAGCGATACGAAAAGCAGAGACAAGAGCGCGTACAAGCCCATGAATCCGAGAAGGGTGAACAGAACGTTGCCGCTCGACACGTTGTCCGAGTAGCCATCGGCGGTTCGCATGAGATTGTGAATCAACCAGGGTTGCCGCCCTAGCTCCGCAGTCATCCAACCTGCCGTGTTCGCGATAAACGGAAACGGAATCGCCAAGAACAGCGTCCACAAGAGCCAGCGTGCGCGAAAGAGACGGCCGCCGCGGAGCAAGAACGCCGCAGCGGCCATGATCGCGATGAAGATCGTTCCGAGACCGACCATGACGTGGTACGCGTAATAGAGTAGCGGGATGTTGTCCGGCCAGAGCTCTGGGTCGAACTCGGTGAGGCCCGCAATGCGTGCCTCCCAGCGCTGGTGCGTCATGAACGACAGCACCTTGGGAATGACGACCGGGTTATCCAGCGTCATGGTTTCCATGTTGGGTTGGCCGATGAGGATCAGCCCGACACCCTCGTCGGTCTCGAAGTGCCCCTCCATCGCCGCGAACGTCACCGGTTGATGCTTGACCACCATTTTCGCCTGGATATCGCCTGTCGGAAATGCCGCCGCCAGAGAGGCGAGCGCGCCAGTAATCGTCGCTACCTGCAAGAACTTCTTGGCGTGAGGGACGTGCCTGCCGGAAAGCAAATAGAACGCGCCGATTCCCGCCATGACAAAAGCCCCGGTCACGGCTGCACCGATCATGGTGTGCGCATATTGGGCGAACGCCCAGGGATTGGTGAGAAACGCACCGAGGCTCTCGAGCACGATGACGCCATCCTCGCGCACGCGGTGACCGACGGGGTGCTGCATGAAGGCATTGGTGCACACGATGAAGTAGCCGCTGAGCCAGGAGCCCAGCCACACCATGACCGCGGACAACCAATGCAGCTTCGGCCCCAAACGCTTCTCGCCAAACAACAATAGGTAGAGGAACGAAGACTCCAGAAAAAAGGCAAACACTCCCTCCATGGCAAGCGTCTGCCCGATGACGCCTCCGGCAGCCTCGCTGAAGCGGGCCCAGTTGGTTCCAAACTGAAACTCGAGAGGGATGCCGGTGACCACGCCGATGACGAAACCCAGGCCGAACACCTTGATCCAGAAGCGTGCAGCCTCGTTTGCGACCGTGTCGCCCCTCAGGCCCATGGTCTTCAACACGACGATCAGAAGCCCCAAGCCGATCGTCAACTGTGGAAACAGGTAGTGATACGTGATCGTGAAGGCGAACTGGAGTCGATGGGCGAGCAGAGCATCCATGACGAGCCGAACGTACGATCAATCCGTTCCGATGACTACAGGAGTCAGACGGGACGGATGACACGTCCCGCGCGGACGTCAGACTGATAGACGCCCGCATGCACGGCGTGTTCGCCGTTGATGAAGACGTGCTCGATGCCGCGTGAGCGGCCCGCCGGTTGCTTGCCCTCAGGAGGACTGTCGCAAATCTGCGCTGCATCGAAGATGACGACGTCCGCCGCCTTGCCCGATGCGAGTACACCGCGGTGGCTCATGCCAAAGCGGTCCGCGCTGGCGCCCGTCATGCGGTGGACCGCGGTTTCCAGATCGAACAGCCGGCGGTCACGGACGAGTGGCCCCAAGATCCGCGGGAAGGTCCCGAGCGCGGCGGGATTGGGATGGCCGCCGCTCTTCACGATCACGTCGGTTTCGAACAGGCATGCTTCGTGACCGAGTACCGTTTCCAGCGCACGCTCGTCTTCCGGTCCCCCGCTGTAGCTGTGGAAGAGCATGGTCGTCGCCCCCTTGCTTCGCTCGGCCAAGGTGAGCATGGCGTCGAAGGGCGAGGTCTTCCATTCGCGAGCGATCTCGGCAATGGTGAGCCCGTTGAGCTCCTCCCAGCCTTCGACGCCGGCGTCCATCACCTGAAAGTCGCTGTAGACGAAACCTGCCAAGCGGAAGCCTAGCTCGAGCTCGACGCGGAGGCGCATGCGGGCGAGGCGGCTCTGGTAGGCGCCGGGGAGCGCTGCTAGGAACCAGTAAGGAAACGGCGCATGGATCGTGGTGTTGCCGCAGGTGTAGGGGTAGGCGTCGATCATGATGTCGAGCCCGTCACGCCGAGCGGCGTCCACCATCTCGAGGCACGCGTCAACGCTCCGCCAGCTCCGGCGTCCGACGAAGATGAAGTGGGAGAGCTGGAGTCTCACGCCCGTCCGCCGTGCTACATCGAGCATCTCGCGAAGAGCGCGCACGTTGTGGGCCTCCGGGGTGGTCAGGGGATAACAGGGCGAGATCCGCGAATATGCTTTGAGGTGAACCGTTGCGGTGGCATCGGCCTCTGCGGCCACCTGGCAGAAATCCTGGAGCTCCTCCACCGAGGAGTACATGCCGGGGTCGTAGCCCAGGCCAAAGCTCAAACCGCATGCGCCCTCCTCGAGGCTTTGCCTGAGGCGGTCCAGGCAATTCGATTGCTCGTCGCGTGGCATCGGCCCGCGAGCGACATCGGACCCGGCGTAACGCAAGGTCGAGTGCCCGACGAGCTCGGCCAGGTTCAGCGCCGGTTTTCCGTCCTCCATTTGTTCGAGGTATTCGGCGAACGATTCCCAGGTGTAGTCAAAGGGGCGGTCCCGAGCGATCGATGCAAAGTCGTGAAGCCGTCCGAGCGTCTCGCGCCGCAGGGGAGCGGGCGAAATTCCGCAGTTGCCTCCGACCACCGTGGTGACTCCCTGCTCGAGCATGCCCGACAGGAGCTCTGGGTGATCGTCGAGCGGCAGCTGCCAATCCGCGTGGGAGTGCATGTCGATGAACCCGGGAGCGATCACGCGGCCCGTTGCGTCGACGTGGCGAGCGGCTTCAGGTGTCGCGTCACCTTCCCGAAGGACCGCATCGATTCGGTCGCCTCTCAGCAGGACGTGACCCGGAAAGGCGGGACCACCTCGGCCGTCGATGACGAGGCCCGAACGCAGCAGGGTCGTGTTCATGTGAGCTCCTGGGACCGTAGGGTACCACGTATGTGCGCGCCGCGCGTCGCTAGGCTCTCTGCGCGGCGTACTTGGCCACGAGGTCTTCGGCGATTTGCGCAGGTACAGCGTCGTAGTGGCTGAGCTCCATGGCGTAGCTCCCGCGCCCCTTGGTCATGCTCTTGAGCGTGGGTTCGTAATCCATCATGTCGGCCAGCGGAACCGAGGCCTTCACGACGGCCGCACCACTGCTCATCACGTCGGTTGCGAATACCCTGCCGCGACGGCTCGAAAGATCGCCCGTGATGGCTCCGACCGCGTTGCCAGGCGTGGTCACCTCGATATTGACGATGGGCTCGAGAATCTGAGGGCTGGCTTTGAGAAAGGCGTCTCTGAAGGCGAACTTGCCGGCAGTCCTGAAGGCGATCTCTTTGCTGTCGACCGCATGTGTCTTGCCGTCGAAGACCGTCACGCGCACATCCTCGATGGGATAGCCCGCGACGACCCCCTGCCGCATGATGTCGCGAATGCCTTTCTCGATGGCCGGCATGAAGCCCTTGGGGATCACCCCTCCGACAATCTTGTCGACGAACTCGAAGCCGCCACCTCGTTCGAGCGGCTCGACGCGAAGTTTGACTTCACCAAACTGTCCAGCCCCGCCACTCTGTTTCTTATGCCGGTAGTGACCCTCGGCCCTGCCCATGATTGTTTCATGGTACGCGATCTTTGGCAGCTTGGTTTCGACGTCGACGCCCTGATTCTTGATCCGTTCGATCACCAGGTTCAAGTGCATCTCGCCTAAGCCATGGAGCACGAGCTCGTGGGTTTCGGTATCAAAGCTCGCCCTGAACGTGGGATCCTCCTCGCGGATACGAGCGAGGACCTCGGCGATTTTGTCTTCGTCGCCACGGGTCTTGGGCACGACGGCGAGGGCGTGCAAGGGAGTGGGGTATGGCAGCGCCTTGTGATGGACATGGTCCAGGGCGTGATCGTCGTGAAGGACGTCGCTCAGGTGTACCTCTTCGACCTTGGCGATCGCGCCCATGTCCCCGGCGATGATTTCAGTCACCGGCGCACGTTCTTTCCCTTGCATCTGAAAGAGATGGCCTAGCCGAATCGGCTTCTTCCCGTCTCCGATGAAGAGTTGGTCACCGGCCTTCACCGTGCCCTGGTAGACCCGAAAGAAGCAGAGCTTACCGAGGTAGGGGTCAGCCGTGACGTGGAACACGCGGGCGAGGGGAGTCTTGCTCGCGTCGTCCGAGTAGACGAATGGAGTTTCGTCTTCGCCTTCGCCGATGAAGAACGGACGCGCGTTGCCCTCGGGCGGGCTGGGAAAGTGCCGGACGATGGTATCGAGGAGCGCTTCGACCCCTGCGCCGCTCAGGGCATCGGCAAAACACACGGGAACCACGTGCGCCTGATCCATCGCACGCTCGAACGGCTCGTGAAGAGCTTCGTAGTTCGGCTCTTCGCCCTCGAGGTATCGCTCCATGAGCGCGTCGTCGATCTCGACGATTTGATCGAGCAGCTCGGTGTGAAAGCCGGGGACCGGGCCGAGGTCGCTGTCGCCTTCCCCGTTTAGTAAACAATCGATGACAGCTGCGCCGTTATCGGCCGGGAGGTTGATTGGAAGACAGCCGCGGCCAAACGCCTCTTTGAGCTCATTCAGGAATGGCCCGAGACGGGCGACCCCTTCCCCAATGTGGCTCACCACGATCGCCACGGGTAGATCGAGATCGTGCGCCAACTTCACCAGGAGTCGGCTCATGCTGTCGATCCCCACCTCCGGATCCATGACGAGCACCATCGTCTCGGCAGCGGGAAGGCAGGCGATCGCCTGTCCGACGAAATCAGGCGCGCCCGGAAGGTCGAGAATGTTGATGCGCTTCCCCTCATGCGTGGCGTGCAGGAGCGTCGAGTACACGGAATAGTGGTGCGCTTGCTCCTCTTTCTCGAAGTCACTCACCGCAGTGCCGGTGTCGACGGTCCCTTGGCGGCTGATCTCACCAGCGTGAAATAGAAGGGCCTCGGCGAGGGTGGTTTTCCCGCTCGAGCGCGAGCCGGCGAGGAGGACGTTGTGGATGTCGGCGGTACCGAAGTCGGGCATGGGCGGATATGAAGCAAATGTTGCCTGCTGCCGCAAGCCGACCCAAGCAATGGGCCTCGAGAGGGCATTCGCTGGCCCAGGACCTACTCCGGGCGATAGAGACCTCCCAACGGCTGATTTCGCCGGCATCCTCAACAGGCGAGTAGCAAACGGCGTTGAAAAATTGAAAGGTCAGATTCCCAAGAGCGTCGCTGGCACGCCGATGCATCGCAGTGGGCCCGCAAGATCCTCGGGGACAGCGCTCTCGAAGCTGACGCGCTCGCCGCTCCTAGGGTGCACGAACGACAGCCGTTGTGCGTGGAGGGCGAGCCGATACAGACCGAGCTCGGCGCGATAGCGGCGGTTGTCGGGGCCGTTTCCGTAGTTGACGTCGCCTGCAAGGGGATGATCAATGCGCCTCAGATGGCGGCGAATTTGATGACGACGACCCGTTCGCGGGCGCGCCTCGACGAGCGAGAGCCGCCGGTCGGACACGAAGAGTGTCTCGTACTCGGTCACCGATGCTACGTCGGGGCCACCCTCCCGCTTGGCCATCGGGCTGTCGATGACACCATTCGGTGGAGGTGTGCCGCGGACTAGCGCGAGGTAAGTCTTGTTGACCGCCCGGGTGCTGAACGAGTCCTGCAGAGCTCGCGCATGTTCCGATGAAAGCGCGAACACGAGGACGCCACTGGTCGCGCGATCGAGGCGATGCACCGGGTACACCCACTGGCCGATCGCATTGCGGGTGAGATTGAGGGCAAACGTCGAGCCCTGGTCGTCGCCGCGATGAACCGAGAGGCCGGAGGGCTTGTCGACGACCACGACGGCATCGTCCCGATAGAGCACATCGATGGACGTCGGAATGGGCGGAGTGCGCGGCGCGCTGGGATCAACGGTCGGCAAGTTCACGTCCCCGTGGGAGAGTTTCATGATTTGTGGGCAATACCTACAGATGGTGTCGGTCTGGCGATACGTGTAGGCTTGGCCTGGTATTTAGCTCCAAGTCGACAGAACGCCTAGCACCGCATGGAACGAGCAGACGCACTCATTTTCGATGTCAACGAGACTCTGCTCGACCTGACCGAGCTGCGTACCGTGCTCGCCGAGGCGCTTGGCGGTGGCGAACAGCTGGCCGAATGGTTCTTCCGCTTGCTGCACGGCAGTCTGGTGGCGAACGTCACCGACAGCTTTCGATCGTTCGAGACCATTGGGGTGGAGGCCTTGCGTGCCGTCGCCAGCCGACAAGGACATCAGCTCTCCGACGACGAGGCCACGGCTCTGGTCGCAGGCTTTCGTTCACTTCCGGCGCATCCCGACGTACCCGCCGCCCTCGATCGGCTGGGCGCTGCCGGCTATCGTCTGATCGCGCTCTCCAATGGCTCGTCCACCGGTATCCCCGCCCAGCTGACCCATGCGGGCGTCGCCGACCACTTCGAGCAAATCATCAGCGTCGAGAAGGTGGAGCGCTTCAAGCCAGACCCGGCACCCTACGAACACGCGCTGCATCTCATCGGAGTCGCGCCGCAAAGTGCGCTCATGGTGGCGGCCCACGACTGGGATATCCTTGGGGCTCGTTGCGTCGGCATCCGGGGAGCGTTCATCACTCGGCCGGGCGTGGTCTGGTCCGTCCCTCACCCGCGGCCGGAACTGACGGCGCCCGACATCGCCGAGCTGGCAACAGCCCTCGACGCATAAACGAACCGGACCCTCTCGCCGGCTGCGTCACCGCGTCTTCGGCCACCAGGGGACCATCGCGCTCACCTCATCGACGACTTTCTGGTACTCGGGACGGCGTTCCAACGACCGAACATCCATTAACCAGGAGCTGAATCGGAAGAAAATCGCCATCATGATCGGCCCGGTCAACACGAGCGCTGGGTGCTGGGTCAGCAGGCCACCGGGCACGGCAAAAGGGATCATCGAAAGCCAGAACAGGACTTCGCCAAAGTAGTTGGGGTGACGAGAGTATTTCCAGAGCCCTTGTCGCAAGGCGCCGCCTGTGCGGTAGTCGCCCGAGGCGCGATACTTGCGTAGTTGTTCGTCTGCAACGAGCTCGATCGCGACTGCCGACAACGCGCCTGCCACGCCGAGGGCGTCCCAAGGTCCCAAAGGAAGCTGCGTCGACGGATCGCTGATCAGCACGAGCGCCGCGGGTGCGAAGGCGAAATACACGAGCACGGTGGGAAAGAGATGCATCCCGAGCAAGGAGTTGAGCCAGTACGGCACTGGAGCGCTCCGCATCTCTTCGTAGCGCTAGTCCTCATGCACGAGCCCCGTCCGCCAGCCCGTCCACGAATACATGGTGTGATACCGGATCCCCCAGATCCAAAGACAGGCCACGATACAGACCTGCCGCGCACTCCACTCTCCGAGCAAGCCGCCCCCTCCGGTTGCCTTGAGCGCAAGAGCCAGGATCGGTGGAGCGATGACCCAGTACGGGTCGTAAATCGACGAGTTGCCATTGGCGATCGAGAAGACCCAGATCACGATCGTGGACGCGCAGGTGACTGCAAAGCCAATCCAGAAGGGGTCGTCGATGAGGGCTCGATCTTGGATGACCCACCAGCTCAGGGCGCCCACCAAAAGAGCGGCCGCATATGCCAGATAGCACTGCGACGCCGGCACGGGTCGGACGGGAGCCGGTGGAAGGCTTAGCTTGGTGTCCGCTGCATGGGTCATGTTCGCAGCTTGGTACAAGCTTGCGATGCCGATGACAAGCGGAGGGAGCTGCGCCACGCTGATACTCGAGCATCTCACGGCGCGTCGGCGAAGACGAGGTCGACCTTGATGAAGGTGGCGTCATCGTAGGCGAGACCCTGGAAGTTCACCGCAACGCTCTTGTCGTCGAACTGAACGTCCAAGTCCTGGGAGTCGATGCTGGACTTGGTCGCGTCGACGATCGCTTCGAGGATGGGCGGTAGGTTCGAATCTTCGGTCACCGACAGGATGTAGCCCTCGAAATCCGCGTCGGAGATCTTTCCGCGCTTCGTGACGTTGGAGAAGTCGAAGATCATGCTCTGGCCGTCGATGAAGACCTCGATCGCAGTGCCGGACAGGCTCTCGCAACGGGCCTCCGGATCGTCGCTCTCCACCACTTCGCAGCCGGTGTACTCGAGGAGCTCCACGTCGGCGCCGCGCATCCGGTCGGTGAGGTGCCCGGCTAGAGAAGAGCCGAACAGGCCACCGCCCTGGTTGAAGAACCCATCACCACAGCCAGCGGTGAGCGCGATGAGCGCAGCGAATATGGCCAGAGAAACTTTGCGAACCGTGTTGTTGAGCTTGCGTCCCATCTCGTCCTCCGCTGGCCGACTACCGGCTCTGACTTGGCTACGCCGGAGGGCGTGAGATGGATTAACGGGGGGCTGCTTTTTCCTCGCCCCTCGGAAGACAAAGGAAAATCGGGGTGCTCTTGGCCTTCTCGGGGCGGCGTTCGCCCGCTACTCGACGACCACTTCGCAGGTGTCGCTGCAGCCGGAGCCCGATTCGCCGTTCTGTTCGCCGGCATCGCAGGATTCGTCGAGCTCGGGCTGACGGACGCCGTCGCCGCAGAACGGACCGCTGCTGCAGTCTGGGTTGCAACCGTTCATGCCACCGAGGTTCTCTCCGTTGTCGCAGTCCTCGTACATCTCCTGGACGATGCCGTCGCCACAGTGACCCCCGAGGGCCGTGCACGTATCGTTGCAGTGCCCGTAGTCGCCGGTGTTCTGTTCGGTGCCGTCGTCGCAGAACTCGAAACGCGTGCGAATCCCATCGCCGCAGGTGTAGCTGCATTCCGAATGCTCGGTGACGAAGCCGTCGAGCGTGAGTCTGAAGTTAGACTGGGTGACGTGGCGTTCGGCGTGGAAGATCGAGACCTCGTACACCTTGCCCACTTGCAGACCGAGGTCCGCGATACAGGCATCGACGATGGCCTGACGCGCAGCGTTACCGTCGGTGACCATGGAGTCGAAGCTCATGGTCCCGGACGTCGCGCCGTGAATGCCGCCGATGTCCATGCAGAGGCGACCGTCGACAAAGACCCAGAGGTCGTCGTCACCCCGGAAGCTCAGCACTTCGTCACCCTGGTACACGAAGAAGTAGTGTACCTCGGTCGTGAAGCCGAAGTTGTGGCCGTTGGTCATGGGAAGCTCTTGAAGCGGCGGAGACTCCAATTCCCAGCCTTCGTCGTCGAGCGGGAAGAAGGAATCGCTGGAGAACTCGTAGCGATTCGGAAAGTTCATTTCGTCCGGTCGCGTGAGAGTGAGCTCTCGGACGACCTCGATATTCCCGTCCGCGACGAGCATCGGACTCGTTCGATACCAGGCGGCAAACGAGCTGGCGCTCGCCGGGTAGCCTCCGTCGCCGACGTTCGGGTTGCTTGCGTTCCAGACCGGTTTCCCCGATGGATCCAGGTCGTCGGTAGTGATTCCGAGGTGCGTGCCAGTCGGAGGCGGGTTGAAGTCGGGGTTGAAGGTCTGGGTGATGCCGGCGCTCTCGTCCCGACTTCGGAAGTCGCGATAGATCACCGGCACCACGAGCTCCTCCGGAAGCTGTGACTCCACCGTCGCACAGGTGAAACCGTCTTCGACCTCGCAGATCGCTGAGCACCCATCGCCACCCACGGTGTTTCCGTCGTCACAGGCTTCGTCGGTGCCGGGGAGGATCACGCCGTCGCCACACACGGATTCGCAGTCTCCGTTGGTGCAGTCGGGCTCGCGGTTGCAGTAGAGATCGCAACCATCGAAGGGCGTCAGGTTCCCGTCGTCACATTGCTCGGTTCCTTCCCGTTGGCCGTCGCCGCAGGTGGTGGTTTCGCAAGGCGCACCAGGCGTTTCGCACTTGAATCCGTCTTCGAGCTGGCAGCTCGCAGAGCAACCGTCGGTCGGCGCGTTTGCGTCGTCACATTGCTCGAAGCCCGCAACGAGACCATCACCGCATTCCGCCGCGGTGCAGGCCACCCCGGGCTGTAAGCAGACCCAGCCCGCTTCGAGCTGGCAACTCGCGCTGCAACCGTCTGAGGCGTTCGCGTTGTTGTCGTCGCACTGCTCCGGCGGCTCGATGCGAGAGTCACCGCAAACCAGCGGCGCACATGCCGCGCCTGGAACGGGGCATCGAAAGCCCTCCTCGACCATCATGCAGTCTCCGGCGCAGCCGTCGTCACTATGGCGGTTCCCATCGTCGCAGGCTTCGATCGGCTGGCGCTCGCCATCTCCGCAGTCGTCGTTCGGACCGACGCCACCGCTTCCCCCGTCACCTCCGCGTGCAGTCCCACTGTCGCCCGAACAGGCCGCGAGGCCCCCTAAGCCGATGAGAAGAGTGAGGCCCGTCAAAAAAGTATGATAAGAACGCATTTATTCAATATAAATGCATGCGAAGCCGCGTGCCAGGCGTCGGTTGGGTAACACAACTATCTGTCATTATTGAGCCTTACGGATCCTAGGCTCACCTCCTCGGGCCGCGAGCGTCGTGTAGATACGAGCGATGACGATTCGCCACCCACGCCTGTTGCAGGACCTACCGGCGGCGCTCGACGCGGAGCAGTGTTTCGAGCTACTTCAGAGGCCAAACATCAGGATCGAACGAATCGTTTCGACGGGCCAGGCATCGGCAAGAACATTCTGGTACGACCAGGCCGAGCACGAGTGGGTCATCGTGCCAAGGGATCCGAACCTCGGAAGGTTTGGCTTCTCTACTGGCGCGGCAAGTGATGTAAGGTGATTTGCGAGTGGGCATGACCGAGCCGATCATCGACGCGTGGATCCAGCATCCGACGGGGAAGTTCATTGGGCACGACATGTTCGCATCGCTGCGACGCTGGATGAAGCTCGAGGTGATTCCCGAGGAAATCCCGGTGGAGTTGACCGTGGCGGCGCTCGATGCGGCGGGAGTCCACAAAGCGCTCGCCACCGCCTGGTGGGGACCCGAGGGTCCGCTTCTCTCCAACGACGACGTCGCCCGCACGGTAGCGGCACACCCTGATCGGTTCGCGGGCGTCGGTTCTGTGAATCTGCACCGGCCGATGGATGCCGTTCGCGAGTTGCGACGTTGCGTCAAGGAGCTTGGTTTCGTCGCCGTGCGGCAGCTGCCGTGGCTCTGGGGGCTGCCTCCGAACGATCGCCGCTACTATCCGATCTACGCGGAGTGCGTGGAGCTCGGCGTTCCGTTTTGCCTGCAAGTCGGACACGCAGGCCCCTTGCGGCCAAGCGATCCCGGGCGCCCCATCCCTTACTTGGACGAGGTCGCATGCGACTTCCCCGAGCTCCGGATCGTCGGCGGACACATCGGCTACCCGTGGACCGAAGAGATGGTTTCGCTCGCGACGAAATACGAGAACGTCTATATCGACACCTCCGCGTACACGCCAGAGAGATACCCAGAAGCGCTCGTCCGGTTCATGAAGGGGCCAGGCCAGCGCAAGGTGCTGTTCGGTAGCAACTTCCCGATGATCCAGCCCGCAAAGTGCATCGCTCAAGTCGACTCGCTCGACTTGCCCGACGAGACACGACGCGCGTTTCTCTACACAAACGCGCAAAGGGTCTTCGGACTCGAGGGCTAGATCGCATCCGGGTGGTCGCGCGGCCCGTGATCCTATACAAGTCTTCCCAGGTTAGGAGTCGCACCAACAGCGAGATCCAGCCGACTTGCCCCAGCGACGCCGCCTCCACGGCGAACCGGTTCTCGGCCTTGTCACTGGCGCAGACGGCGTGGCTGGACTACCTCCACTTCCCTCTGGACACCGCATCCACAGAGAAGAAGACGTTTCGCCGAAACGTCATCGTCTACACGATGGCAAGCACGATGGGCGGGCTCGTCCAATTGGCGCACCCTCTGTGGACCCATCTGCTCGACCAGGCGGACTACGGTCGCTTTGCGATCCTCGAAGGTGTCGTGTTCGGGATCGCAACCGCAACCGTCACCTTGGCCCCGCAGTCGTACATTCTGGTCTACCTTCACAAAAAGCCGCGTTCCGATCTGGCGGGCGACCTCGGTGGCCTTCTCGGTGTCTCGCTGTGCACTGGAGGTTTGGCAACGCTCGCGACGCTCGTCCTTCCGGATTCGTTTTTCCTCATCGGAGACGAAGCGGTCCCCCGTTGGGCCGTTACGGGCGTGGTGGTTGCCGCAACGATTGCAACGGCGCGCATCCAAGCACAGACCATCCACGAGGCGCAAAGCCAGCCGACGCGCGCCGCTCTCTGGTCCGAGTTCGTGGACGGGATCCGGCCGTTCATCGCAATCTCGCTTTTCTTCTTGCTCGGTTGGACCTGGGAGGCGCGCTGGGCCGGGCTGGTGCTGGCGCAGGCTGGCGCGGGGCTCGCGGCCATGTGGATCTTGTCCCGACGAGGCTGGCTCAAGCGGCCCCGTTCACTCGCTTCGTTGAGCGTGCCGATTCGGTTCTCATTTCCGATGATCCTCGTGGCGCTTGCCTACGTCGGCTACCAAAGCGCAGATCGCCTCTACGTGGCGCTCTGGAGTGGAATCGCCGCCGCCGGCCGCTATGACGCCGCCTACCGCATCGCTTTGGTCGTCAGCGCGGTCAACGTCGTAACGCTCCATTCGTTCAATCCGGTGTACTATTCGGCCTACGCCGAGGGCGACCGCGAGGGCGCCCAGAAGCTGCTCCGAAGGACGAGCCTGCAGCTTGCGGCTTGGGCCGCTCTCTTGGTCGTCTTGCTGCCCCTAGTCGTCATGTACACGCCGATTCTGGCGGAATCCTATCGTACGTCCCCTGCCGTCCTCCGCTCAATTCCAATCCTAGCGGTCGCCTTGGGGTGCCTGGGCGTTTCGATGCTCTGGCAAGCCTCGCTCCTCGCTGCAACACATGCCAAGACGGTCTCCGCGATCGCAGTCACTGCAGCCCTCATCAACCTCGGTGCCGATGCCGTCCTGATCCCTCGAATCGGCGAGGTCGGCGCCGCCTGGGGAACGCTAATCGCCTTCGGCTTCATGATGGTAATCACGATCCTGGTGTCGCGGCTCCTGCGCGTAGCGAAGTAGGGCAAATGCCGTGAGGGGCGCGAGTCGGGCCGCTGGTTCCGGCACGGCAGGGGCCGTGCTATCCTGCGTTCGCGATGTCAACGCGCAGCGAAGGGCAGCGCAGGCTCGATAACGCGGCTGCATGGATTTGTGGCATGCGCACGGCAGACGTCCCGCGCGAGGTGATGTCCCTCGCAGTGGCGCAGCGCATGAACATCGTCGCCTCGATCTTTGCAGGCTCGCAGACGTCGATTGGGCGGGCGATCAGCTCCCTGCTCGACCGGCTGGGGGACAGCGGCCCAGTGAGAGCCCTGCCTGACGGGGCGCAGCGTTCAGTGCTCGGCGCGGTCTACCAGCACGCGGCGCTCGGGAGTGCAATCGAGCTAGACGACTTTGTCTTTGGCGGGCACACGGGGCAGGCAGCAGTTGGTGTTCCGTTGGCGCTCGGGCAGATGCTCGGATCGAGTGGTGAGGAAATCCTGCTCTCGCAAATCGCGGCCAACGAGGTTGCGGGACGTCTCGGCGTGGTGATGACCACCGGGCCGCAGCACGGCCCTGATCTTTCCAAGCACGTCCACGAGATCGGGCACGAACATCAGGCCCCAGCGGCACAGCGCCGCCTCGAACGAGCCCGCGGGACAGGCTAATCGGGTCGCATTCATGACCACGAAATCCAGGTTCGCCAGGCCC
>CALLDH010000021.1 GCA_937998345.1 uncultured bacterium | reverse complement strand
CTAGTCGCCGCCGCTGGCTGGATGCTCTTTCGCATCATGTAGTGGTCGCCCGCGCGCCCGGCGGCGGTAACGAACTCGAATCGGTGGCTTGGGGCCGAGCACCAAACCCTGAAAGTCGGTTTCGATCGTGTCGCCCACTAGCTGGAAATCGTAGCGATGCAGCAGCACAGCCATGATGGTCTTGATCTGCAGAATCGCGAAGGCGTTGCCCATGCATTTGTGTCTGCCCCCGCCAAAGGAGATGTAGGCAAAGGGCCTCCTGTCTTCCTCGCGGCCAGGGCCGTATCGATCTGGGTCGAATTGGAGTGCGTTGCTGAAGACGCTTTCGTCACGATGCGCAACCAAGGGTGAAACCGCCACCCAGTCGCCCTTCTTGACCTGGTAGCCGAGAATTTGGCAGTTCTTCAGCGCCGCCCGCAGCAGAATGAAGAGGGGTGGATGAATGCGTAACGCTTCTTTGACGGCCCGTTCTGTCTTCTCGAGGTCACGTAGCGATTGGAAGGTGTAGGCCTCTTCCTCGGCATATCGCGCGCGGATCTCGTCGTGGACTCCGTCGAGAAACTGCGGATGGCGCAAGAGCTCGATCAAGGTCCACGCAGTCGTAACGGAACTGGTGTGATGCCCGGCAAACATCGCGGCGACGAGCATGCCCGTGACCTCGTGATCGGTGAGTTTGCTTCCGTCCTTGTACTCGGCATCCATCAGGGTTTGGAGAAAGTCCTCTCCGCGATATCCGGATTGTTTCCGGGCCTCCACGATTTCCGAGACCATTTCGCCCAGACGTGCACGAGCGCGATCGCGCCGCCGGAAAGCTGGGATCGGCAGGTAAGGGTGGATGTAGCCCCAAGCCACGATCCCGCGCTCCAGGTCGTAATAGACCTTCGAGAACTCCTCGCTCATCTCGGTTCGGAACTCCTTCCCGAGGAGGCAGCTGCTCGAGGTGTAGTTCGTGAGCATCGCAAAGAAGGCGCTCGCTTCGACTTCGCCTTCTTCGCCCCAACTTGCAATTGTATCCAAGGTTTCGCGGGCCACAATCTCGGTGTAGGTGCGCATGCGATTGTTGCGTAGCGCGGGATAGAGCATGTGCATTTGCTCAGCCATCTTCGCGGGCTCCGCCCCGTAGGCAACGCCTCTCCCAAAGACCGGAACCATCATCTTGTAGGCCGCATTCGGGCTGAGCACTTCATCGGGCTGACGAAACAACGCTTCGTGCGCTTCGGGTCCGGTGAAGAGGACGACGTCTTTGCCAAATAGCTTGAACTTACCCACAGCGCCGCACTCGTCGTGCGTTCTCTGCAATAGGCCGACGGTGTCGTTGATGAAGGCTCCGGTGTGACCGAACACAGGCAGCCCTCCCGCGAGTCGAGGAGGGTTCCTGAGCTTCGCTGCGGTGAGGGGCGAAGAGCCGATCTGTGCGTGGGTAGTCATGATGTGCTCCTAAAGAAAGGCATCTGTTGAAGTGGCCTTGTCGCTTTCTCGGAGGGCGCGGACTCCCTCGGCCCCCCATTCCACCCGTACTTGGGCGAACCCATCGTTCTCGCACACCGCTGCAAAGCCCTCAGCCGCCTCGCGATCCAGGAAGAAGGCTACGGCAAGATCTCCCCCTCCTGCGCCACATGGTTTGGCGGCACCGCCGTGCCACCACGCCCACTCTGCGACCCGACGGAGCTTGGAGTTCACAATGGGAGCTTGCGCTGCGACGCCGAGGGCGCTCATGCAGGCGTTGTACTCACGTACCGTCCCGATGATCCCGCGGCCGTCGCCCGACTTGAATGCGTCCGCGAACTCCGTGGCATACTGTTTCAGCGCGCTCATGCACCGGTCGTGGATTTTCGGTGCCTGCGCTTCCAATCGGTCTACTTGTGCGAGTAGATCGCTGGTTCGTGCAGACTCGCCGGTCCAGAGCAGCAGGCACACGAGTGAGCTCGGGGGTTCAATCGGCTCGGCCAACAGCTCTCCCGGGCGCCTTTGGAACCACAGATAGCCACCGTACGTTGCCGCCGCCACGTCAGCCCCGCTTCCCTCTGGCGCGACGGCCGAGTGACCACGCAACGCGGTCGCGAACACCCGGTCACGTACCTCGCGATCGCTGAGATCGTGATGCTGCAGTGCGATCAGGGCGGCAGCACTCGCTGCAGCCACAGCAGCAGACGAGCCCAAGCCGAGTTTGTTTGGGCCGTCGTAGAGACGCCGGGTATCGATGCTGAGATGATGTGAGGGATGGCCAAAGTGGTCCTGCGCGGCCGCGAGCGTCGCCCGGGCTTCGAGGGGAAACAGCTCAGTCCGAGCCGGCAGATGGGTCCATCTCGCGATCACCCGTCTGTTGACCGCAGCGACGATCGCCGGCGCGCCGGACCGAACCGCATACTCGCCACACAAGAATGCCTTCCCCGGTGCCGATGTGCCGCAGCGAATCACGACAGCACCTCGATTCCGGTCCCCGGTCTTGCGACGCGGGTTTCGAGCACTCCGGGTGTTCTATCCAAAGCCTGTTGAACCCGGGGCGCGTCCGCTGCCTGACAGAGCACTTTGACGTGCGGTCCAGCGTCCATCGTGCTCCAGGCTGAGACACCGCGCTCACGGAGTCCGCTGACCGTGCGGAGCGCTGCTACCGTTGCTTGGTTCCAGTAGAGGATCGTTGGCTCCGCGGTCATGGCGCAGGAATGAAACGCGAACGTGCTCTGCTCCATGGCGCTGCCCAGTGCAGCCAAGTCTCGATCGCAAACTGCGCGTTTGATGGCCACTGCCCAGCGGGGCGCGTGCTCGACCCATGCCTGATAGTAAGGAGAGGTCTTGCGCGAGCGTTCCATCGCGTCCGTTGAGCTCACCGACTTCGGTCCCGTAGCCGTGAGCGCGATGATCAGGCGAACGTCCCAGTGACGCTCGGGGGCGATTTGACGGGCAGCGAGGCTCCGCTGACCGGGTTGACCTCCTGGGAGCTCGACGAATCCTCCGAAGATCGATCGGGCGGCGGATGCGCTCGATCGGCGAGCGAGCACACTCAGTGCCTCTGAATCTAGTTCCAAGCCGGCCGCCCGCGTGGCAGCTGCGGCGAGCGCTGCGAAGCCCGAAGCGCTCGAGGCGAGACCAGCCGATGTGGGAAAATGATTGGAGCTCGCAACCGTTGCTTTCCACCGAAGGCCCGCTGTCCGGCGCACGCGATCAAGCATTGCGATCGCACGCTGAGCCTCGGGTGCCGTAGTGGGACGCCCGTCTAGCACCACGATGTCGCTTTCGAGTTTCTCGACGAAGCATACCTCCGTCTCGGTGACCAGCTGATCGAGTGTCAATGAAATGCTCGGAACCGCTGGAACGTTGTGTTCGAGGTCTGCCTTGCCCCAATACTTGGCCAGGGCGATGTTGGCGCGGGCCGAGGCGCGGGCGTGCATGGTTCCCGGAGTCACTGGCGAACCTCGTCGACGAAGGAGCGAGATCCGAGAACGTCGCGAATGCGATGGGCATGTTCCCCGTCCTCGGCCAGTGCGACGATGCAGCCCCCTCCGCCCGCACCCGTGACCTTTGCGCCAAGAGCCCCGTGCGCTCTGGCGAGGCGGCACAGATCCTCAACTTTCGGCGTGGACAGGAGAAGCGAGCTCAAGATCCCATGGTTCCAGTTGAGCAGACGGCCAAGTGTGCGCATGTCGCCGATCGATAGGGCCACTTCTGCTTCATCCACTAGGTCAGACACATCGTCGAACTTGTCGTGGACACGCGCAGGATTGCTCGCCAACTGACGAGCAACGAGCGAAACCATCTCCTTCGTTTTCGACCTTTCTCCGCTGTGGGCGACCACAACTCGAAGCGGCCGCGCTAGCGACAGGGGTTTCAGAGGCGCTCCTTTTCGGTAGCGCAGCACCCCCCCTACGGCAGCCGCCATGTTGTCGATCCCAGAGGGGGAGCCGTGGAAGACTTCCTCCCACTCATGCGCCATCCGCCCAAGCTCCTCTCGCGATCGGCTGATGCGAAGCGCCCCGTCGATGGCATCGAAGATGGCGACTCCCAATGCCGCTGAGCAACCGAGACCTGCACCAGACGGTAGGTCGACTTGCACATCGACCCGCAGGGGAGGGCGATTGGAGTAAGTGCCTAGCACTATCGCAAAGGCCTGTTCGAGCGGTTCGCTGCCGTCACTGCGAGGGCGTACTTGCAGGCCCCACGGCGACAAGGTTAGCAGGTCCTCCTCGGCAGCCCGCGCAACCGCGCTTATGCCTCTGCTGATTCCCATGGCTATCGCCGGAGAGCCGTGAACGACGGAGTGCTCTCCCAGCAAGATCACTTTGCCCCGCCCAAATCCCATTCGTGAATCAGCCATCTACGATTGACGAATAGTTAGCTTGTCGGCGAGCCGGGCAAGCATGCTGCGACCTTGCGGACTGAAAGGAGCCTCATCTAAGACGACGTCCGCTTGCTTCCTCAGCGCGTTGATCCGTTGCTCGAGGCGATCGACCACGCCCAGGTCGTGCAGGAGATCGCGAGCATGGCTCAGCTCCTGATCCGAGACCTCGCTGCGGCCTACGATGTGTTCCACCGGCTCGCGCGCGGCTCGATTGGTCGATTGCCGCAGCTCGGCCAGAACGCTGCTGACTTTCCCGTGCTGAAGGTCCAGGCCGGGCTTCCCCGTAGCGTCCGCAGAGCCAAGGGCTCCTAGGAGGTCGTCGCGGATTTGGAACGCCTCACCGATGGGGGTGGCCCATCCACTCAGCGCTTCTGCCTGGTGATGGCTGGGTTCGCCCAGGAGAGCTCCGAGCAACATCGGGCCGCGAACCGTGTAGCTGGTGGTCTTGAGGCCATGCATTCGGGCAACATCAGCGTCCCCGATCAAGTCGAGGTGCTGGCCGCAGTAGACCTCTTTTTGCGTCTGGAGGAATAGCGACGCGGCCCTCGACCAGGACTGCACGGGATACGGGGCCCGCATGAAGAGCTCCCAGGCGTATGCCGACGCGAGGTCACCCGCCAGTACGGCCAGCGCCGCACCCAAGTGCCTGTCACGATGGAGGCGTTCCAAGTTTGCATGAACCGCGGCGCCTCCTCGTCGCACCTCATCGCCGTCCATCCAGTCGTCGTGGATGAGCAAGTAGCTCTGCAGTAGCTCGAGAGATGCACACAGCTCGGCGAGTCGCTCCGTCCCCTCTCCGGGGCGCACGCATCGATACGCCGCTACCGCAAGGGCGGGGCGGAGACGCTTGCCGCCACGCATCGTCAATGCTTCGATCTCATCGACGAGCTCCAAGGTAGGGCTGGCGATCTCCCGTGTTTCGTTTCTCTTGTCCTCGAAGAACCCGACGAGACACTCATCCGTGCCCTCACGCACTTGTCGAAGCCACCGTGGAACTACAGCGCTTG
Source organism: uncultured bacterium (assembly GCA_937998345.1). Taxonomy (GTDB): domain Bacteria; phylum Myxococcota_A; class Polyangia; order Polyangiales; family Houyiibacteriaceae; genus SG8-38. The sequence continues at coordinate 11,994 of CALLDH010000021.1, read as the reverse complement.
ACGCATCCTCTATGACACCGTCCTCGTCGGTGCCGAGCCTGAGCGTTGCTTTCATTGGTTGCATTGTGTCTCCGCTGTTCGTTGATCTTCGGAAAGGTGGCGGTTCCAGCGCGCCAGAGCCAAGACTGGGAAATACTGTCCGTACATCCGATAGTTCAGCAGGGCGGTGGCAAAGAACACACCGGTGAACTCGTCGTTTGGCCATTCCCCCGATGCGAGCTGGGAACGCTCGAGAAATGCCGCCGCGCGCTTCATTGCGCCGCGGTCAGGGTCATCGGCCTCGACGAGGGCAGTAAGCGCCCACGCGGTTTGAACGCAAAGGCCAGCAGCGGCTGCCACGTAGTGCCCTTCTTGGCAGCTCGTGTGGTGCTCGCCCCAGCTGCCGTCTGGACGCTGACGCGCCAGCAGCCATCGGCAGGCCCTTCGGATTCGCTCGTCAGTAGGTGCGACGCCGGATACGAGAAGGCCACGTACCCCGAACATCGTCCCGTAGACGTAGTGGACGCCCCAAGCAGCGTCCCAGGTCCCATCGGGGTTCTGGGTCTTGGTGAGGAAGCGGCGGGCGCACTCGATGGCACGCTCGATTCGTTGACGAATGACGTCGGGATACCGGCTTTGGATTTCGCGCAGTGCCATGAGAGACGAAGCGGTGCACTCAACGTACGATCGTTCCACCATGCAACTCCCAAACATCTCTGACGGGTTCATCCACTCGAGCGGAAAAGACGTCTTGCTCGGCTCGTAGCTGCCAAAGCCCCCGTCAGAGTTCTGACACCGAAGAATGAATCGGCCGCCGCGCGCGGCGCCCTCGCGACCGAGACACTCAGGCCGGGTGTGCAGTAAGGCGAGGAGCGCTTCGGCGGTGCAGTCACTGACCGGCCAGCCGTGCCCGATCTCGGAGAAGCACCAACCCCCGCTGGGGTCGATGCGGTGGGCGGCGCGGTAGTCGAAGTCCGCTTGCTCGATCTGCTGACTCGCGAGAAACGACGCTCCGCGGGTCAGCGCCTCCCGAACGGCAGCGTCTGGAAGGGTAGAAAGGGCCTGAAGCGCAAAGGACGTGTCCCAGCAGATGCTCCCCGCGCCAGAGACTCGCGACCCCTCCGACGCGTCTTCCCAAAACCACGCGTCGATCTTCTCGGTGGCGCGTTTCAGATCGGCGTCATCCGGATCGTCGGCCCAAAGCGCAAGCACGGTGAGAAGACCGTTCACCGGCGAGAGCGAAAGGTAGCTGCTCGCCCGTAGGTCACGCCGCATCCGTTCGCGGAGCTCTCGGAGAATACGTGGACGAATGCTCTTTGGTTCTATGCGTTCGTAGAGTCGGCTCAGTGCGAAGAGCGCTCGCAGCCCAGCCCTTGGGCGAAACGGGGCGTCCTTCTCTCGGACCTCGTTCGCGTGGGCAGAGAAATCGATTTCGTCATAGCCGCCTTGGTAGAGCTCGGCGCGGACCTCATCGAGAATCGGGCTGCTTGGTGCAGCGAACCGTTGCCCGTAGAGCACCGCGAGGCCTAGATAGATCGAGCGGGTGTGACAGTAGTAATTCGCCGGATGAAACGGAACGCTTGGCGGCAGCGCCCACACTTCAGGAAGGATTGGATTGATCCCTTCCCAAGAGTAGAGGCCGAGAAACGCGAGCCAGGTTTTGCCCCATGTCGGAATTCGCTGAACGCCACCTTCGCGATCGAACATGCGGCGGGCGCCCTGGAGCCATGGAGCAGTTGGGGAGACGCAAAGAAGGCGCGCAGCCACGTAGACGAGCGTCGTCACGAAGAGGCTTCCTTCGTCGAACGGATGGAGGCCCCAAACACCGGCATCATTCTGTGTCGCCCGGAAGTGGGTGATGATCCCCTGACGGCGTTTCAGCGGGATCTCCAACCCGATCATGTGGGCGGTCATCGTGTACTGCGCGGTGAGCATCGGACACCAAACGCACTCTCCCTCCCAACTTCCGTCGGTGCGCTGCATCCGAATCAGTGCCTCCGCTCCCCGCGCGAGCGCGGGAGCTTGGACAGCTGACTGAGATCTAAGGGCGTGCGCAGCCATGCGTCGTCACACGCTTTCCGCGATCCGGCGGGCTGCCGACGGGCTGAAGTCTCCGATTCGCACCAGCTTGGCTGCGACGTCGTCGATGCGGTCCTCCGATACGCCCGCGGCGAGCGCGACTGAACGGGCATGAAGGCTCATGTGCCCCCGTTGAATTCCTTCGCTGGCGAGGGCACAAAGCGCACCGAGGTTCTGTGCAAGCCCGACCGCCGCCATCACCATCGCCAGCTCTTGAGCGCTTTGGGCGCGAAGCAGCTTCTGGAGAACGCCGAGTACGGGCTGGACGCGGGTCGAACCGCCGACCGTGCCCACTGCCATCGGAAGCTCGATCTCTCCGTGAAGGTGACCGTCCGATCGCCACCAGCGGGTCAACGGTTCGTACCGGCCGTTTCGCGCAGCGTAGGCATGCGCGCCGGCCTCGAGGCCACGCCAGTCGTTGCCGGTCGCGATGCCCACGGCATCGATCCCGTTCATGACTCCCTTGTTGTGAGTGGCGGCGCGATACGGATCGGCTGCCGCAAATCGATAGGCTTCGACGACGCCCCGCGCGACATCCGGTCCACCGTGCCCGGGACGCTCGAGGAGGGCTTCTCGAATCGTGCAATGCGCGCGAGCCAGCCTGCGGTCAGCGAGGTTGCTCAGAATCCGAAGGCGCGCCCGCCCGCCCGTCACCTCCTCGATGAGCGGTGCGACGCTCTCGGCCATGTCGTTGGCGATGTTTGCACCCATCGCGTCGCGGCAATCGATGAGGAGGTGGACCACGAGCATGCGCGGGACCGAATCAAGTACACGGATTTCGATGCCGTTCGCACCACCACCTCTGGCCACCATATTCGGGTGACGTGCGTTCGCCGTGTCCAGAATCTCAGGCGTCGCGTTTACGAGCGCGGCGTGCACGCCATCGGGGTCGTTCACCCCTAGTATCTGCACTTGCGCGATCATCACGGACGGGTCCGCCTCTGCCTGAAAGCCACCGGAAGCGCGCACCACCCGCGCGATGTTGCTCGCTGCCGCAACGACCGAAGGCTCTTCGACCGCCATGGGAACGACGTAGTCTTGCCCGTTGACCTGAAAGTTCAGGCCCAAGCCGATTGGCAAACGAAGGACTCCGACGCAGTTCTCAACCATCTTATCCGCGATCGAGACTCCGTCCGTCCCGCCACCACGCAGTAGATCGAGATCTTCATCGGTGAGGCCGAAGCGTCGTGCGAGCTCTCGATGTCGGCTGACGACGTCGAGCTGATAGAAGCCGGGCATCCTCGAGGAGGGCCGTTCGAGGGATGCGGTCTGTGCTATCGCGGTCATGCTGCGTCGATTCCTCGGGGCCACTCACCCATCGCTGAACCCGCGACCATCAACCTCGAGAGTGGGTTCCACATCGCTTCGTAGTCAGCGCGCAGAAGGGTGTCGTCGCTACAGCCAGCCGTGCACCGAGCGATCGCCTCCTCGACTTCACGTCGACTGACCTTGACCTCTTCGCCTGTGATGAACATCGCGTCGTTCCCGTAGGCGAGCCCGATGGTCTTCACGGCCAGCCATAGAGGAAGCAAACAGAAGAGGCGAATCTCCCGATGCTCGGCAGGAACCGCGAGGGCGTAGTTGAGCGCGCGGTCGAGGTTTAGGCGGGTGAGGTCGAAGAGAGGAACTACGGCACGATGTGCGGCACGCCGGCGGCTGGGATCGGTGAGCTCTCGGTGCCGAAGACCCTGCGCCCGGCAAAGAGATCGAGGAACGAAGGACCAACCCCGATTCAGGTCGTCGGTGATGTCCTTCAAGATGTTGACCAGCTGAAGACCGGTTCCGAATGCTTCGGCGTGCTCGGCCAGTCGTCGTGCGACGGCGCTGTCGGCCTCGAGCCCCATCTCAGAGATGAAGAGCTCGGTCAGCATGTTCCCCACGGTACCTGCTACGAAGTAGCAATACCGCTGGAGGTCGCCGCTCGTCGATGGCGCGATGATACCGTCTCGGTCGGCCGATCGATGGCTGTAGATCTGCATGCCTCGCGCCATTTCCGTTACCCATCGAAGAACCGCGTCACGCATTTCGGGGGGCACCGTATCGAGGACCGCCATGACGCGGTGGGTCTGCGAACACAGATTGATCTCGTGACGCGGTGAGCCTTCGATGCCCAACCATGACTGCTCGAAGCCAGTCGCGTCGCTTGCGCTCTGAATGATGTCGTGGAATCCTCGATACCGTTCGTCTCGCTCGGCGATCGTGAACGCCTCGTTGTCTTCGACCGCGTCGACGATGCGGCAGAGCAAGTAACCACAGGTCACCGCCTTGCGCAGGTCGCCCGGGAGCACCTCAATGGGGCGCGAGAAGGTCCGGGAAACTTGGCGAAGGCTGGTCGTGCAAAAGTCCCAGTCAGTTTGCATCCTGTTTCTCCTTGAAAGGTTGCCGTGATCGAAAGAAGTCGGAACGATCCCAGGACTCCGGGGCGGCCCACGACAAAGAACGAGAGCGGACTGACGCCGGCTGCGGGTGCAAGCTTGCCCATGGCCATTTGAGCCAATTCGCGAGGTCTACGACGGTGCGCGGGTCCGACAGCAGAGCCCCGGCGCCAGCCCGGAGCGCGACGCGAGAGAACGCTCGGACGAAGTCGCCCCGGCTGCTGGATGCCGCGCCGAGGAGGTTCATGGTTCGGCTGCGGTGGGCCGAGCTGGAGCGCCAGGTTCGGTAGATCGAATCGCGAATCGCTTCAGAGCCCGGGTCGCTTCGCACGAATGCCTGATAGATAGCGTTGGAGAGTAGCTCTGGGATGTAGCTCTGGCTCGCGCGGCGGCTGGCATACTCGGGCAAGCTCTGGGCTTGTGCCAGTGCTTCCGCGTCGAGGAGCGACATGGTGATCCCCATCGCAGTCAACGGATGAAAAACGCCCGCCGCATCGCCGACGAGCGCAACGCCCGACCCGGCTTGGTAACGTCGGGGTCGAAACGCGTTGGACGCCCACGAAAGCGAAGCGCTCGAGAGACCTTCGCGGACGCCCGGACGGAGAGCCGCTGGCAGTACCTCCGCAAACGACTTCCAAATCCATTCCGGAGCATGCGCGCCGCGACGGATCGCGTTTGGCACGTCGATGCAGAGGCGAATCCGACGCTGGTCGATGCGATAAGCGAGGACTGGACCCGGTCCTCCAACGATGACGTGTCCGTATCCGTCGAAGGGCAGATGCGCATCGGTGACGACGAGGCCCGCCATCAAGGAGATCGAGACCTGATCCTCCCGCGTTGCCTCGGCGATGCCCCGCGAAGAACGACCCGCCGCAACCACGACTCGTCGCGAGTGCACCCGATGCGTCTTGCCTCCGCCAGCGGAGAGCTCTACCGCGTCGGTGGCTGCTAGGCGCCCACGAACGCCCTCGACGTAGTCGACCTGCGACAGCTCCGCGACCCGCCGCCGGAGGTGGGTGACCAACGTTTCGTGCTCGCAAGCGAGACCCGTCGCGAGGCCTGGATAGTCGAGTCGGATGGGTCCCAGCCCATCGTTCGGAAACACCGCGAACCCACGCCCTTCCACGCTGCTTTCGAGGCCCTCTAGAAGTCCATGGGCGTTCAGAACTCGGGCTCCCTCGGGGTGGATCCACTCGCCTGCAAAACGCCGCGCCGCCTTGGGGTTCGATTCGATGAGCAAAACGGATGCGCCCCGCGCCGCGAAACAAGCCGCGGTTGCGCAGCCCGCGGGCCCCGCGCCGATCACGACCGTGTCGTAGGTCGATCGGATGTCCCCCAACTCCGTCGTCTGCAATCTCCGCATCCCTGCACACGAGTATTCGCAGCGCGACGCGCGTTGCCAGAACATTCGGTTCGACGGATCGATGGATCCTCTCGATCATCCAAATCGACACGCCAACGGTTTTCTGTGATCGCGATCTTTACACGGTGTCGCGTTAGTTCGAATTGCGCGCCGTGAACTTTACTTTGTGTTGGATATGCGCGTTGCCTCTTTTGTTGATCGCCGTTCAACGACCAGTGTAAACCAATGAATCGATCTCACGGACGAGTCACGCGTTTTAACTTCATCGTTCGGTGAAGCGCGCTAAAACGGAGCACGTCGATCATGTGTACGACGTAGGAGACAAACGAATGACCACAGCTCCAGCAGGCATCGCTTCCATCGGCCTTCAACTGCCACCGCTTTTCATGCCGGTGACGCAACTCGCCGAGCTTCGCAACGTCGATCCGAACAAGTATACAAAGGGTCTAGGTTGCACGGACATCGCCCTCTGCCCATCCGGACACGACGCGGTGACGCTGGCTGTTGGGGCCACAAAAAGGGCGCTCTCGCGGTGGAATGGCTCGGCTGAGGACATCGGTCTCATCGCGGTTGGGACCGAAAGCGCGAAGGATATGAGCCGCCCGCTCAGCGCTTGGGTTGCCGAAGAGCTCGGGCTCTCCGGCGCGGTGCGCTCCTACGAAGTGAAACACGCGTGTTACGGCGGCACGCTCGCGTTACGCCAGGCACTCGAGTGGAAATGGTCCGGCGCCGGTGCGGGTAAGGCAGCGCTCGTCATCGCTTCTGATGTGGCGTTGTACTCGCTCGGAGATCCCGGCGAGCCGACTCAGGGCGCAGGCGCGGTCGCGATGATCATCGACGAGCCTACCGTTGCGCACGTTGCGCCGAGGTCGTTTCCGTTTAGCAGCCCGGCGTTCGATTTCTGGCGACCGGTCGGCGATTCGTTTCCGTCGGTGGACGGGCAACTGAGCCTCGACTGCTACAAGCACGCCGTCGCGGAGTGTTTCGGTGCGCTCATCGGCGACCGCGACGCGCGTTCGGTGCTCTCGGAGTACCGGTCCATGTGCTTCCACGTGCCATTCCCGAAAATGGTGAAGAAGGCGGTGCTTCACTTCGGCGAGCAGCTCGGCTGGTCGTCACGGGAAGCGGAGCTTCTCTATCTCGAGAAAGTCGAGGACACGCTCGAATGGAACCAGCTCACCGGCAACGCGTATACGGCAAGCCTTTGGATCTCCGTCGCTCGAGCCCTGGTCGGACTCGAAGAGGGCACGTCGATCACCGCGTTCTCGTATGGATCGGGCTATGGGGCGGAGCTCTTAGAGCTGACTGCCGGGCCGGCTGCCGCGTCGGCGGCATGGGTCTCAGACGTGGAGGAGGATCTCCGATCGCGCGAGCCCGTCGACATGTGGGGCTACGAAGCGCTTCGAGGCCATGCCCGCGCAAGCGCCTGAGCACCCGAGCTCGGAGCCTGCGCCAGGCATCGGTGCCCGCAAGGCGGATCACTTGGACCTGTGCGAAGGTGACGAAGTCGGGTTCCGGTCGATCACGACCCTGTTGGAGGGCGTGAACCTACTGCATCAGTCCTTGCCCGAGCTCAGCGCGGACGAGGTGAGCACGGAGGTCGAGCTGCTGGGCAGACGACTCCGTGCTCCGGTCGTCATTGCCGCGATGACGGGCGGGCACGAGCGGGCTGCGACCGTCAACCGCTCGCTTGCAACGATCGCCCAGGAAAGAGGCCTCGGCTTTGGGCTCGGGAGCCAGCGTGCGATGCGGCGTGACCCCACGATGGAGTGGACCTATCAGGTTCGCGAGTGGGCGCCGGACGTATTGCTGCTGGGAAACATCGGGGTCGTCCAGGCGCGAGAGACTGCGACCAAGGATCTCGAAGCGCTCGTTCGGAACGTGGGCGCCGATGCACTCTGCGTGCACCTCAACCCCGCTATGGAGCTGATTCAGTCCGATGGCGATCGCGACTTCCGCGGATGCGTGCGGACTCTCGAGCGACTGTGCAACGAGCTTCCTTTCCCCGTCGTGGCCAAGGAGACCGGCAATGGGTTGAGCCCGCAGACGGTCGAGAAGCTCGTCGGCGCCGGTGTACAATACGTGGACACCTCTGGTGCAGGTGGAACGTCCTGGGTTGGCGTTGAGACCCTTCGGGCCGAAGGGACGCGGCGTTCCATGGGACATCGCCTTTGGGATTGGGGGATTCCCACGGCGCCCTCGGTGTACTACGCCGCGTGCGCATCGTTGACGACGATCGCGACCGGAGGAATTCGCTCCGGGCTCGACATTGCGCGGTCAATGGCGCTGGGCGCGCGGGCCGCTGGAATCGCAAGGCCGGTGCTTCAACTGCTGAACCGCGAAGGCGAGGACGGAGTGCGCCACTATCTCGATGAGGTCGTGCAGGAGCTTCGGTCCGTGATGCTGCTGACCGGAACGGCCACGGTCGAGGGTCTTCGCGAGGCACCGCGCATCATTGAGGGAGATCTCGAGAAGTGGCTCTCAATGCCACGGGGGGGCGCGTGAAGCTTCGCGCGATCGTCGTCGACGATGAGCCGCTCGCGCGAGACGAGCTCACTTTTCTGCTTCGGCAATGCGACGAGATCGAAGTCGTTGGCGAGGCAGGATTCGCCATGGAAGCGGAGCGGCAGTGCGACGACCTGCAGCCGGAGGTCGCCTTCATCGATCTTCGAATGCCCGGACTCGACGGACTCGCACTGGCGGAGCTTCTTCGGAACAAGCACCCTCAGCTCGCGGTCGTCATCGTGTCGGCGCACGACGACGGCGCCCTCCGCGGGTTCGAGGCACAGGTCACCGACTACCTGCTCAAACCAGTCCGTCTCGAGCGGATTCGGCAGGCCGTCGAGCGTCTGACCGCTGCGCGCCCGGACTCTGTCTTAGGTGGCAGGGCGCTCGAGCGCTTCGCGGTGCGGCGGAAGAGTTGGCACGTCGTTGTCGAGGTCCGGGACGTCGTCTATTTCGAAGCCCGCGGCGAGTTGGTCTGGGCTGTGACGGAAGTGGACCGTTTCGCGGTCGACCGAACGCTCACCAACCTGGCTGACCAGCTCGACACCAAGGACTTCTTTCAGTCGCATCGAAGCTGCATCGTTCGCATCGATCGTATCCGCACGATCGAACCTGCCGGCGCGCGAAGCTTTCGCCTGCACCTCGATCATCCTGACGAGCCAAAGGTTCCTCTTTCCCGCGACCGCGCTTCCAAGCTTCGGGAGCGGATCCCCTTCTTGCGTTGAGTGCTGCACTATGACTACCAAAGACATCCGAATCCATGGCGACTACGACGCTCGCTTCGAGCCGGTCGCAAACGTGCTGCGAAAACAGGTTGCGAGCTACGGCGGCGGCGGTGCTGCTGCGGTCTATCTCGGAGGGAAGTGCGTGGTCGATATTTGGGCTGGCCAGGCGCGACACGATGGTGCGGCTTGGAAACGCGATACGATGTCGATTTGCTTCTCGGGCACCAAGGGCGTCGCCGCGACGGCGGTTCACATCCTCGCATCCGAGGGTCTGATCGACTACGACGCCCCGGTCGCCCGCTATTGGCCCGAGTTCGGCCGCAACGGCAAGGAAGCGATCACGGTTCGACAGCTCCTGTCCCACCAGGCTGGTCTGCACAAAGTCGTGCCCCTGGTAGACCAACTCACCGATATCCTCGACTGGGACCTAATGGTCTCCCGACTGGCCGAGACCGAGCCCGATTTCCATCCCGGCACAGCCAACGGATATCACGCCGTCACGTTCGGGTGGCTCGTGGGCGAGCTCGTCCATCGTGTGTCGGCGACGGCGTTCCCGGAGTTCGTCCAGAAGCGAATCGTCGAGCCGCTGGCGCTCGACGGCCTCTACATCGGGGAGGCAGACGGTGAGATGGACCGGCTCGCGGACCTCGTGGGGTTGCCTGCCATGCGTCGGCATGATGCCGCGCCGCTACCGGACCAGTACTCCGCTCCTGCCTGGGTGCCTCCGGGGCCGCTCCACAGCCTGGTGCGTCGAGGCCTCACGCCCGCAAAGCTAAAAGAGCTCTTCGTCCACCCGGGGTTTTGGAAGGCATGCCTCCCTTCGCTGAACGGTGTCTGCACGGCCCGTTCCCTCGCAAAGATGTACTCGGCGCTTTCGCTTGGCGGCGAGCTCGACGGCGTGCGGCTCATCCGCGATGACATCGTGGGGCAATCGGCGCAAGTTCAGATGAAGCGGGCAGATAGAGTCGTCCTCTATCCTTTGCACTGGCGTCTCGGATACCACCGCGCCGATGCCTTGCTCATGGGTGTCCCGAGCGCCTTTGGCCACTTCGGAATGGGCGGCGCCGGCGGATGGGCCAACCCAGAGCTCGAGCTTTCCGCAGCGCTGACTCATAACGGGTTTCCGTTTTCGCCCACCGGTCAGCTTCGCACGGTGATGCTCACCGCAGCCGTCTACGAGTCGCTCGGCCTCTACCGTGGCGTCCGCCACACGCTTCGGCACGGACCGGTCATCGAGCTGTTGCCTGCCCGCGCGGCATAAGCTCAGCCACGATTGGCGCCGTGGCGGCGCACCAGCTCCGCGCCCCGTGGTGTGGCGCAAGGCCGAGTGATTGTCGCCGTTGATTGCAGGAGTCACCCAAGGTACAAAGCATCACAACAATCATTTGAATTCAGATACCGACACGTGACTACTACTCAGACGACTGATGCCAGAGGGTTAGACCTCACTGGACTTGATGCTCAGGGAGCCGAAACGTTTGAGTCGTTCATCAATGACTCGTATTACTATCGGGCCGGCGTACAAGATCGGTTAGACAGATTTTTGCTGGAACAGCCGGCCTTCGGCATGGGCCATGTCTTCAAAGGCTACTCACTGATGTCCGAGGGGCTTGTCACCTCACATACAAAAGCCGCAACGCACCTGCAGATGGCCCAGGCTTCGCCCGCCACTCCCCGTGAGCGCCTACATCAAGAGTCCTTGCGTGCCTGGATCGATCAAGACTGGCGAGCCTGTGGTTTCGCTTGGGAGCAGATCTTAGCGAACTGGCCCTTAGACCTTCTCGCCTTCAGGCAACATACGGGAACCCCTTACTTAGCCCATCGGGCTCAGGATGAGCGCCGAATTGCGCGGTACTGAATGTTATGTCGCCTGGGACGTGAATCTGAAAAGGCGTTTATCTCGACTACGCTCAGAGGGCCTTTGTTTCGGCTATGCTCGAAAGGGCGTTTGTAGTTACTATCTGCACGATGACGCACACGCGACCCGCGTGGGCCAAGATCTGCTCGCAGGCAAGCACACCTGGCTCGAACGCGGAATCGAGCCACTGCCCTACACCGCAGAGGACCTTCGCCCAAAGTCGATGGAGGAGATTCTGGAGGAGCGGGAGCAGAAGAAGAGCGAGCCAGCGAAGGAGAAGCCGGCCGCGCAAGAGGAGTTGCGGATCGCATAAATGATGCGGCGTCGGCGCCGTGCAACCGACTCAGCGCCACGGATTGTGGATCATGTTCCACAGCAAAGCGGTGAGTCGTGCGCTGCAGGCTGAACAATTACGTATGGCTCAGTGCCTTCTCGATGCTTACGTAGGTTGTAGCTCAGCTTTGAAGCAGAAGGGGGCCTCATCGGAGATGCGGTTGAGCTGTCAGATGAGGCCAGAACGGGGAGGCTGTCATGAGGGATACGCGCACCATATTCATGGGTATCTCACTGATCGCGGTCGTGGGTGCCATATCCATCAACATGACACCAAAGGATTCGCTGGGCTGCGGTGGAACCGAGTTTGCGAGCGACTCCGGGGACTGTCCTGTTGCGGAGTTCTACATGACTGTGGATGGGGAAGATTTGGATCCGATCGCCAGGAAGATGTGCTTCCGAATCTTCAAGACCGAGGATCGATGCACCGTCTATACGTACAGCATTGTGCCGGTGACCGAATACGCAGCACCGGGCTCCGAGCCGTCCGACGAGTATGTCGATATCACGTATGGTGTCGGCTGCGAGGAGAGCGGAGTGGAAGGTGTCCTGGTGGCGAACGTCGACGGGGAGAGCGTCGTGATGGCGCTCCGCGGCGTTCCGACACGGGAACCCATTCCAGTGATCGAGTCGGCTGAGCCGCTTGTGAGAGGGAGCTGCAGCACGGCCAGCAAATACTACGCAGGCGACTTCGAGCTGTTCGTGATCCCGGTCAGCGAGGTAGCGAGCGCTGAGCTGCGATGACGCTCAGCACTTGCCAGTAGATCCGGTCTCGGG
>CALLDH010000020.1 GCA_937998345.1 uncultured bacterium | reverse complement strand
TCCGATGGGGTGGGTCACCCAGCCCATTCGGACTGGAGCGAAGGGGCTGCCCGTCGCGACGATGGCTTGACCGTCGGTCCATCGGAAGATGTCGACCGGCTTTGCTTCTGCTGAGCTAGTCGGATTCGAGAGCGGAAAAATGATTGGCCACTTGTGGTTGTCCGCCATTGCGCGGACGACTTGCTCGTCGAATGCGTCCGGCCGGCCCGAGAGCCCGAGGAGCACCGTGGCCTTCGAGTTCCGGATGGTCTCGACGAGGTCGGGGGTGTCTCCGTCGAATTCCCAGCCTCGGACGGTTGCGCGCTCGTGGGCGAAGCCTTGCTTGTATTCTTCCATCTCACGGTCGGTGAGCAGTAGGCCTCTCGAATCGAGCACGAACACCCGCGCCTTGGCTTCCGCGCGGCTCAAGCCGGCCCGGACCAGGCCCTCACGAACCGCCCAGGCAACACCGACTCCGCCCGCGCCCGCCCCGTGAATGACGAAGATTTCGTCTTTCAAGCTTTCCTTGCGGAGGTGGCAGGCCGCGAGAATGCCAGCCAACGCGACTGCGCCCGTGCCCTGGATGTCGTCGTTGAAGGACGGGCCTCGGTCGCGGTACCGCTCGAGCACCGTGAAGGCAGCGGTCTTCGAGAGGTCTTCCCACTGGATCACCGCATCGGGCCATCGCGCCCAAACCGCATCGACAAACTTGTCTAGGAACTTGTAGTAGTCGTCGCCGCGGAGGCGTTTCTGGCGAACTCCCAGGTAGTTGGGATCATTGATCAGGTCCATCCGATCTGTGCCGACGTCGAGCGCGACCGGCATCGTGTGGAACGGACTAACACCGCCGCCGACGGTGTAGAGCGCCATCTTGCCGATGGGAATCGCAAGGCCGCCGTATCCCTGGTCGCCAATGCCGAGGATCGCCGACGAGTCCGTCGCGACGATCATGCGAACGTCCTCCATCGGGTAGCACTCGAGGGTTTGATCCGCTCGGTCGATGTTGAGCGGTGAGTACGAGAGGCCACGCGGGTTCTGGTAGAGCGCGCTGAACTGCTGGACGGCTGCGCCAACGGTTGGCGTGTAGACGATCGGAAGCATTTCGTCGAGATGCTTCTCGAGCAACGCGTAGAAGAGGATCTCTTGACGCTCTTGCACCGCGCGCAGGTACTGGTACTTGTCGATGTCGGTCGGCGCCTGGACGAAGCCCTCGTAGACGCGGTCGATCTGCTGTTCGAGCGTGTTGTACTGTGGGGGAAGCAGCCCGCCTAGGCGAAGGGCGACTCGCTCTTCGTAGCTGAAGGCCGTGCCCTTGTTGGAAAGCACCAATCGCAGCAGCGCGATGCCGTCGAGGTAGACTTCCATGTACTTGCGTCCATGCTCGTCTTCTTTGAGGTCAAACAACCGGCTAACGCGTTTACGGGGCATGGAGTTCCTTTGGTTACGCGCCTTCGATGGCCGCAACGACTGCGCCCGCCATTTCGGTTGTGCCGAGCGAACGCTGTCCGCCGCTAAGGTCTGCTGTTCGGAGGCCACTGTCTAGGACCTTTTGAACCGCGTCTTCAATCTTCGTGGCGTCGTCGTCGAGGTTGAGACTATGCCGCAGAAGCATGGCCGCGCTCAGGATCGTGCCGAGCGGGTTCGCAAGGCCCTTGCCCGCAATGTCCGGAGCCGACCCGTGAATCGGCTCGTATACGCCGAGCGTCCCTTCACCAAGTGAGGCACTTGGGAGGAGCCCGAGCGATCCGGTCAACACGGCGCCTTCATCCGAGAGGATATCGCCGAACATGTTACCGCTCACGATGACGTCGAATGACGACGGATCCGTGACGAGTCGCATCGCCGCGGAGTCCACGAGCTGATGATCGAGCCGGATGTCGGCGTTCTCCTTGCCCACCTCGGTAGCGACCTCCCGCCATACCTGCATCGTCGTGAGCACGTTTGCCTTGTCGATGGAGGTGACGTGCCCGTTCCGCTTCCGCGCAACCTCGAACGCCAACTCGACAATGCGTCGAATCTCACTCTCGTCGTACACCATCGTGTCAAAGCCGGTGCGGAGGCCGTTCCGGCTCTCCTTGCCTTTGGGCTGGCCGAAATAGATGCCGCCGGTGAGCTCGCGGATGAACACCAAGTCTACTCCGCGCAGGCGCTCGGCCTTGAGAGGGGAAGCCGCCTCGAGTCCGCGGAAGAGCTTCACGGGACGAACATTCGCGAAGAGGCCCAGCGCCTTCCGCATCCCGAGGAGCCCCTGTTCGGGCCTTACCTTCGCCGTGGGGTCGTCCCACTTGGGGCCGCCGACCGCGCCGAGCAGGACGGCGTCCGCGCTCCTGCACCCGACGATCGTGTCGTCGGGAAGCGGCACACCCGTCTCGTCGATGGCGATACCGCCGATCAGGTGGGTCGAGAAGGTGAACGTGTGGCCGGACTTGCTCGCGATGGCTTCGAGCACCTGCCGAGTTGCGTCTACAATCTCTGGTCCGATTCCGTCACCGGGAAGAAGTGTGATCTTGGCTTTCATCTATGGTTACCTGTGCTGGTTCTAGGCTCTGGCGCGTTCCAGCGTGAGCCCGTACTCGATGCTGTCGATCAGCGCCTGTAGAGACGCCTCGATGATGTTGCTCGATGCTCCGACGGTGCTCCACGTGTCGTGTGCCGATTGGCTGTCGATGAGCACTCTCGTGGTCGCGCCGGTTCCGCTCCGGCCGTCGAGAATGCGAACCTTGTAGTCGCTCAGGTGCATGTCCGCGACCCCGGGAAAGAATGGTCGCAACGCCTTTCGAAGCGCCGAGTCGAGCGCGCTCACCGGGCCGTTACCTTCGCCAGCCGTGTGCACGACCTCGTCGCCGATTTGCACTTTCACCGTGGCTTCGGCAAACATGCCACCCCCACGCCGACGGCCGACGCCCGCCTGAAAATCGAGAACCTCGAAGGGGGGCTCATAGTCGGCCTGATGACGCGCCATCAGCAATGCGACTGATGCCTCGGCCGCTTCGTACGCGAAGCCCTTGGATTCGAGCTCCTTGATCTTCTCCAGCACGCGGCCGCCATGAGCCGAGCTTACCTCTAGCCCGAGCTCTTCGGCTTTGCTGAGAACGTTGCTCCGCCCCGATAGCTCGCTTACCACCACCCGCGACTCATTACCGACGAGGGTGGGCCTGACGTGCTCGTAGGACTCGGGGTGTCGGCGAATCGCTGATACGTGGACACCGCCTTTGTGCGCGAAAGCGCTGCGCCCGACGTAGGCGGCGTGGTCGTTGGGGCTCAGGTTCGCGATCTCGGCCACGAAGTGGGCGACGTCGTAGAGCTGGCTGAGTCGACCCTCTGGAAGGCACTGCAGGCCGAGCTTGAGCTCAACGTCTGGGATGATCGCGCAGAGATTGGCGTTACCGCACCGCTCTCCGTAGCCGTTGATCGTCCCCTGCACCTGACGTGCACCGGAGCGCACGGCTGCAATCGAGTTGGCCACGCCGCACTCTCCATCGTTGTGAGCGTGGATGCCGAGTCGGGTGTCCGGCAGCGCTGCCCGGACGGCGCTGACCATCTCCTCGATCTCCCAGGGCATCGAGCCGCCGTTCGTATCACATAAGGCCAATGTCTCGGCGCCGCCGCGCGCCGCCGCTCGCAGAGTCTCGAGTGCGTACTCCGCGTCTGCTTTGTATCCATCGAAGAAGTGCTCTGCGTCGTAGATGACCCTGCGGTCGTTCTGCTGCAAAAACGCGACGCTTTCCTCGACCATTCGCAGATTCTCTTCAAGGCTCGTGCGCAAGACTTCCGTCACGTGCATGTTCCACGTCTTGCCGAAGATCGTGCAGACTGGCGTCTCCGCGGCCAGCAAGGTCTGAAGCTGCTTGTCATCCTCAGCACGCAGCTGTGCGCGGCACGTCGATCCAAACGCCGCGATCGTCACGTTCTTCCAAGCGATATCTTTGGCGCGCTCGAAGAACTCGACATCCTTGGGATTCGAACCGGGCCATCCACCCTCGATGAACGTGACCCCCAGCGAATCCAAGCGCTCCGCGATGCGTAGCTTGTCGTCACAGGACAGACTCATCCCCTCCATCTGCGTGCCGTCACGCAGAGTGGTGTCGTAGACCTCTACGACCGGGCCCGAGCCGCTATGTCCGTTGTTGCTCATAACTGGTGATCTGCTCGTCGAACGAAAGTAGGTATCCAAGCTGGTCGATGCCTTCGAGGAGGCAGTGCTTGGAGAATGCGTCGATCGGGAAGGTCGCTTCCAGCCCGTCGAGCCCGGTCACGGACTGGGTCGGAAGGTCGATGGTGATCCTCGTCGACCGGTCCAACTGGACTGCCTCCATGAGCGCTTTGTACACGTCGGCGCTGACTTCGACGGGCAGCAAGCCGTTCTTGAGTGAGTTGCTCTTAAAAATGTCTGCGAACCCGGTGGAAATGATCGCTCGAAAGCCCCAGCCCACCAACGCCCAGGGTGCGTGTTCGCGAGAGGAACCACTGCCGAAGTTGTTCCCTGCGATGAGGATCTGCGCGCCCTGCGAGGCGGCCTCGTTGAGCACGAAGTCCGGGTTGTCCGAGCCATCCTTCAAGTAGCGCCAGTCGCAGAAAAGGCTGTCGCCGAGGCCGTGCTTGTCGGTCACCTTGAGAAAACGAGCCGGGATGATCTGGTCCGTGTCCACGTTTTCGGCGGGGAGCGGAACCGCATGCGATGTCAGTGTAGTGAATTTCGCCATGGCTTTGTCTTTCAAGAAAGAAGTAGGCTCCGCGGGTCCGTGACCGCACCAGTGATAGCCGCCGCGGCTGCAGTGAGTGGGGATGCGAGGAAGGTGCGGCCGCCTTTGCCCTGTCGCCCCTCGAAGTTCCGATTCGAGGTGCTGACTGCATATTGCCCAGGCTCGAGGTTGTCGCCGTTCATGGCGATGCACATCGAACAGCCTGGCTCGCGCCACTCGGCGCCGGCCTCTTTGAAGATTTGGTCGAGCCCCTCGGACTCAGCTTGCTTCTTGATGTCGTGTGAGCCGGGACCGACGAGAGTGCGCACGCCATCCGCAACTTTGCGACCACTGAACACGCCCGCCGCCATCCGCAAGTCACTGATCCGCGAGTTCGTGCACGAGCCGATGAACACCACGTCGATCTTCTTGCCGAGCAGTGGCTGTCCGGGCTCCAAATCCATGTAGAGCATCGCCTTCTCGAACGCGGCCTGCTGCGAGAAGTCATCGAACGACTCTAGGGTTGGCATCGGCTCGCTGATTTGCATGCCCATGCCTGGGTTCGTGCCATATGTGATCATTGGCTCGAGCTTGTTGGCGTCGATGATGACGGTTTTGTCGAACTTTGCGCCCTCGTCCGTACAGAGCTGGCTCCAGCGTTCCACCGCTGCGTCCCAATCCGCACCCTGGGGCACGCGCTCGCGTCCCTTTAGATACTCGAACGTAGTCTCATCCGGGCCGATCATTCCGGCTCGGGCGCCCGCTTCGATGCTCATGTTGCAAACCGTCATTCGGCCTTCCATGTCGAGGCCTCGGATGGCCGAGCCGTTGAACTCGATGACGTGCCCGGTTCCGCCGCCGGTCCCGATCTCGGCACAGAGCGCCAAGATGATGTCTTTGGCGGTGACGCCCGGCATCAGTTGACCTTCTACCCGCACTTCGAGCGTCTTGGCCTTGCGTTGCAAAAGACACTGCGTGGCCAACACGTGCTCGACCTCGCTCGTCCCGATGCCAAACGCCAACGCGCCAAACGCGCCGTGCGTGGAGGTGTGGCTGTCGCCGCAAACAATGGTTTTGCCTGGCTGTGTGAATCCGCGTTCCGGCCCGATGACGTGCACGATCCCGTTGCGGCTGTCCCCAAGCGGGAATAGCTCGACCCCGAACTCCTTGCAGTTGCTTTCTAGCTGTGCGAGTTGTGCCTTCGCCTGGTCATCGATGACCCAGAGCGCCTTCGGGAGTGTCGGCGTCGAGTGGTCCATCGTCGCGATTGTCTTGTCCGGACGGCGAACCTTCAGGCCGCGCTCACGCAGGCCGGTAAATGCCTGTGGTGACGTCACCTCATGAATGAGCTGCAGGTCGATGTAGAGGACTGCCGGCCTGTCCGGCTCTTGGACGACGACGTGCTCGTCCCAAACCTTCTGAAATAGTGTTCTTGGTTCCATAGTGTTCGTCACGCAGCGCTTCCGGCTGTCTTGCTGTCCTTCTGCTTTGCTTCTCGGATCGCGAGGATGCGGTTGATGGCCGCGAGATAGGCCTTGGCACTAGCCACGATGACGTCCGTGTGTGCGCCATGGCCATGGAACACCCGCGCGCGCGTCTGTTCGTACTGTGGATTGATTCTGTCGGGTCGAGCGTCGTCGTCGTGGGGCGAGACGCGAACGCTGACCTCGCCGAGCGCATCGATACCCTCCGTCACCGACTGAACCGTGTACTCGAGCAATGTGCAGGGCACGTGGACCAGGGACTGGATGGCTTTGTAGACGGCGTCGACCGGGCCCGTTCCGACTTCGGCCGCGGTTTGCGTTTGCCCGTCAGGCCCAGTGAGCCTGACCGTAGCGGTCGGCATTCCGGTGCCACAGCTCACCTGGAGCTTCTCGAGCCTCCAGTACTCGGTCGGCTGATAGAGCTCGTCGCTCACCAGAGCCAACAAGTCGGCGTCGGTGATGTGTTTCTTCTTGTCAGCGAGCTTCTTGAATCGCGCGAATGCCTTGTCGAGCCCGTCGCCGGACACCGGGTAGCCGAGCTCGATCAAGCGGTTCGCAAACGCGTGCCGCCCGGAGTGCTTCCCGAGGACGAGCTGGGTCTTGCCTGCGCCCACCGTCTCGGGACGCATGATCTCGTAGGTTTCCTCGTGCTTGAGCATCCCGTCCTGGTGAATGCCGGCCTCGTGCGCGAACGCGTTCGCGCCCACGATTGCCTTGTTCGGCTGCACGACCATGCCCGTCACTTTGCTCACCAAACGGCTGGCGCGCGTGAGCTGTGTCGTGTCGACCTGGGTCCCGATGCCGAAGAGAGCGTTTCGCACGTAGAGCGCCATGACTATTTCTTCGAGCGACGCGTTGCCTGCGCGCTCGCCGATGCCGTTGACCGCGACCTCGACTTGCCGCGCGCCGTTCTGCACGGCGGACAAGCTGTTGGCAACTGCCAACCCGAGGTCATCGTGGCAGTGGACACTGATCACGACCTTCTCGATGCCCGGCACGTTGTCTCGGATCATCGCGATGCGGTCACCGAACTCGCCGGGAATCGTATAGCCGACAGTATCGGGGATGTTCAGCGTGCTGGCGCCGGCTTCGATCGCAGCCTGGAGCGCTTCGTACATGAACTCCATTTCCGTTCGGCCGGCGTCCTCAGGGCTGAACTCGACGTCTTCACAGAAGCTCCGAGCATAGGCAACCATTTCGCCTATCTTCTTGAGCACCTCCGCCTTGGACATCCGCAGCTTGTGCTCGCGATGAATCGGCGACGTGGCGATGAAGGTGTGGATCCGGCCGTGCTTGGCCGGCGCCACCGCCTCCGCCGCCTTGTCGATGTCAGGTTTGTGAGCCCGTGCCAAGCTGCAGATCGTCGGGGGCTCCGGGACCGGACGGCCCTCGACGCCCGTCACGCCCACGGCCTCGGCGATGGTCTTGACCGCCCGCAGGTCGTCCGGAGAAGCCGCGGCGAAGCCGGCTTCGATCACGTCCACCCCGAGCCGCGATAGGGTCTTCGCCACCTCTAGCTTTTCCGACGAGGTCATCG
>CALLDH010000019.1 GCA_937998345.1 uncultured bacterium | reverse complement strand
CTACCGTGGGGCAGCTCGAACGAATCTCGGCGAACGTGCTCGTCGGGAGCTGAGTCGCGAGGCAAGCGTAGCAACGCGGCACGGCAAGGAGCGGGGCGACCACCGAGAGGCATTGGGCTATCGCGCAGTCGATGCTCGTGGTTTGTCCGTTCTCGTCGCCCGGCGTTAGCGTATTGCACTCCAGCGCGGCGCAGTCGATCGCCGCGTCCATGGCATCCTTGGCGTCGCCTTCCGGGCACGGCACGGTCGTCGGTGGTGGCGGGATATTCCCGTTTTGGTCTTCGGGGTCGTCGAGAGGCGTGAGAAGGTCATCCTCCACAATGAATACGTTGGGGAAGTTCGCTGCGGCTGCGTCCCGGATCGTTTCTTTGTCCACCTGCGCCCAGACTTCTTGGAGACAAAGGATGTCGGCATCGGAGTTTGCGATCGCATCGGGGAGCAGCTCACGGCGTTCCTGTTCGTACGCAATGAACGACCCTGCGAGCGCGAGGTTGTAGGTTTCGATGGCGACTTCTACGCCCCCGGGGGGTTCCGTGCCTCCGGCGCCTCCGCTGCTTTCACTGCAACCGGCCGCCAGGATGAAAATACTGAGAACAAGCAAGCTACGCATCATGTCCAACTCCGGGGTCTGGTGTGCGCGGCAAAGCGCACGGTAAACGATTGCCGGGAAAAATGCGCGCCGAGAGCCCGTCCGTCAACCCGCCGGAAGCTCTGGCGTGGGGCCCGAGGGCGGGTATATCTAGGCACGCGATGACCGCGCCCACCGCCACCCGCATCACGGACTGGGATAATCCGGGCCTGCCCTTCTTGCTTCGCCTCTTCAACGCGGTGAGCGGATGGCCGACGCGAACATTCGTTTCGCTCGAGCCGGAGGACCTGCTCTCGGCCGCCAGAAAGCAAACGGGGCTGACTGACTTCGGCGACGATCGCTTTCGCGAGCCCATGGAGATTTTGCTTCGCGCGGTGCAGAGCGAGACGGAGCTCTCGCCGTTCGGACGCATTGCCGCGCGCCAACTCGTGCTGCAGTTGCTGCGCAGCCGGTTGCGGCTGGAGGAACTCTACCGGCTGCACCCGGAAATCGAGGATGAGAAGATCGACCGGCCGATCATCGTCTGCGGCCTTCCAAGGACGGGTACCACGCATCTTTTGAACCTGCTCTCGCAGGATCCCTCTTTCCGCTGGCTCCCGTACTGGGAAAGCCTCGAGCCGTTTCCCGATCCCAGAGAACGCCCTGGGAAGGACGGGCGCGACCCCCGCATCGAGCGATGTGCGAGGGCGCTCGACGGTATCAACAAGGTGATTCCTCTGTTCAGCGCGATGCATGAGTTCACGGTGGAGGGGCCGCACGAGGAGATTCAGCTGCTCGCGATCGACTTCTCGACGATGCTCTTCGAAGGCAGCTATCACGTTCCGAGCTACGGCGACTGGTACAAGCGTACCGATCAGACCCCGACCTACGCCTACCTCCGGCGATGCCTGAAGGCGCTCCAGTTCCTGCGGCCCGGTGAGCGCTGGCTTTTGAAGAGCCCTCAGCACCTCGAGAACCTCAATGCGCTGGTGGCGGCTTTCCCTGACGCGACGTTCATTCAGACCCACCGTGACCCGGTGCGAATCACGGCCTCGCTCGCCACCATGGTGGCGTACGGAGCCCGCATGCAGGAGAAGGACCCGGACGTGCGGGCGATCGCGCGTTACTGGACTGGCCGCGCCGAAGATCTCCTGCGAGCCGGGGTGCGCGACCGGGGACTGTTGCCCGAATCGCACGTGATGGATGTGCACTTTGGGGACTTCATGGCGGACATGCCGGGGACGGTGAAGCGGATTTTCGAGTTCGCGGGCCAGCCGTTTACCGAGGAAACCGACCGGGCCATCGATGCGTTTCTCCGCGACAACCCGAAGGGCAAGCACGGGCTGGTTGACTACCGGCTCGAGGACCTCGGAATTGACCCGGAGGAGAGGCGCGAGGCACTTGCATTCTATCGAGAGCGGTACAACGTCCCAGAGGGTTAGGAGCCTGGCAATGAGCGAGAGAACGTTCGAGACGACCGAGGCCTTCCGCGAGCTGATCAACGCCATGCGCGAGCTCGAAGATACGTTCCTGGTTGGCGACCGCGCCGTGGAGCAGGACGTCTCGGTGATCGAAGGCTATCGGTGGATCTTTTCGCTCACCCAAGTGGCCTTCGACTGTTATGTCTGGGCCGACAAGGACCGGCCTCATTTCGTCGACATCGTCGGACGATACAAGAAGTGGGGCGGGGACAACGCGGACGCCTACTATCAGTTCGCCGCGCTCGACCCGTCACGAACGTATCGCGTGCACCTCGATGCGGGGGACGCTGCTTATCTCTCGTTGAGCGTCTACGAAGGCCCGGACGACGGCCAACCTGCAGAGGGTATCGTTGGGTGCCTTCGCATTGGGGACATGGAAGCGAACTCCGATGGAAGCTACGACATCGTCCTGAGCGCGGACGAGCACCCTGGGAACTGGATTCAGCTCTCACCGGAGTCGAACGCGGCGATCACGCGCGACTATCTCGGCGACCCTTTCAACGACCGGCGCGCGGTCTGGACGATCGAAGCAGACGACCCACCCTCGACCACGCGCATCACCGACGAGGACATGGCGCGACGCTTCCGGGCCGCGACCACGTGGATCAAGGAGCAAAGCGGAATCACCCCCGTGCCCGCGATCGGCGACCCCAACACCATGCAAGAACCCCTTCCGATGGGCGCGATCACGTACGGATGGGGTGCAAGCGACGCCTCGTACGGGATGGGCAACTACGCCTTGGAGGACGACGAAGCGCTGATCATCGACGGAACCTCGCCCAAGTGCCCGTTCTGGAATCTCTGCATCTGGAACGAGTTCCTGCACACGTACAACTACGACTACGAGCGCGTCTCGATCAATGGGCACCAAATCGCCTACAACGACGACGGCTCATGGACGCTGGTGATCTCGGCACAGGATCCGGGTCACCCGAATTGGATTCGAACGCAGGGCCACCGGGCCGGCGTGCTCTGGGCGCGCTGGTTCCTGCCAGAAGAGACCCCAGCCCAGCCAACGACCCGCGTCGTGAAGGTCAGCGACGTGGCCAAAGTAACCTGACGAACCCATGTTGTTTCTCACGGCGGTCGGGGCCATTAGCGGCCTCACATTCCTCCTCGCTACGGCGCTGGTCATCGCCAATAAGAAGTTGTACGTCTACGAGGATCCTCGAATCGATGTGGTGGAGGAGATGCTTCCTCACGCCAACTGCGGTGCCTGTGGCTTTCCCGGGTGCCGTCCGTTTGCGGAAGCCCTGACCAAGAGCGAGGCGCTGCCGGGCAAATGCACGGTGAGCTCCGGCGAGGAGAGAGCGGAGATCGCGAGCTTCCTCGGTGTCGACGTCGGGGCTGAGGAAAAGATCGTGGCGCGACTGGCCTGCGCCGGTGGCACCAACGTGGCCCGCAACCATGCCAGGTATCACGGGCACCAGACCTGTCGCTCCGCTGCCCGGGTGGCCGGCGGTGGCAAAGGCTGCTTTTGGGGCTGCCTGGGTCTCGGGGACTGCGACGTGGTCTGCGACTTCGACGCCATCGAGATGAACGAGCACGGGCTCCCGGTGGTGGACGAGGACAAATGCACCGCCTGCGGGGATTGCGTCGAGGTCTGCCCCAAGGACCTGTTCTCCTTACATAAGGAGAGCCATCGCCTCTGGGTCGCGTGTAGCTCTCAGGACAACGGAGACGAGATCCTGGAGGACTGCGAGGTCGCCTGCACGAACTGCGGTCGCTGCGAGATGGACGCTCCCGCAGGCCTCATCACCATCAAGCTGAACCTTCCGGTGGTGGACTACAGCAGGCCGCACAAGACGCAGGCTCCAATTCAGCGCTGCCCCACGGGGGCTATCGTCTGGATCGACCCCAAGGCTGGGCCCCTGAAAGGCCCCGCAGCCAAGAAAATCATTCGGAAGGGCACGCTCCGCGACGCCCCGACCTAGAACCCAGGACCAAAGGCTGATAGGTGGTTTCGATGTCCCCACTACGCTTCGGTAAGAAGAACAAGGACCAAGGGAAGAAGGGGGAAGGCAGCTTCAAGTACCCCGGTTCTCGTGCCGCATTGGATGGCAACAGCGCCGTCATCATGTGTGAGCGCGAATCGAGCGACGCTGC
>CALLDH010000018.1 GCA_937998345.1 uncultured bacterium | reverse complement strand
TCACGGACACCAAGGGCCAGCTCCCCGACTTCTTGCGGCGTCTTCATCGGTTGGTCGCATTGGGGACCAAAGTGCTTCGCAAGTGGGAAGGCCCTACGTGGGACCACGAGCGTCCCTCGGTCGTCCGGCTCCTGACCGAGCGAGCCACCATCGAAAAGCTTGCATACGTCATGGCTAACCCCGTCAAAGCCGGTTTGGTGCGGCGGGCGCGGGAGTGGCCCGGGATCACTGTGCTTCCTCAAGAGCTCGGGCGCCGGACCTGGCGCATCGAGCGACCGGAGGTGTTCTTCAATGCGGACAGTCCCCAATGGCCCGATTCGGTCGAGCTCTCGGTTTTGCTCCCGCCTGTCCTGCAGCCCACGTACGGCGCGCAACAAGTCCGCGACGCAGTCGCCCAAGAGCTCGAGCATCAGGAGGACCTTGCTCACCAGGAGGTGAGGAAGCGCAAGTGGCGTGTGCTTGGTGCGGAGCGCGTGCGGCGGCTCTCTCCCTATCGACGCGCCACGAGCTTCGAGCCGCTTCGGGACCGAAACCCAACCTTCGCCGTCGGACGAGGGCAGAGAGGCGTGTTCTTCGACGCGATGACCAAGCTACACGCATTTCGGAGGGCGTACCGGCAGGCACTCGAGCAGTGGCGTGCCGGCCTTCGCGATGCCGTGTTTCCGCAGGGCACCTGGTCCATGTGCCGGTTGCACGGAGTGATCGTCAGCACGTAGCTCGATACGCGGGCTCGGAGTCCGTGGCCGCAACTCGTGCCGGCCCTTGCAGGCGTGCGTCCAACGCTTCCGTTCGGACCGACCGGGTGCGTCAGGGGCTGACTTCTACGCAGTTGGTAGAGCACGGATGGCTGGTCCCGTTGGGCGCCCAGAACTCAAGAATGGGTTTCGCAGGCCCACGTAGCCGCGGGTCGAACGATCTCCAAACTCCTCCAACCTCAACCCGGGTCGGGTTCGGGGTTCGGGTTAGAAGGGCCAGTTGGACCAGCGGATTCTGTTGGGGGCGTTTGGATCTGAGCTCCCGTTCCACAGATCGTAGAGCTCCGCGCGGAAGCCCCCTCTTTGCGTGGAGAACACCTTCGGGGCGCCGTCTGGGACCATGAAGTGGTACACCGGGTCGATCAGCAGCCAGCGGAGCTCGCCCTGATCGAGAAGCGTGCCGCGGGGGCTGACGAGCCAGCCCAAGTCCATCGCCGAGAAGTCGGAATAATAGGCCACCGTCCCGACCTCGACCGACGCGAAGTACTCCCGCTCGCGGTCGCCGTGCTCTTCGAGGAAGGCTGCCACCTCTCGATACGCCTGATCGCGCCCCCCGTTCCAACGGGAGTCTCGATGACCGGAAATTCGCTCGACGCTGTGAATCCCCCCCGACACCAGGAGAGCGACCGCTACGGCCGCACCGACCCAACGCCCTGAGCTCCTCACCCCCTGCGTGAAGCCCCCGAGGGCAACCATGGCCAAGACCAGCATCATCGCCTCGGCTGGATAGAGATGCCACGCGTGCGCAGTGAAGGGCCGAAGTTTCAGATACGCGGCGTAGTGCAAGAACGGATAAAGCGCGAGCAACGCGTACCAGCGCCCTCGCTTGAAAAGCCGCACCGCGCCGGCAATGCCCAGCACCCACAGCACCAGCGCGATCGTCGGTCGGCCCGGAAGCACGTAGGCACCGAGGTGGTCGAAGATGTGCTCGGCGTACACCGAGACGCCGACACGTTGGAACTTGGTGAGCGCGCTCATCGGAAGCGGCGTCCCGTAGTAGTAGGTGGCGAACAGCATCCACGGGGCAAGCACCGCAAAGAAGATGACCGCCGGACCCAACGCCCTTGCCCTTTCTTCGTAGACACAAAGAGCCGCGAGCGGAAGCGCAAATAGAAGCGCATCTGGCCGGAACAGAGCGGCGAGCCCTGCCAACAAGGCGGCGCTACGCCAGCGCTTGTCCATGGCCATCCACAACGCGCCGAGGTTGAGGGCTACTACCTGGTTGGTCTCGAGCGCGACTCGAGCGTCCGAGCCCGCGCAACCGAGCATCAGAACCAGGGAACCCAACATCGCGGTCCAATCGCCGAACGCCCCACGAAGCAGCAAGAAAATTAGAACCGCCTGAGCCAGCCAAGCGATGCAACCGAGAGACGCCATCCAACTCGGCGTGCCTTCGAGGCCCGCAAGGGGATACACGGCCGCACTGGTGAGCAGCTCCCCGGGGCTCGTGCTGCCCAAGATCCGCGAGCCCGGGTTGAACACCGGACCTCGGCCGCTCGCGAGGTTCTGCCCGTAACGAAACGTGATGTACGCATCGTCGTTACGAGAATCGTGCAGCGCGCAAATGCTGAGGACGCCAAACGCGAGCGCGAGCACCAGCGAGACCCGCAGCACCGCGACAGGAAAACGAACTCGAGACTCATCGCGCATCTAGCCATGAATCCATAGTGACGCCCCCTAGCCGCATCAACTATTTGGCCAAAGCCACCAAGCGCACTAGTCGTGACCTACGTCAACTCGAAATCTTTGCAGAAGAGCAGCGCGGCCGTGGGATCGTCGTAGCGTGACTTCCGATGCCGGTGGGTGGGAAAGCCATGCGCACACCCCGCTGCAGGATCGAACAACACGCAGTCTTCGCAGTTCCACTTGAGCCGGAATCTCTCGCGCTGCTCGCGAAAGCGTTCGTCCTGCTCAACCTTCATTGGACGGTTCGATCTTCTTGACGCGACGCTCGTGGCGGCCGCCTTCGAAAGTCGCGCTCAGGAACGCTTTGAGGATCTCGGCAGCTAGCCCTGTGCCTACGACGCGAGCCCCGATGCAGAGCACGTTGGCGTCGTTGTGTTGGCGGGTCATCGAAGCGCTGAAGACGTCACTGCACACCGCAGCGCGCACGCCGGGGTGACGGTTCGCCGCCATCGACATGCCGATACCCGTGCCGCAGACCAAAAGCCCAAGCCCTTCCCCGCGCCCGACAGCGCTTGCAACTTGGTGCGCGTAGTCCGTGTAATCGGTGGACTCGCTGTTGTGCGTTCCGATGTCGACCACTTCGTAATCGAGCTCGGCCGCAACGCCGGAAAGCTCCCGCTTGAGCTCGAGGCCCGCGTGATCCGAACCGGCGATGAGAGTCTTGGCCATGGCTACGGAGCCTTTAGCACGAGCGCGCAGTTGGTCCCGCCAAAGCCAAACGAGTTGTTCATCAGCGCGCGAATCGGCCGCTCCTGGGCCTCGTTGGGCACCAGATTCATCCCCGCGGCGACCGGGTCGGGGTTCTGAAGATTAATTGTCGGCGGAAGGATGCCGTTGCGCATCGCAAGGGTGCAGAGCACCGGCTCGAGTCCGCCCGCGGCACCGAGAAGGTGCCCCGTCATGCTCTTGGTGCTGGATACGGCGAGCCCGTCGGTCGCATGCGCGCCAAAGATTTTCCGAACCGCCTCGAGCTCCCCGCCATCACCCATCGGTGTCGACGTGCCATGTGCGTTCACATAGTCGAGGTCCTCGGGATTCAGCTTGGCGTCGGTGAGCGCGATCTTCATCGCGCGTTGTGCGCCTTCGGCCCCAGGGGCTGGCTGCACCATGTGATGTGCGTCCGACGTCGCGCCGTAGCCGACGATCTCGGCCCAGATGTCCGCGCCGCGCGCAATGGCAGCCTCGCGCTCCTCGAGCATCATCACGCCGGCCCCCTCGGCGATCACGAACCCGTCGCGATCCGTGTCGAAGGGACGGCTTGCAAGCTCCGGCTCGTCGTTGCGTCGAGACAGCGCACGCATCGACGTGAACCCGGCCACGCCAACCGGCGTCACGGCAGCCTCCGCGCCCCCAGCAACAGCCGCGTCGATCTCTCCGCGTTGAATCCAGCGAAACGCGTCACCGATCGCATGCGCGCCCGATGCGCACGCGCTCGTGTGGGTGTAGCTCGGGCCTTTGAACCCCCACTTCAGCGTCACCTGTCCCGGCGCGAGGTTCGAGATGACCGAGGGAATGAAATACGGAGATACTCGGCGCGGCCCCTTGTCGAACAGCGTCTGGCAGGTGTCCTCGAAGACCTCCAGTCCGCAGAAACCAACCCCGATGAAGGTGCCCACGCGCTCCTTCTCTTCATCGCTCGGCTCGAAACCGGAGCTCTTTATCGCTTGCGCGCTTGCCGCAATGGCAAGCTGAATGAAACGCGCCGCTTCACGCAAGCGCCGCTTCGGCATGTACTGCAACGGATCGAAGTCCGAGCACTCACCCGCGATCTGCGAAGCGAACTCGGTGGCATCGAAACTTTCGATGCGCGCGATGCCGCTCCGCCCCTCGGAGATGTTGTTCCAAGTGGTCGCGACATCCGCGCCGCATGGGCTCACGCTGCCCACGCCTGTGATCACTACTCGCCGCATCAACCCGCCTGGCAAGGCACGCGCGCCGGGCTCTTAGCCCTGCTGCGCCTTGATGTATTCGATCGCATCACGGACGGTTTTGATTTTCTCCGTATCCTCGTCCGGAATCTCGATCTCGAACTGCTCTTCGAGCGCCAACACGACCTCGACAACCGCGAGAGAGTCGGCCTTGAGATCCTCGATGAAGTCTTGCTCTTCCTGAATATCGGCCCCATCGACGTCGAGCTTATCCGACACGATTTCTTTGACCTTCGCCGCAATGTCCATCTGTTCCCTCCGTCACGCACGCGCTAGACGTGCATGCCTCCGTTGACCCGGACTACCTGTCCGGTGATATAGCTCGCTTCTTCGCTAGCTAAAAATACTACTGCGGCCGCGACCTCTTCGGGGCGGCCAATTCGGCCTAGCGGCGTCTGGTCGATGATGCCCTGCTTCCCCGCATCCGGCAGATCTGCAGTCATATCGGTCTCGATGAATCCTGGGGCGACGGCGTTCACGGTGATCCCCCGAGACGCATACTCGCGGGCCAGCGTGCGCGTTAGGCCCAAAATGGCAGCCTTTGAAGAGGAATAGGCCACTTGGCCGGCGTTGCCCGACTCCCCCACCACGCTCGAAAGATTGATGATCCGCCCCCACCGCTTCTTCATCATCGGGCGAATGCACGCTTTGGCGCAGTAGATCGGTCCGTTCACGTTGGTGGCCCAGGTCAGCTCGAGGTCCTTCTG
>CALLDH010000017.1 GCA_937998345.1 uncultured bacterium | reverse complement strand
CTCCTGCTCGGTACAATACGCCTTCGCCGCGTCGATGATGCCCGGCATCACATTGCGGTCGCCTCGGCAGGCATCGGCGATGGCAGCCAGAGCCCCGGATACTGCGGTGTCGTCCCGTTCCGCCTTCACCCTTGCAAGGCTCTCGAGCTGCTCTTTTTGAATCGACTCGTCTACTCGGAGGGTCGGGATGTCTGGCTGCTCGTCCTGTTCGTATTTGTTGACGCCAACGACCGTCTTTTCGCCGCTTTCGATCTGGCGCTGCAGGCGGTACGCCGAAGCTGCGATTTCGCGTTGCGGGTAGCCGCGCTCGACAGCTTCCACCATGCCGCCAAAGTCGTCGATTTTCTGGATGTAGTCCATCGCCTCTTCCTCGACACGATCAGTCATCCACTCGACGAAGTAACTGCCAGCTAGGGGGTCGATGGTGTTGGTGACGCCAGACTCCTCGGCGATAATCTGCTGAGTGCGAAGCGCGATCGTGACGGCTTCCTCGGTGGGAAGCGCGAAAGTCTCGTCCAGGCTGTTGGTGTGGAGGGACTGAGTCCCACCTAGCACTGCGGCAAGCGCTTGAAGGGCGACACGCGAGACGTTGTTGTACGGCTGCTGAGCGGTGAGTGACACTCCAGCGGTTTGCGCATGCGTCCGCAGCATCAGGGAGCGTGGATTCTTCGGGTTGAACCGATCCTTCATGAGCCGTGCCCACATCCTGCGTGCCGCACGGAACTTCGCGATCTCTTCAAAGAAATCGTTGTGAACATCGAAGAAGAACGACAGGCGCGGCGCGAAGTCGTCGACGTCCAACCCGCGCTCGACGGCCCACTTCACGTACTCGAGCCCATCGGCGATCGTAAAGGCAAGCTCCTGAGCGGCCGTCGAGCCCGCCTCGCGAATATGGTAGCCGCTGATGCTCACGCTGTTCCAGCGTGGGACCTCGCGGGCACAGAACTCGATCGAGTCGGTGACGATCCGCATCGCCGGGCGCGGAGGCACCACCCACGCGTGTTGCGCAATGAACTCTTTGAGGCAGTCGTTTTGGACGGTCCCACCGATCTTGTCGCGCGGAATCCCGCGCTTGTCGGCCAGCGCGATGTAGAACCCGAGCAGAACCGCCGCCGGGCCGTTGATCGTCATCGACGTGGTGACCTTGTCGAGTGGGATCTCGTCGAACAGAACCTCCATGTCGTGGAGCGTGTCGACCGCCACGCCCACCATGCCGACCTCGCCGAGCGAGCGCGGCGAATCGCTGTCGTACCCCATCAGAGTCGGGAAATCGAAAGCCGTCGAAAGGCCGGTTTGCCCCTGCTCGAGCAGGTATCGAAAACGCTCGTTGGTCTGTCGCGGCGTACCGAACCCCGCGAACATACGCATCGTCCACAGGCGGCCACGGTACATCGTTGGCTGGACGCCGCGCGTGTAGGGAAACTGGCCCGGGAATCCGAGGTCGCGCGGATAGCTATCACCGAGATCGGCCGGCGTGAGAAGGTCGGGCACCTCGAGGTCGCTGTGGGTGACAAATCTCTCCTTGCGCAACGAATGGCGAGCCGTGGCGTCCTGCACATCCTGCTTCCGCCACTGGTCGGCGTCGTCGCGCAACTGACCTCTCTCGTCCTCTGGCTGCCGATCGGCTGCGAGCTTCTTCGCGGGATCCGCGGTCACAGGCACCTCCTGCTAGTTCTCTACCGTGTCCTGCCCACCTGGGAAAGGCAAGACCTCGCCGCGGATGACCTGCAGCATACCCTCGACTTCGAGCGCAACTTCGAGCTCGGGGCCGGTTTCCAAGAACCGTTCGAGATAGCGCTTGGCCGCCTCGTTCTCGCCCTTTTGAAAGTGGGCAGCGCCAACGAGGAACAGCCCGTCACCATCGTCTTCCTGCAACCGAAGCACGCGTTGGCCCATTCGAATCGCGCGGTCGTACTCGCCCATCATTCGCAGCGTCTGCCCAGCGCCCAGCATCGCGCCGGCGTAATCGGGCGCAAGCTTCAGCGCTTCGACGTAACTCTTGAGTGCCTCTGGGAACGCTTCTTTGTGAAAGTACGCGTGGCCCAGAAAGTGAAAGGCATACTCGTTTTGTGGGTTCTCTTGGGCGACCCGCAAGAGCTCGTCGATCGCTTGTTCGATTTCGCCGGCGTGAAGAAGCTCCATGCCTTCTTCGGCCGCTTCCCACCGCTCGGACTGTGCATCGTCCACCGCGGCCTCCTCAGTCGCGCTTGCCGTAGTTGATCGAGCCTGCGCGCGTTCGATCGCGCGGTGGCACCCCGGACGCCAAGGTCCCAAGCGCAAGCACGAGGAACAAGACACCTCCGATGAGGAGCGTGATGCCCATCAGCTGACGGCTGTCGAGCACCCAGTAGCAAATCCCGGCGACCACCAAAGTCAGGACCGCAATGGCCGCTGACACGCGTATCTGCAATCGACGACGCCGCTGTGCGTTGGCCTCCGCTTCGCGCTTCGCTTCCTTCGCTTCCTTGGCTCGCTCTTTGCGAGCTTGGCGCCGCTCATTCTGTTTCTTCGCCATGGGGGGAGCATACTACTGAATCGCTCGACGGGCCCGATCCGCCAAATGGCCCTCGGACACGAGCTCGAGGTACCTCTGGTAGGCGTTCCGCGCGGCAGGTGAGTTGTCGCTCGACAGCGCCTCACCGAGGTAGAACCAGGCTTCGGCCGGCGTGCCGGGAAGGGAAATGGACTGCCGGAACAGCCTCCGGGCCGCGTCCCGATCTCCACGCTCATAGTGAACCCGTCCCATCTGATAGATCGCCGCCGCTTCGAGACCTGGGCGCGCGTCGACGCCACGGGCGAGCTGCAATGCACGTGACGCGTTTCTCATGGCGTCGGAGTACTTCTTGGCCCGCAATATGCCCTGACCCATTCCGACCAGGGCAGGCGCGTAATCCGGGTCGAGCTCGAGCGCGCGGCGATAGTAGCTCGCGGCGACCCCCGTGTGGCCCTGCGCGTAAAGCGCGTCGGCGCGCGCCGTGAGCTGCCTGGGATCCATCGAGGCAAGCTCAGCTTCCACGACCGCAATATCGGGCTCTTCCGCCTGGGCGGGGGCTGGGGCTACTGACTTCGGCTTCGATTTCGCGGTTACCTTGGCCAGCGGAGCTGGCGAGGCGGCCCGCGGCGGCGGAGCTGATTCGCGGGGATTCACGGGCTTCGGAGGTTCCACGGCAGCGACGGGCTCCGGCGCCGCCACCAGCGGAGAGCCCGCAACTTGCGGCACCGCCACCTCGGCCGCGGGGGTTAGGTCTGGAGGCGGCACGGCGGCAAGAGGGGTCGCGTGTTCATCGACGGCTGGATCAGGCGCGGCGGGTGACGTCGCGAGCTGAGTCGCACTTGCTGTGGCCGTCGGCGGCTCGGCGTTCCGAGCCTGGTCGTTCCTGGTGCTCGTGAGCAGCGCGATCCCTGCAACCAGAAGCGCGACCCCCCCCAACGCCGCCGCGCCGAGCAAGACCTGCCGCGGGGTCAGGGCGGCCTGGCTGCTGCGCTCCTGCCGCTCCGCAAACGCTATCAAATCCTCTTCCGCTTCGGGCTCCATCTGATCGAGCGGCGCTTCGACACGGGTCGCAACGCTCTCCAGCGCACGGGCCTTCTCGAGCACACGCTCCGCCTTCTCGTGCTCCCCGCGTTCAGCCAAGAGCTCGCCGAGCCACTGCAATGGCCTCGGATCCTTCGGCGCGAGTCGCGCCGCCCCCAGCAATGCCTGCTGCGCTCGCAAGGTGTCCCCGTCGGACCTCCACGCCTCGGAACAAAGCAGCAGGTACTCCGGATCGTCGGCCAGCTGCTCGTGGTGGACGCTCAGCATCTCGAGCGCCGCGCGGGACTTGCCCGTCGCGATCAGATCGCGTGCAATCTCCAACGGATGCGGCTGCCCAGCGGGGTCCGCGTCGCCGAGCGCGTAGGCATCGAAGCCGAAGTCAGCCACGGCGGCGATCCTATCAGAGACCCTCCGGATTCATGAATTCCCGCCAATCGCGGAGTCACCCCGGGCCTTCTGCGCCAAAGCTTGTATACTCCGGCGCAATGTTTGTGGTCGCGTGCTCCGGCTTCCCCGTTCCGGTCAGCCGATATTGGCGGGAATTTGATGCGGTGGAAATCTCGGACACCGAGATCGCCATTCCGGGCGCCGGTACCGTGAGGCGGTGGATTCGGGAGGCCCCCGACAACTTCCTGTTTACCGTGGTGGCCCCCAAGTCGGTCAGTGATTCCGGCTTCCGGCGCACCAAGGAGAACAAGGCGACCTGTGAGGCTGTGGCGGAGCTCGCCAGGGACCTCAAGGCCCGAGCGGTCATCTTCAGTGCGGACGAAAACTTCAAGCATGGCAAAGCGAACCGGACCGCACTTCGAGCTTTTCTAGGTTTTCTGCCTGCGGGGATGCCGCCGATCGTGTTCGATCTCGACGCCTGGAAGCCCAGCGACATTGTCTCGGCCTGTGGCGACCGGCCAGCCATCGCCGCCTACGACCCGCTGACCGATGATCCCCCGCCGAAGTCGAAAATGATCTACATCCGTCTTCCGGGGCCGGCCGGGCATCGTTCGCGTTACGACGAGGCGTCCGTCGCGAAGATAGCGGACCATTGCAACAGCCTCGACCCCGAGCTGGGCATCTGCGTGTTCCGCAACATCGACATGCAAACCAACG
Organism: uncultured bacterium; assembly: GCA_937998345.1. Lineage (GTDB taxonomy): Bacteria > Myxococcota_A > Polyangia > Polyangiales > Houyiibacteriaceae > SG8-38. Next base: position 9,594 of record CALLDH010000017.1, on the reverse strand, counting down.
CCCATCAGCTGACCAAGAGACTCGAGTAGCGGATGCCGGACTCGGCGCCGGCGCCGACTGTGCTCACGCTCTCCCACGAGGACGCCGGCCTGCGCCTCGATCGCGTGCTGGCCCGCCGCTGCCCCGAGTTCTCGCGGAGCGCGCTGCAGCGATGGATCGAGCAGGGGCGCGTCGAGCAAGCCGGTGAGGTTGTGTCGCGCAAGACCAAGGCTTTGGCCGGTGCCGAGGTCTCGATCCTGCCGGCCCCGCCCGAGGCCATGAGCGCCGAGCCCCAGGACATCCCGCTCGCGATCCTCTTCGAAGATGCCCACCTCATCGTCCTCGACAAGCCGGCGGGGCTCGTGGTTCATCCCGCTCCCGGCCACCCAGACGGCACGCTCGTCAACGCTCTGCTCTACCATGCCGGGGTGCAGGGCGGAGCCGACCCCCTGCGCCCGGGCATCGTGCATCGACTCGACAAGGACACCAGCGGCGTAATGGCCGTGGCCAAGTCACCTCAGGCCCACGAGAGGCTGGTGGAGATGTTTCAGCAGCACGCCTTAGAGCGAGCATACCTCGCGATCGCGCTCGGCCGTCCACCGCAGTCGATCACCTACGATACGTTCCACACTCGGCACCACGGGGATCGAAAGAAATTTACCTCGCGGGGGGACCGGGGCCGGCGGGCGGTCACACACCTCGAAACAGTCGAGCTTCTGCACGGAAGCGCCCTGGTTCGTTGCCGTCTCGAGACTGGGCGCACCCATCAGATTCGCGTGCATCTCGCCGAGCATGGGCATCCGGTCCTCGGCGATCCGCTCTACGGAAAGTCGATCAGTGACCCCGAGCTACGCCGGGTTTCGAGCGAGCTCGGCCGGCAAGCCCTGCACGCAGCGCTCCTCACGTTCGCCCACCCGATCACCGGCGAGGCGATGCGCTTCGAGACCGAGCCACCCGAGGATTTCCTGAGCGCGCTCCACGCGCTGCGGGCGGGCTAGGGTTCGGGCTCGAGCGCGCATTGCGGGTAGCCCGCCAGCAACTTCAGACACTGCGCCTGGTCGCATTGCAGGACCACGGAGTTGCAGCTCTCGAAGAAGACCGGGTTGACCAAAATCGCTCGACAGCAGTCTTGCAGGTCGAGGCAAGACTGAATCGCTGCTTCGTCGCATTGCGTCGACTTCGAGGCGGCCCAACCGACTCGGCAGAAGGACCCCTCGCTGTCCCGGCGCGCCACACCGGAAGCCTGGTTGCCCGTGATCTCCCCAGAGAAGGCAAGCTCGGTCCCGTTCTGACTCTCGGATGCTTGGAACGAGTTGGTCGCCTGATCGATGACAACCTCGCTCGCGAAGCTCAGCTCGAAGCTGCAAGGGCCTCCGTTCTCATCGGTGCCCGCGAGCTCGACGCTGAGGTCGTAAGAGCGGGGCATCGGGTCGGGCTGCGCCGTGAGGTTGCAGGTCGGGCTCGGGGTGAGGCTCAGGCCGTCATCACTGATGTAGAAGCAGACGTCGAAGCCGCTGGCCTTTCCCTCCCAAAGCCCCGGAATCTGTGGCAGGGGCTCCGCGGGTACGCCACCCGCACCGCCCATGCCTGCTACGCCGCCCATGCCTGCCGCGCCGTCCGCGCTGCCGTCGTTGCAGCCGGCAAAAAGTAGAAGGAGGCAGCCCGCGGCAGCGAGCCGGCCGAGAAAGTTAAGAGTCATGGCGATAGAAGGCCTACCACATCGGGGATTCGACGTGCGCCTTGGAGCGGACGAGGAGGTCGATGATCGCCCGGTCGTAGAGGTTGCGCGCGAAAAGCTCCGGGGCCACGCGGCTCTGATAAAGGTCACGACCTTCCTGAACTTCGTCCGCCATCACGTCGAAAAGATTGTCGTTTCGAACTCCCTCGGCAATCTTGTCCTCGTTGTAGAGAGCAAGGTCACTCGAGATCGCTCGTGCCAAGCGACGTGCAGCCTCTTCTGTTTCGATCAGCGCCATCAGTCCTCCGTACGCGAAGAGTGACGCAGTAGCCCTGCCTCTGTCAAAGAGCGGCCGGATCAATCTCGATGGCGCCGGCGCGGAGGATGCGCATTGGGCTTGTCGTGGTGTCGATCAGGGTCGAGGGAGCGCCGCCCGGCGAGACGCCAGGGACCACCCCGCCGAGCCCTTCGGCGATGCGCGGGGGCAGCTCCTCAGCGCTGCAGAGTGGGGGTTCACCGCTCAGATTGGCGCTTGTCGCCGTGACGGGGCGTCCGAACGCCCGCACCAAGTCAGCCGCCGGGCTCGGGCCGGGCACGCGGACTCCGACTTTGCCGTCCCGCGTCAGCCGGGGGCTCAAGCCGGACCGGGCCGCCAAGAGTACCGTGAGCGGGCCAGGCCAGTAGGCCTGCATCAAGGCCTTCGCCTCGCCGGAGAGAGATGAAGCGACTTCGGTGACAGCCTGGGCATCCGGCAGGAGCAAGGCGATCGGCATGTCGGCCGGACGGCCCTTGAGCTCGGCGACCCGTTCGATCGCCCCGTGGTTGCGGGCATCGGCCAGCAAGCCGAGCCACGTCTCGGTCGGGCAGGCCACGATTCCCCCCTGCTCCAAGATCTTCACGAGCTCGGCCAAGTCGGTCATCAGCGGGTGCGGGCTCGCCAGCCGATGTCCTGGCGAAGCTGCTTGCCTTCGAACTGGATCTTCGCCGCGGCCTCATAGGCGCGCTCTGCTGCCTCGTCAATCGTTTCGCCAATGGCGGTCACCGAAAGCACGCGCCCTCCAGACGTCACGACAGCGTCGCCGTCGAGCGCGGTGCCGGCGTGGAAGACCATCACTTGCGGGAGGGCGTACGCTTCCTCGAGGCCGGTGATGATCTTCCCTTTGGCATAGCTTCCTGGATAGCCGCCTGCCGCGAGGACGACGCACAGCGAAGCCGGGGCTTCCCACTCGGGGGTCAGCCGACCGAAATCGCCCTGCGCCGAACCCCGAATCAGTGGCATGATCGATCCCTTCCAACGCGTCATCAGGGCCTGGCACTCGGGGTCACCGAATCGCGTGTTGTACTCCAGCACGAGCGGCTCGCCATCGACGATCATGAGCCCGACGAACAGCGCGCCACGGAAGGGACGCCCTTCTGCCGCCATGCCACGCAGCGTCGGCTCGATGACCCGGTCGAGGATCTGCTGCTCGATCTCGGGAGTCACGACTGGCGGTGGCGAGTAGGCGCCCATGCCTCCGGTATTCGGACCTTTGTCGCCGTCGAATGCGCGCTTATGGTCCTGGGCGGGAGCGAGCGGAATGAATCGCTCGCCGTCGGAGATGACATGGTAGCTCACCTCTTGACCGACGAGGCACTCTTCGATCAACACACGGTCGCCCGCGTCGCCAAATGCGCGCTCGCGCATGATGCGGTCGATGCCGGCGATCGCTTCCTTCGCGTTGCTCGCGACGATGACGCCCTTCCCCGCGGCAAGGCCATCGGCCTTCACCACGAGCGGCCGGTTCGCTTCCTCGATGTAACGCGTGGCCGCGTCCGGATCGTCAAAGACCGCGAAGCCGGCCGTTGGGATATTGTGACGGGCCATGAACTCCTTGGAGAAGATCTTGGAGCCCTCGAGCTGGGCGGCCTCGCGATCGGGCCCGAAGGCGTCGATCCCATGGTCACGAAGCGCGTCGACCACGCCCGCCACCAACGGAGCTTCTGGGCCGACGACCACCAGATCCGCGGATTCTTGCTTGGCGAGTGCCACGACCTGGCTGGCATCGGTCGGATCGACAGCCGTCGTCCGCCCCAGCGCCGCGATCCCTGCATTACCGGGCGCTCCGATGACTTCCACACCGGGATCCTGTGACAGGCGCCATGCCAGAGCATGCTCGCGGGCGCCTCCTCCAACGATGAGAACACGCATCGTCAGTGCCGAAAGTGGCGAACGCCGGTGAACACCATCGCCATGTCGGCCGCATCGGCCGCAGCGATGACTCTATCGTCTCCCTTGGAGCCGCCTGGATGCACCACCGCGGTGATACCCACCTTGGCGGCCGCCTCGATGCCATCGGGGAACGGAAAGAACGCGTCCGAAGCCATGACAGCGCCCTTCGAGAGCTCACCGGACTTCTGGGCCGCGATTCCCACTGCGGTGACGCGGGCCATCTGGCCGGCGCCGACGCCAACCGTTCTGTCGGGCTTGGCAAAGATGATCGCGTTGGACTTGACGTGCTTGCAAACGCGCCAGGCGAAGTCGAGCGCGCGCATCTCATCGTCTGTGGGTTGGCGCTTGGTGACGATCTTGCCCGCGCGAACCTCACTCGGCCCGGTAGCGTCGCGATCCTGCGCGACCAAACCGCCGCCTACTCGCTTGAACTGCAGCGCCGCGTAGTCGGCGGGAAGCCATTCGCCCGTCGCGAGAATGCGGAGGTTCTTCTTCTTCTGCAACCGCTCCAGCGCCGCCGGGACAAAGCCCGGCGCGATGACGCATTCGATGAAGGTCTCGGCAACTGCGTTGGCCGTGGCCTCGTCGACCTCACGGTTGAGGGCGACGATGCCGCCGAACGCGCTTTGTGCGTCCGCCTCGCGGGCGATTCGGTACGCCTCCTCGAGGGTCGCCGCTGTGGCCACACCGCACGGATTGGTGTGCTTGACGACGACCGCTGCCGGCCCCTCAAACTCGCGCACCGCTTCGATGGTCGCGTCGACGTCTACGAGATTGTTGAACGAGAGCTCCTTGCCCCCTGCACCGAGCGACTCGGCCAAGGCCAGGCTTCCGGCAGGCGCATTGCGCTCGATGTAGAAGGCGCCCTGCTGATGCGGGTTCTCACCATATCGAACGTCGTAGGCTTTGGTGAAGCTCAGGGTCAGCGCACCGGGGAACTTCGAGTCGCTTCCCTGCGAGGTCAGATAGGCGGAAATGGCGCCGTCATAGGCCGCGGTCTGGGTGAATGCCTTGGCCGCTAGGCGCGCTCGCAATGAAGCGTTCGGACCATCGCCAGACTTCACTGCGCGCAGCACCTCGTCGTAGTCGCCCGGTTCGGTGACGACGGTGACGCGCGCCTGATTCTTGGCGGCACTGCGGACCATCGACGGCCCACCGATGTCGATGTTCTCGATCGTCTCGTCATGAGAGGCGCCCCGAGCAACGGTCTGCTCGAACGGATAGAGGTTCACACAGACGAGATCGATCGGCTTGCCGCCGATGCCGCCGAGTGCGTCGCGATCTTCACCGCTGTCACGCATGAGAATCCCGCCATGCACTCGCGGGTGCAGGGTCTTCACACGCCCGTCCATGATCTCAGGTGACTCCGTGTACTCCGAGACATCGATGACCGGAACCCCGCCCTCGCGAAGCGCCCGCGCCGTACCACCGGTGGAGAGAATCTCGACGCCCGCCTCGGAAAGCTCTTTGGCGAACTCGACGACCCCCGTCTTGTCGGAGACCGATATCAGTGCCCGTTTGATCTGTGTCATGCCCCTACCTTTGAAGGTCGGGCCATACCCCGCAGCCAGAATATCGTCAATCGTTCATGGTGGTGCCGACTTCGTCGCGCTCTTGCATGTCCGTGACGGTCGTCGCGACCCAGGTGCCAAGCTCCCCGACACGAATCATTTCGCGCGCTTTGCGCATCAGCGAGCCGTAGAAGTGCAAGTTGTGCAGTGAGAGCAGCCTCGGCCCGAGCATCTCGTCGGCCTTGAAGAGGTGACGGAGATACGCCCGGGAGTACGTCGTACACACCGAGCAATCGCAGCGGGTATCGAGGGCGCTATCGTCGTCGCGGTGCCTCGCCTGCTTGAGGTTTACTCGACCTCCCCAGGTAAGGGCCTGGCCATTGCGCGCGTTTCGGGTTGGCAGCACGCAGTCGAAGAGATCGATTCCACTAGAGAGCGCCCGAAGGAGGTCGGTCGGGGTTCCCACACCCATGAGGTATCGTGGGCGGTCCGCTGGCATCGCCGGGCCAATCTGGCTCAAGAGATCGTACATCTGCGCCGTAGGCTCTCCCACCGAGAATCCACCCAGGGCGACCCCATCAAAGTCGAGCGCGGCAATCGTCTGCAAGTGCGACAAGCGCAGGTCGAGCTCGCCCCCCCCCTGGACGATACCGAAGCGAGCTTGGCCCTCGGCGGGCTTGGTCCGCAGGCAGCGCTCAGCCCAATCGGTGGTGCGGGCCATCGCGAGCTGGACCAGGTCGCGCGGCGCGCCTCCCGGAGGACATTCGTCGAGCACCATCGCGATGTCCGAGCCGAGCAAGGCCTGAACGCGCATCGCTTCTTCAGGGGTTAGACGATGCAGGGTGCCATCGAGGTGAGAGCGGAAGGTGATGCCGTCGTCGTCGATGGTTCGATGCTTGGCCAACGAAAAGACCTGATAGCCTCCACTGTCGGTGAGCAGCGCGTGGGGCCACTTCATGAATCCGACGACCCCTCCGTGAGAGGCCACCGACTCGGCGCCCGGACGGAGCCAAAGGTGATAGGTGTTGGCCAAGATGATGCGCGCGCCTGTCGACGCGACCTCCTCCGGTGTGAGCGCCTTGATGGTTGCCTGAGTTCCGACCGGCATGAAGGCGGGGGTTTCGATGGTGGCGCGAGGAGTCGTCAGCTCTCCGCACCGTCCATCTCCGTCCACCGCGCCGACTCGAAATGAAAACCCTGCAGTTGGAAGGCTCATCGTGTGCCCCCACGGATCAACATGGCATCGCCATAGCTGTAGAATCGATAGCGCCGGTCGGAGGCTTCGCGATATGCGCGGCGGGTGAGATCGACCCCTGCAAAGGCCATCACCAAGGCCAGCAAGGTCGAGCGTGGGAGGTGGAAGTTGGTCACGAGGTGGTCGACGACCTGGAATCGATGCGGCGGACGAATGAAAAGCCGCGTCGTATCGAACCCCGCGACCGGGTTGCCTTCAGCATCGACTGACGATTCGAGCGTGCGGACGACCGTCGTGCCGACCGCCACGACCGGCCGTCCTTCCTCGCGTGCACGGCCGATCGCTGCGACAGTGGCATCCGAGACTTCGTATGCTTCTTCGTGCATTTCGTGATCGTCGAGGCTTTCGACTTGAACCGGCCGAAATGTGCCGGGGCCAACGTGCAGTGTCACGTAGGACGTCTGGTGCCCAGCCTCTTCGAGCGCGCTCAAGGTACTCTCGGTGAAGTGGAGGCCGGCCGTCGGGGCAGCGACCGCGCCCGATTTGCGCGCGTACACCGTCTGGTACCGGGTCCGATCGGCGTCGCCGGCCGCACGCCGAATGTAAGGAGGCAGCGGAACTTCGCCTGCCTGCTCGATCAATGCATCCACCGCACCTTCTGCCCGAAGGTCGACTTCCAGCTGCCCGTGGTCGAGCGTGCGGACCACGCGAGCGGCGAGCCGTCCCCCACAGAGCGACAGCTCCATCCCTTCGCGTAGCCCCTTTGACGATCGGCCCATCGCAAGCCATCGATCGGGGCCTTCAGTGGTTTTTCTGAGTAACAGTATCTCCACCCGGCCGCCCGTGACCTTGTTGCCCAGCAACCGCGCCGGGAAGACTCGCGTGTCGTTGAAGACAAACAAGCTCGGAGGGACCAACCCTGGCAGCTCGTTGAAGAGCCGGTCCTCGACTTCGTTGGTGGCGACATCCAGCAGCAGCAAGCGCGATGCGTCTCGCCTGGCGAGTGGCTCCTGTGCGATCAGCTCGTCGGGCAGATCGTAGTCGAGGTCCGAAATCCGCATCTAGCGCCCTGGGGCGGTGATGAACCGCACGCCGTACGTCTCGTCGGGCTGCGCCACTCGGCCCCTCTCGTCTCGCGCATCGGCGGACACCTCGACACAGAGCTTCCCAGCTTCGACGTTGCGCCAAGTCTTGCTGGTCTCTCCGCGCCCCGCGCCCTTCGCGTCGTATTTGCCGCTGCGATCGGTCCGCTGATCTGCGACGCGGAGAACCAGGTCGACCTCCGCAAGCGCGCTAACCTGTGCGACCACGCCTTCTGCATCCTCGCTCAAGCAGTACGTGTCGACGTCGCCTCGCCAGCCGATCCACCCCCGCCGTTCAGCGCCGAGCTCGAGTGGCTCTGCAAGCTCGAGCGAGTCGTTGGGCTCCCGCTCGAAATGGCCCTCATCGTCGAGAAGCCGCCATCGAACGTAGTACTCGTCGGAAACGTTCTCGGTCGGCAGCTCGCCTTTGACACTTCGTTCGCGGACACGAATCAGATACTTACCCGGCTCGATCGGAACGTTGGGCAAGCGTTCGCCCTGTCCGAGGCGGCGCGAGTCGGCCATCACGATGGCCTCCTCTTGGCCAGGCCGCAAGAGCTCGACGACTACATCCATGTTTGGGATCGAGCTCACCTCGATGTCCGCCGCGCGCCGCTGCGTCCCGATGTGCTCGATCTCGAAGAGATCGACGTCGCCGGAGTCTTCACTGACACGTTGACCAAGATGAGCTTCCATCTCCGTGTCCTCGGGGAGTCTTGTAGCGTCCTTGGCCGTGTGGTTGGGTTCACGCTCCGAGGGACCACGGGTCGCGAGCTGCCAGGCGGCCACACCTCCACCCACCAAGAGGAACAGCAGGATCAGCCACCACAGCTTCCTTTTCGTCTCGAAGATAGAATCTGGCCCCTCGAGGCGCCGTTCGCCACTGCCGAAAGGTGCCTGGCCCACTCCGCTGAGTCGCCAATCGCCGGAGCCGACGGTAGCGAGATACGCGATCAAGGCTTGCCTGACCTCCTCGGCGGTTTGGTAACGGCGCCCGGGATCTTTTTCGAGGCACCGCAGGATGATCTCGTCAGCTTCGGCCGGCACCGACAACGGAGACCGGGCGGAAGGACGTAAGGGCTCCTCGGACAGGTGCTTCGAGAGGACGCCGACCGGGTTCGGTGCCTCGAACGGCGGCTTCCCGACGACGCACTCGTACATGATTGCGCCGATTGCATAGACGTCGCTTCGCCCGTCGAGCTCCTGTCCCTGAATCTGCTCGGGCGACATGTAGTATGGCGTGCCAACGATCGTGCCGCTGCTCGTGACCTGCGCTTCGACGGTTCCCTCGAAGAGCTTGGCCAGCCCGAAATCCAGCACCTTGGCCGTCTCGCCGTCACGACCTTCGGAGATGACGATGTTCTCCGGCTTGAGGTCGCGATGAACGATGCCCGCCGCGTGCGCAGCCTCGACGGACCCCGCGACCTGGGCGCACAGGTACGCGACGCGTCCGAAGGGCATCGGCCCGTCTTTGACCAGGACTTTGGCCAGATCATCGCCGTCGACGTATTCCATCACCAGGTAGAGCGAGCCAGATTTGGTGCGCCCGAAGTCGAACACGTGCACGGTGTTCGGATGGTTGAGTCGCGACGCGGATTCTGCTTCGCGATGAAAGCGAGCCACGTTTTCTGGATTTTGTTGGAGCTCGCGGTGCAGCAACTTGATCGCCATCACCTTACTGATTTGCACGTGCTCGGCGCGATACACCGTCCCCATGGCACCCTGCCCAATTGGTGCGACAACGCGATAGCGATCCGCAATGATGTCACCGGGCCCGGGTCCGGCCGAGGTCAAGGGCCTCCCGCACTTCCCACAGAACTTGGACTCGGGCGGGTTGCTCTTCCCGCACTCGGTGCACTGCAACTGATTGTCTGGCGCCGTACTAACCATTCAGCGTCAGAAAGCGGTAGGCGAACCAGGCGGCCGCGAGAAGGACGAGC
>CALLDH010000016.1 GCA_937998345.1 uncultured bacterium | reverse complement strand
CGCGACCAGAAGCGAGGGTCAGTGTGTGACCCCCACTATATATAGTGGTTGAGCCGCGCGACTCCGTCTAGGCTCGAACCGGTGAGAGCGGGTTCCTACTCGGATTCGACCGACGAGGCCGCCTCGGCGCCGGGTGACTCGGAGGCGGCCCGCTCGGAAGAGGACGATGCCTGGCCTCGGTTGCGGAGGAATTCGAGGAAGGTTGCGGCCAGCTCCATGTCTCGAGACGAAAGACGATCGACCAGCGCGTGGAGCCTCTGCCGATTCGTGTCGCTCACCGCCACTCGGCTGACCCGCTCGTCCGACTCAGCGGGCTTCGCGATTTCGGCCTGGACGTCCCCGACGTCCTCCGCTGTCGGAACGTGCCACCTGGGTCGCTCTACCGAGTGGATCCCATGGGCGGTCAACCAGGAGTCCATACAGGAGCGCAAACGCTCGGACCGAAACGCAAACCAGCGCTCCCGATCGACCGGATGATTCACCAGCGCATCCTTGAAGCGCCGAAATGCGCCCTTTCCATCGATCGCTACGTTGAGCCGTCGCCGGAGCTCTTCGTCCTCGACCGTCGCGATGAAGCGCTCCATCCATCGATACTGTTCGCGCGAGGAAACCGGATCGATTCGGAGGTAGCGGCTGTCGCTGATGATGCGCGTGTGCATCGAAGGGTCAGCAACCCCATCGACGATTCGAATCACCTCGCCGGTGTCGAAGTGCAAGTAGCTGTGCACCTCAGGTGCGTTGTTCTCAAATGCGTCTTCGAGTGCCTCCCAAGCTACCGGTACCTCTAGTTCTTCTTTGTTGTCTTGCCCGACATCATTCTCGCTCATTTTATTCCCATCTCACTTCGCGCCAGCCGTACCGCGTCGCGCCATCGCCTCAAGTGCCCGTCTCGTTCTGGTTGGGTGACCTGAGGGTCAAAGCTACGCTCGATACGGTAAGCATCTACAATAGAACTAAGACCGTCGAATACACCAACGGCCATGCCAGCTAAGTAAGCAGCTCCTAGGGCTGTCGTTTCGACATTCTCGGGACGATCGATCTTCACCCCGAGCATGTCGGCTTCAAATTGCATGAGTAAGTCATTGCGGGTCGCACCACCGTCGACCCGCAAACGCTTTATAGGGCGATCGGCGTCCGCTTGCATCGCGTCGACCAGGTCGACGATTTGGAACGCGATTCCCTCGAGAGTTGCGCGCGCAAGGTGCGCCGCCGTCGTATCCCTGGTGAGCCCGTAGATGAGGCCCCGGGCATGCGGGTCCCAATACGGGGCCCCCAACCCCGCCAAAGCGGGAACGAACACGACATCCCCGGTGGCGTCGACCTCCCTGGCCTTGGCTTCGATTTCGTCTGACGAGGAGATCAGCCCAAGCCCGTCGCGCAGCCATTGGACGGCGGCACCGGCAATGAACGCGCTCCCTTCGAGGGCATACACCGTCTCATCGCCCAGCCGCCACGCGATCGTCGTGAGGAGCCCGTGCTTGGAGTGCACCAGGTCCGTCCCGGTGTTCATGAGCAGAAACGCGCCCGTGCCATAGGTGCACTTCGCGTCGCCGACGCCAAAGCAGGTCTGACCAAACAATGCGGCCTGCTGATCGCCGGCCATTCCGGCGATTGGGACCCCGTCAGGCACCCCTGGGACGCCGGAGGTGTGGGCATACACCTCGGAGCAGCTTCGAACTTCCGGCAGCAAGGCCATCGGCACGTGCAGCTCCGCCGCGAGCTCTTCGTCCCAGTGTCCCTTCGCGATGTCATACAGCAAGGTCCGCGAGGCGTTGCTCGCGTCGGTGACGTGCGCCTTCCCGCCAGACAGTCGATAGACCAACCAGGAGTCGATCGTACCAAAGGCCAGCTCGCCCTTCTCCGCGCGAGCCCTCGCGCCGTCGACGTGCTCTAAGAGCCATTCGAGCTTCGTTCCGGCTAAGTAGGGGTCGAGCACGAGCCCGGTCCGCTGGCGGAACATCTCCTCCTTGCCCGCGTCCTTGAGCTCTTGGCAGCGGTCCGCGGTGCGGCGGTCCTGCCAGACGATGGCATTGTGGACCGCTGCCCCGGTGTTCCGGTCCCAAAGGACCGTAGTTTCCCGCTGATTGGTGATTCCAATGCCCAGGCAATCGGTCGGCGCAACGCCCGCCCGCTCCACGGCCTCAGCCGCCGCCGCGCCGACGCTTTGCCAAATCTCCTCGAGGTCGTGCTCGACCCAGCCAGGCCTAGGGAAATGCTGGGGAAACTCGCGGTTCGCGCGCCCTAGAATCTGCCCAGCAGGAGACAAGAGCAACGCAGTGGAACCGGTGGTTCCCTGATCGATCGACAGAAGAAAGCCCGACATCCGAACGGCTACGGTACGAAGCCTCGGGAGCAAAGTAAAGCAGCTACTCGGAGTCGCTCATCCAGGCCTGAAACCTCGGCCAAGCATCGCCGAGGCGCGCCTGCAGCTCGGTCTGAAGCGCCTCGAGCTCGGCAGCGCTCGCGCCCAGAGCTCGCGCCCGCTCGTTGCACACCATCGCCGCCAGGCCCTGGTCACGGGCGCTCAATGATTGCGCTAGAAGAGGCAACGCGTCGCGTTCCTCGGTGCCGAGGCGAATCGCTCGCCGCAGCAAGCCGATCGCCTCGCCGTGTTTCTCGCCAGCAACCGATGCACGCCCCAACGCGAGGAACAGGCTCCCCGCCTTTCCCGACTCGCCGGCCCATTGAATCCCAAGCCGCAACACTTCGTTGGCGGCGTCGAGCTCACCCATGTTCGCGTACGCGGTGCCGAGCAGGTCGAGACTGGTCGACAAACGTCCGTGAACGTCCTCGGCGAGGCTCTCGGCTTCCCCGGTGCGCAAGAGCATCGAAATTGGGGTCAGCCAGGGGTTGAGCATGGCGACCGTGGCCCCCCAGTTGCCATGGGCGTTGGCCTCTTCGGCCTGGTCCACGACGGCCAGGTCGATCGCGACATCATCCTGCCGGTCGAGGCCGAGCTCTGAGCGGACGCGCTCGTCGAGCACATCTCTGAAGTCTTCGAGGGCCAACACGTGCCGAATGCCGTTGAACTCGAGGGCAACCTCGGAAAGGCCTAGGTCGTTCCGGAGCTCGAGCGGCTCTACGTTGAACAAGGAGGCTTCAAGCATGTAGCGCCCACCGATGTGCGCCTGCAGCGCCTCCACGTCGGGGTCATCGGTGAGGGTCCAGCTCTGCAGTGGCGTCAGCAGGAACTGTCCAATCGTCTCACGGAATTCCGAAAGCGGCACCTGCCGAACCGTCGGATCTTGACCGATCGAGAACTCGACGGTCGTCAGGTCTTCCGCGTGCGGGTTAGCCGTCAGACTGAGGACGCGTGCACCAGCGATGAGCGCGAGCCCGAGCGTGCTGCGGCCAATGATCTCACACGCCCGTTCGAAATCCTTGGACTGCGCGAGCACTTCGTCGAACCAGCCATCTGGACGTGCGGCAGACAGGTCGTAAACCCGCGGAGAACCGCTGCTCATTTCACGCCTCGCCGTTGAGCTTGCGACGATACCACTCGATCGTGCCGAGCAGCCCTTGCTCGAGCTCTGTGTGCGCTCGGAACCCCAGAAGCTGTTCGGCCTTCTTCACGTCAGGAATGCGAAGCTCGACGTCAGGGAAGTCCCAGTCGACGAACTCGATTGCGGATGTGCTCTCGGTGAGGCGGACGATCAGCTGCGCGAGCTGGTAAATCGTGATCGTGCTTCGTGGATTTCCGATGTTGAAGCTCTCGCCAACGGCCTCGTCCCGTTCCATTGCGAGCAGAATCGCCTCGACGATGTCATCGATGTAGCACCACGAGCGAATCTGGTCGCCCTCGTTGTGAATGAGGATCTTGTCGCCCTGCAACGCCCGCACCACGAAGGCGTGCACCGCGCCCTCGCCGACCTGCCCTGGCCCGTAGATGTTGAACGGCCGAATGGAGACCGTCGGAAGGTCGTACTGCTTCCAGTAGTTGTGGGCCAGATGCTCCGTGGCGAGCTTGCTGACCGCATAGGTCCAACGGGCCTCGCCGACCGCTCCGAGACTGGTAACGTCGGCTTCGCGGACGCGAAACGCGTACGAGCCGAAGACCTCGCTCGTAGAGAAGTCGATCACGCGCTTGACGCCTGTACAGTCATTGGCCGCGCGAAGAACGTTCATCGTACCCTCGAGCGAGATCTCCATCGTCGCCACGGGGTTCTTCAGGACGGTATCGACGCCGGCGATCGAGGCCATGTGGATCACGTACTCGCACCCCGTGACCGCTCTGCGAACCGCCGTCATGTCGCGAACATCGCCGACGATGAGCTCGACGTTCGGATGGTGATCGAGGCCCGCTTCCGAGAGCGCGTTCCGGCGCAAGATGTCGAGCACCCGGACGTGGTTATCTTCAGCGAGACGCGCGGTCAGCGCCGTCCCAATGAACCCCGCGCCCCCGGTAATCAGGACGTGCGCCCCCTTCAGCATGATCCCCAGCTAGCACGAACAGAACTCGGAAGTCGAGAAAGCTCAGTCCCTTTACAGGGGGCTCTCCGCATGGGATCCTGAACCTACGAGGGGAACATGGGCATCTTTGGGACCACGGTCGACATGAAGTCGGCGCCCGAGCGCGCCTAGCTGTTCATCGCGATGGAACGTTTCGTCCTGTGGCACAGAATCCTACCTCCTGCTTTCGAAGAAGAGGAGACCACGGCCGCCGCCGGGCAGTGGGCGCGCTACGTCACGAACGAGGTCCAAAGTGGTGGTGGCGAGGTCATTTCCTCCCTCGCGGGCACTGTTGTTGCGAACTTTGAGCTTCACGAGCTCAAGAGCGCGATCAACCTCGCCCTCCGCCTG
>CALLDH010000015.1 GCA_937998345.1 uncultured bacterium | reverse complement strand
GTGAAGGCTTCGCACGGAACGTGGCTGCTCCGCGAGATCTCCGAGCCCCGGCGCAAAGCAGCGTAGAAAACTATCGACGAACGCGGGACGCGAGCGGGGCGAGGATACGATCGACCTGCTTCAGCTCCCGTATGACGTCTTCTTCGTCGAAATCGATCTCGTCAATCAGCGCTTCGTGCACCGCGTCGTAGAGCCACATGCTCGACTCCGTGTCCTCGACACATGCGGAGGCTTGATGCCCCTGATGGTTCAACTTCGGGAACTTCGCGACGGCCCTTTCGAGCACGCTGACGCGGTCATCGAGGTACGCACGCATGGCGCCGAGCTCGTCGGACAGGGGCTCGAGCATCTCCGGCAATTGCTGCGCGTGTTTCTGAAACGCATTGGGGGATCGCGCGCGAACGTCGTTCAACACGAGTCGAATCAGCAGGACATCCCCTAGGTGACGGAGCACTCCGCGAACCCCTGGAATGACCCCGCTCGAAGAGATCACGTGCAGCAAAACGCCTGCCGCCTCACTACGACTCTCGTCGTCGATCTCCGGATCTTCGACCATCCGAAGCACCGACTTCAGATCCTGACTGAACCGGGTCAGGGCAGGGGTCATCAACTCAACGAAGCGCTCGCGCGACATATCACCTCGGAACCAGAGAACGGCCCCGCGGACATGTTACCTCAACTCCGGTCGGACCTGCGTCGGTTTCGATGATCTTGAACTCGACTCGCCGATTTTTCTCCCAAGCTGTGGCGTTGTGCTTGGGATCGACGGGGCATCGTTCACCATATCCGCCCGACCTCAGGCGGCTCTTGATGACGCCTCGCTCGATCAGCGCATTCATGACCGAAGCAGCTCGAGCGCGTGTGAGCTTGATGTTGTACTTGTCGCTGCCCCGCTCATCTGCGTGGCCCTGAATCTCTACCAAGGTAATGTGTGGACTCCCGTTGAGCGTCGCAGCGACCGCATCGAGCAGTGGGAAGCTCCGGGACTTGATGATCGCGCTGTCAGTTTCAAAGTAGACCTTTTCGAGGATGGTGATTTGCGTGTCCTCGAGGATCACCAGGCCTTTATCGGGGCATCCGTCCTCGTCCTCGTGGCCGTTGTAAGTCTCCGGGTCATTGGGACAAGCGTCGTCCACGTCGAGGATCCGGTCCGCGTCGTTATCGACATCCGGGCAACCGTCCTCATCTTCGAAGCCATCCATGTCTTCGGGGTCGTTCGGACACAGATCCTTTTCGTCTGGGATCCCGTCACCATCGTTGTCCGGGTCCGGGCAACCGTCTTCGTCCTGGAATCCGTCGAAATCTTCAGGTTCGTCGGGACAATCGTCGACGACATCGGGAATCCCATCCCCGTCGCGGTCGCCTTCCCTACCCTCGGGGCAGCCATCCTCGTCGCGATCCCCGTCGTAGTCCTCTTTCACGAGCGGACACGCATCGTCGACATCGAGGATCCCATCACCGTCGTTATCTAGATCTGGGCACCCGTCACTGTCCTCGAAGCCGTCCTTGTCCTCGGCTTCGTCCGGACAGCCGTCGTCATCGTCGGGAATTCCATCGCCGTCGCGATCCTCGACGGCCGGCTCGTACATGAACGCGATGGTCGCGCGAACGTCCGCGGCTTGAAACCCGGTCTTCGGAATGCCCGCGCCCGCTGCGAAGTAGAGGAAGCTCTTGTTGGTGACGAAGTACTTGAACCCGCCGAGCACCTCCATCGAAAGAGTGCCCTTCGTCCCAATTTCCTGGGCGATTTGCGAGCCGTAGTACTCGAGGATCAGGTCGAGCGAACGCGCGATTCGGAAGCTCGCTCCGAAGCCAAACGTGATCAGGTCGTTGTAGGTGAAGCGTCGGCCCGCGTTGGGGTCGTCGACCGGATCGACAGCGGTCCCCGTTGGATCCGAGGGGTCCGAACGTCCATCCCAGATGAAGCTCGCGCCCTGCTTGGAGTTCCACCGATACCCACCTTCGAGTGCAAGACGAATCTTCTGGATCGGTTGAAACTCCAACACCGCGGTGGGCCAGAGAGAGAACCCTGGCTCACCTGCAAACTGCGTGGTCTTGGCCGTGGGAAAACCAGCGCGCAACGTGACCGCGATGCCAACCGGGCTCTTACCGCCGAGATTCAGCAAGCGCGCCTTGGCATGAATCGTCAAGTCTCCGACGCCCTGTGACCTCAACCCGTTCGCCTGCAAGTTGTAGAGACACGTGCTCGAGCCCGCGAGACAGCTCCCGCCCCGATCGGGGGTTTGCACGCTGTTGCCTCGAAAGAAGGTGATCGGAAGCTGGATACCGATCACCAATCGATCGATGAGACCGAAGTTGAACATGAACGTCCCGGTGAACGCTTGCTTCGAGATTCGACTTTCGCGCCCTGCGGTGTCAGCCGCGCCGTTCGGATTGTTGCTAAAACCGTTGTAGCGAAGGAGGCCGAAGCCCGCGTCGAGAACCAGGCCGAAGCTGAATTCCTTGTGGGGCATGACCTCCGTCCCGTTGACGGTGAAGTAGCCCCTCGTGTCTACGGCGGGTCGAAAGAGGTGCAGGTCCATGCCGCCACCGTGAAGGGTCGCCTCTTGGGCGCGCGAAGCGCTCGGCACCCCCGCCAAGACGGCGAAGACCACCAAGACGAGCGCGGCCGCCCATGCGCCACGCACGGACGACATCCCCCAAGACTGTGTTCCCCCAAACACCCACTCTCAGTTTGTCATGGGCGGAGCCCATTAATCAACGATTCTGCGCCCCTGCATCACTCAGGGGTCGACTTTCGGCCGCCCCTTCGGCTTGGGACGCGGTTGGCGAGCGCTTCTCATCAACCGCCTCGCGTCCTGCCGCTGCTTCGAGGTGATCCCTTTGAGCTCCAACACAAGCATGGCTTCGCCCTCGGCCAGCTCGAGATCCCCTTCTTGGAGTGCGCGTTCACCTGCGCTGATGTGGGCCTGTGCGTAACGGTATCGAATCTCGCCGAACTCCGGGGTCTTGCGTAGAACACTGTCCACCGGAAGCTCGTTCGCGATCGAATACGCGCGATCGAGACGTCCTTTCGCCAAGGCTTTACGGGCACGCGCCAGCTGCCCTTCCCATTCTCGCGGCTCCTCAATCGCCTGGCTGTCAGCATCCGCATCACGGCTGGCTTCCTGTTCAGTAGCGGCCGGGTCTACTGCCGGCTTGGCAGCCAACACCTCCTC
Source organism: uncultured bacterium (assembly GCA_937998345.1). GTDB lineage: Bacteria > Myxococcota_A > Polyangia > Polyangiales > Houyiibacteriaceae > SG8-38. The sequence goes on along the minus strand of CALLDH010000015.1, from coordinate 766 downwards.
GACAGGGTGCGAGACGAATAGAATCGTTTCGGAGCTCGCGGTGTTCGGCTCCTCGATCGACGCCGTGGAGCTCTCGGTCCCCGAGAAGGCCCCCGGCGTGCCGCGCATGGTGACCAGCACCGCGCTAGCCACGGCAACGACCAGGAGCCCGATCAGCAGCATCACGAAAACTGGCTTTCGCGTCGAGCTCGACAAAGGAATCTCAGGGGCCTCGTGAGGCGGCGGTTCCAAACTGTGCGCGCCCTGTGCCGGAACGAACCGGAACCGAACCTCCCCGAGCTCGAGAATATCTCCCGCGTCGAGTATCGCACGCGACGCAGCAACGCCATTGACCCGCATCCCATTGGCGCTTTCGAGATCGAACACCGTTACCTCGCCGTCGTCCACCTGAACCTCGGCGTGCTCGTGCGAAATCGACTTGTGGTTGATCCAAATGTCGAGGCGCTCATCGCGGCCGATTCGAAGCGCCGGTTTGGTCAGCGTAAACTCCGCCCCCGTGGCCGGCTCGCTAAGCACGACCAACCTGGCCGGCGGTTGACTCTTGGGCTTTGGCGAAGGGATCGTATTCGCGGTCGCGACCACGTCCGATTGAAACGCGAGATCGTAGTCGCCGATGCCGAGCTGATCGCCGGCGGCGAGCTCCGCCTTGACATCGATCCGCTCTCCGTTGACCGTGACGCCGTTATAAGAGCCGAGGTCCTCCACGATGTAACATCCATTGCGGCTCAGCAGCCGCGCATGACTGCGCGACACGTTCCGCTCGGTG
>CALLDH010000014.1 GCA_937998345.1 uncultured bacterium | reverse complement strand
TTGAAACGCGCGGTGGAGGGTGTCCGACAACGAGATCACGAGTTGGGCAATCGGAGCGGCATCGGGATAGAGCTCGCGGTAGTAAGCCAACGGCTCCGCATAGGTTTCGAACAGCGACGCAAAGGCTGGGAGCGTTTCGGTCTCCGTGCGGCCGATCGCACCGCGTGAGCCGATGAACGCACCGGCGAGGGTTGCATTCTCGGGGAAGACCAGCAGGTTGGGTTTGTCAGTTGCGAGGCAAGGCAGCACCTCGGTCCGCACGACTTCATCCCAGGCGGTGCAGAAGCTCGCGTAGTCTTCCATCTCGGCGTATCGAATCACCGCGCCCACGGCGAACACCCGGACGGTGCCTCCTTGGCCTGCAATGTCGATGCCGCAACTCGAAGGCACTGGCACCGGCTCCATGACCCCAAACTGCTCGCAAGCACCCACAGAGAACAAGCGCTGGTCGCCGGGTTCGTCACAAGCGACGCCAACAACGAGCAGCAGCAGAAGAACGAACCTCTTCACGCGCCGAGCATATCACGCACCGCCCGTCAGACGTTCCCGGCAAGATCAAACGTCAGGGGAGCTTCGGGTGCTCAGGGAGCGTTCTCGGGGTATACCGGAACACGATGGACGGCAGGGCGAGGTGGGTTGGCCTAGGGGTTGTCGGTTTTGTGATCGTGCTGCAGCTGAACCCGTGCACCGACTATACGGGAGGTTGTGGGCCGGCGATTCGCTCTGACGGGCCGCAGTCGTGCGAAGACTGGGTCGAGAGCTACGGCCTAGACCCTGACGCCTCGGACGTCGCGGTCCAAGAAGTCGAAGTCACCAACTACTTGGAAGAGCTCGGGTCCTCCGGCGTGAGCCTGCCGGTAGCCCTTTTGGCCGATTCTGAAAGCCTCGTTCCTGCGACCCCAGCGGAAAGCATCGAACGCATGGAAGCCTATGTGTTGGAGCACGCGGAGCAAAGCGCGGCCGATGAGTCGCTCGAGGTTGTGCTCGACCTGGGCGATCTTCCTTTTGCGGAGCTCCCAGCATTGCAAGCTATGGACCCAGCGTCCCGCGATAGTGCTCTTGCGGATCGCAAGGCGCTCATCGAACGCGAGCAGGAAGACGTCAAGGCCTACCTCCAACAACTTGGGGCGCGAACCTCGAAACCTGTTGGGCTCCTCAACCATCTACAGGCCTGGATTCCTCCCGCCGCCATGTCCGATGTGGCTGCGCATCCCGATGTGAAGGCGATCTATCCGGCCTGGCAACCCCTGGTCCTGCTGTACGACCACGAAGAGTTGCGAGAGGCGACCTTCTTGTCGGAGTTCTGGGATCAGGGCATCAAGGGTGAATCCGCATCCCGGACCTGCGACCCAGCCGTGGGCTACGAAGACATCAAGATCGCAGTCGTCGAGTCATCGGTTGCTTCCATGTTGTTTCCAAACCGAATCAACAGTACTCACCCTGGCTGGGGAGATTGCGAGTTTGCATCGTGCGAATCGCGGCTTCGCGCTGAGGTGAACTGCTCGTTCGTCGGGCACGATGTCGATGCTTGCTCGCCCTGGACAGGAGATCCGCAAGAGTTGGCAAACCACGGCACGTGGGTCGCTTCCATTGCCGCAGGGGATCTCACCCAGGGGCAAGACCCCAACACCACCGACCCGGTTGATCAGCGCAGAAGAACGGGCATCGCGCCCGAAGCCTCGATCCTCTATTTGAACGCAAGCTCAACCGGCTTTGTAGCGGCAGCAGTCGCGCACGCTTTTCTATTAGGTGCAGACGTAATCAACTTGTCACTCGCCGTGTCGGAATGCGCATACGATCTAGACGCGAATTGTGGCGGGCTCAATGAAGTCATCCGAACGGTAACGAAGGGCGGGACGCTTGTCGTTGCCGCAGCCGGGAATGAAAACACCGCCCAAGGCCGCTGCCAGCCGACCTCCGACTGCAACGTATGCTATCCGGCGATCCGCCCCGAAGTACTCGCCGTTGGCAACGTAGAAACGACCGCAGGCATCGATTACGACCTCGCAGAGATCGCGACGAACAGCTCACGAGGCTCGGTCCGCGTGAGCGTGGGCGGGCAACACGCGCCGTTCTATCCGGACGGCGTCGACATCCCGGTCGTGTCCATTGCTGCTCCGGGGAACGTGTGCTCGTACTTCAGCAACAAAGACACCTATGATGACGTTGGCCGGAGCGGAACCTCTTTTGCGGCGCCGGTTGTTTCCGCAGCTGCTGGCCTGATCCGTCAGGAGTTCGGCCCTGCTGTGTGGGACGCGAGAATGCTCAGGTCCCACATCCTCACGATGGGCGACGGCTCGGACGCCGACGTACCCGAGCCCGGTGTCACTGTTGGCACATCGAGTACTTGGGGCAGCGGAAGAGCGAAATTTCATGCGTTCGACGCCATGCAAAGCCCGAAAGGGCTCGCTCACCGATCGTTCAAGATCCGCGAAAAGGAACACGTGCTGTTCAACGCAGCGGATACAAAGGGAGACGCGCTCGACCCAAACGTGACGCAGTGGAAGATGGGTATGTACATCGACTGGCCAGACCTTTCTGCAATCCCATACCTCTTCATTACCTATTGGAACACGTGCAACCGTCCTAGGTTGATCGCAGCCGATCTCAACCCGGGGCTCGAGCGCCACGTTGTCCTAGAGGGTCCGGCGATCGATCAGGCGTGTTTGGAGATTCGGGTGTATGGCTACTCTGTGCCGGAGGGCGGCGTTGAGGTTTTCGTCACGGACTACTATCATTCCGGAGATCCGTCGGATCACTAGGTGTTGCTGGAGATCACGATGGCCGTCACCGACTTCGATCCCTTCAGCGTCGACACGATCGAAAACCCGTACCCATTCTATGAGGCGCTTCGCGAGGAGGCACCACTCTTCAAGCCGAAGGGGGCGGATTGCTACTACTTGAGTCGTTACGAAGACATCAAGCAAGTCGCGATGGATCCGGAACGCTTCTCGTCCAACATCGTGGCGATTCTCCTCGCAGGCGGCAGCGGGCGGCTCTCGACTTTCGTGCCACCGCGCCTGCCCTTCGCACCGCCTGATGTGCTCGCCATCCAGGATCCGCCGATCCATCGCGTGCAGCGCAAGGTC
>CALLDH010000013.1 GCA_937998345.1 uncultured bacterium | reverse complement strand
CGGTGTAAGTTGGAGCGACTCAATGAGAGCGCGCAGGGCTTCGAAGCGGAATGGTTTGGCCAGGTAGGCGGTCACGTAGGAGGAACGCTCTTTGGGAGCGGGCCCCGGGGTCTCTTCGTCCATCAGAATGACCAACAGGTCGGGGTTCCACTCGCGGAGTTGCTGCGCGACCTCGACGCCGCTCATCCCCGGAAGGTTCGATGCGACCAGGGCAAGATCCGCCTCCCACTCCTCGATCACGGTGAGGGCGCCCTCTCCCGAGCTGGTGCCGACGACGCGGTTCCCATCGACGGTCAGCATACGCGCGAGGCTCCACTGCAGGTCCGGGTCGGCCTCGACGAGCAGGACGCCGCGGTGCTGCGGACGACTCTCCGCGATCGTCCTCGCTGCGCTCTCCAGCTTCTGTGCTCTTGCCTCGGGTGCCATGTTCGTTGCTTGGTCGTTTCTTGAGGGCGACAACAGAGCAACGCCTCATGCGCGTCCGTTGTTCCGCCTCCCCGACCGAGGCCCATCATAAAGAGGTCCGGCCTTCCGCGCAATCGACCCCTAGGCTTATTCGGAAACCAGCGAATCCTTGGGGGAAATCGAGGACTAAGCCGTCGCTCGCGGTGCGGTTTGGCTGTTGTTTCCGCGCGAGTGGCCGGGCTGAATCGGGTCCTCGCCGTGGAAGGTTTGGCCGCTTCGGGCGATCTCCTCGAGCACCGGCGCTGGCGAGAACCTGGGCCCGAGTTGCTTTTCGAGCTCACGGAGGCGTCCGAGGATCTCCTTCGCGCCGACCTGGTCGACGAAGCGGAACGGGCCGCCGCGGAATGGCGGAAAGCCGAGGCCGAACACTGCGCCGACATCGCCGTCGCGAGCGCTTCGAAGGATGCCTTCGCCGAAGCAACGGCAGGCCTCGTTGACGAACTGAAGGGCGCAGCGCCAGGCGATGTCTTCGCTGCTGATGCTCTTGTTGGTGGGGCTGACGCCGAGGATTTCGTAGACCGACTCGTCGACGCCCTTCTTCTTGTCGCCGTAGAGATAGAAGCCGCGACCGTTCTTGCGACCATAGCGCTCGTCTTCCATGAGCTTGTGCATGCCCTCGGGAGGGCTCATTCGGTCGCCGAACGCGTCGAGCATGATCTTGCCGACCTTGCCGCCAACGTCGATGCCGACTTCGTCGGTCAACTTGATCGGCCCGACTGGAAGCCCCAGTTGAGCATGGCTGTGTCGATCTTCTCGATGGGCACGCCTTCGGCGACGAGGTGTGCAGCCTCGTTCATCATCGGCGCGAGCACACGGCTGGTGTAGAAGCCGACGCCGTCCCGTACGACGATGACGTGCTTGCCCTGACGCTTGCCGAGGTCAACGCAGGTTGCGGTGACCCAGTCGGCCGTCTGATCGGTGACGATGATCTCGAGCAGGGGCATTTTGTGGACCGGAGAGAAGTAGTGCATCCCGATCACGGTTTCCGGGTGCCTGCTCGCGGCGGCGATCTGCGTGATCGGCAGCGAGGACGTATTCGACGCGAAAATCACATCTTTTCGCCCCATTTCCTCCACGTCGCGGACCATTTGCCCCTTGAGCGCGAGGTCCTCGAACACAGCCTCGATGACGACGTCAGCGTCCTGAAGCCCTGCGTACGTCGTCGTTCCCGTGGTCTGCAGCATGAGCGCGTTGGCCTGCTGCTCGGAGAGACGCTTGCGCTTCACGCGGCCGTCGATGATCCCTCGGATGTAGCGGAGTCCCGCCATCACTCCGTCCGCGTCCCGGTCTTTGAGGCGAACCGGGATTTTGGCGACTGAGGTCGTGACGTACGCGATGCCTGCGCCCATGAGGCCGGCGCCCAGCATGCCCACCTTCTTGATCTCGCGCGGTTTCACGTTCGGGTCGTCCACACCGGAGTCTTTCTTCAATGCGGTCGTCGCGAAGAAGAGGCTCATCAGGTTGGCCGCTTCTGCCGTGGTCAACAGACGGCCGAACGCCCGTGCCTCTGCCGCGAGCCCGGCTTCGAAGCCATCCTCGAGTCCGGCTTTCACGACGTCGATGATGAGATCTTGGGCTGGGTAGTTGCCGCGAGTCTGCTTGTGCAGTTGCTTGCGCGCCTGATCGAAGAGGACCTTTCGGCCGACCGGGTTCTTCGCCAAAGCGAATTCAGTGACGGCCTCCTTGTCGCGAAGCTGTTCGATGAAGCTGTCTCGCCTGGGCGTGTAACCGACGCGGGCCAGCGCGAGCTGCGCCGCGGTCTCAATGAGAATCGAGGGAGGCACCACGCCGTCCACGAGGCCGAGCTTACGTGCCTTTTTAGCGTCGAGCTGCTTGCCGGTCAGCATCATATCGAGTGCCGGCTGCACGCCAATGAGCCGGGGAAGCCGCTGCGTGCCGCCGGCCCCGGGGATTAAGCCGAGCTGCGATTCGGGAAGGCCGAGCTTCGTCTTCTTGCTGTCGCTCACCAAGCGCGCGTGACAGGCGAGGGCGACCTCGAGGCCGCCGCCGAGTGCGACGCCGTGGATCGCCGCGACCACCGGTTTCGAGCAGTTCTCGATGCGGTTCATCGCCTTGTGGCCTTCCAGTGAGATGTGCTCGCCTTCCTCGGCGGTGCTTACCGTTTCGAGCATCGTGATGTCGGCGCCCGCGATGAAGCTGTCCTTCTTCCCAGACGTGAAGACGACTGCCTTGATCTCGGGGTCGTTCTCGACCGAG
>CALLDH010000012.1 GCA_937998345.1 uncultured bacterium | reverse complement strand
GGCGCCGGTGTCGAGCATCTCGGCGGCGCGTTGGACGCCCTTGAGCACGACGCTGTACTCCATGCCCACCGATTCGATGTCGAACGGGCCGTTGCCCCTCGAGTATTGATCGATCGCGATCCCGTCCGACGCCATCAGCAGCCCAGCTACTCCGCCATCGGTTCGATCGACGAGGTCTTGCAGTATCTCTTTGAACATCGCCCCTCCGCCCCGCAATCACCGCACGGACAGGCCCTCCGGTCAAGTATCGCGTTGGGCAAATCGCAGCTCCACGGTCAGTCCGCCGCCCTCCGTATCCCCGAGCGTGAGACGCAGGCCGTGCCGCTTCGCGACGTCGCTTGCGATGTGCAGCCCGAGCCCCATTCCGTGCGGATGGCGCGTTCGCGCTTCGGTCCCTCGGAAAGACGGCACCAGTACCCTACCGCGATCGCTTTCGGTAATGCCCGGGCCGTCGTCGACGACTCGGAGGGTCCATGCCTTGCGGGTCCCGTCGAGCACGACCGCAACGTGGCCGTCCGCTTCGTTGTAGCGGACCGCGTTCTGCACGATGTTACCGAGTGCCTGCTCGAGCAGCGTGAGGTCGCCCGGAAATTCGATCATGCGCTCTGGCACGCCAACCTCGAGGGCGATTTGCTTTCGCTTCGCGATTGGTCGATGGCGGTCGACGACGCGTTCGACGAGCCGGTTCAGGTCGATAGGGTCTTTGTGCGCAAGCCCTTCACTGGCCTCTAGGCGCGCTGCAGCGTTGAGGTTGTGCAGGAGAGAGCCGAGGTACTGCGACTCCTCGATACTCGGTACGACGGCCTTTGCGTCGAGTGTTTCGCCTGCTTCGATACGCTGCTGGAGCGAGACGAGGTGGCCTTGGAGCACACTCAAGGGAAGCATCACATCGTGGGTCGTGTTGGCGATGTAGTTGCGGAGCGCTGCCTCCCTTTCGCGTAGAGAGGCGAGCTGTCCTTGGATCGTTTGACGGCTTTGCTCGAACGCGTTGCCGAGCTCCGCAATCTCGTCGTGGCCTTCGACGCGAATAGGCTCTTCAGAGTTGCTTCCGAGCTTTCGAACCGATTCGGTGAGCTGGCGCACCCGGCGAACGATTGGCCCCGCGGCAAAGAGCGCGACGAGGATCACGACCAGCGCGACGAGAAACGCCGGCATTAGAACTGCACCGGAAAACCAATGAGGCGGGCCTTTGGCACGCATCAGCAACACAGCGCACGGTCCTTCACCCCAGGGCATGCGAACGGCGACCTGGGTGCGCCTCTCACTTGGAGCGCGGTGCGAGGCGATGTCCCGTCCGGCCGCCAGCTGCTGCGCGAGCTCGGGAGGAAACACCGGATTGTCGGGATTGCGGCTCTGGAAGTCGGCGTCGTACGCGAACACTCGGTGGCGCGGGAACGGATGGCGAGATGGGCCCGGATGTCGGCGAGCCCCCCGGTCCCCTTGCGCACCCGGCCAGCGTTTCGGGTTGGCCTCGCAGCGTTCGCGTCCGCCAGATTCCATTCGATGCACAGCCGCTTCCGCCAGCGCGTCGACCCTCAGTTGTGACTGCCAGCGGGATTGAGCCCAGCCCAGCAGCACCAGCAGTGAGATCGTCGCCAGCCCGAGCGTCAGCGCCAATCGCGCGCGAAGCTTCATGAGCCTTCCGAGAGGCGATAGCCGATGCCCCAAACGGTTTCGAGCTGCGCGGCGTCGCTGCGGAGCTTGCCGCGGAGCCTCGAGATGTGGACATCGAGCGTGCGCCGGCTGTTGTCGTGTGCCGTATCGAGCGCAGCGTCGACCAGTGCGTCCCGGGTGACGGCCGAGCCCTTTCTGCGAGCTAGCAACCCAAGGATTTCGAACTCCACCGGCGTTAGCGACAATGTGCCGTCGGATGTAGTGACTTCACGGCGCTCGAGGTCGATTTGAATCGCCCCGACGATGATCCGCTCGGTGCCCACCAGGTTCGGGCGGCGCACGCACGCTTGGATGCGAGCGACCAGCTCTTCGGGAAAGAATGGTTTGGTGACGTAGTCATCGGCGCCGAGCTTCAGCCCGCGAATCTTGTCCGCGGTGTCGTCGCGTGCGCTGAGGATCAACACCGGCACCTCCGACTTCGTGCGATAACGCTTGAGCAAGTCCATGCCGTATGTGCCCGGAAGCATCAGGTCCAGGACGATGACGCGGTAGTCGTCAGGGTTGAGGCCGCGCGCCGCATCGCCGTCCTGGACCCAGTGCGGATCGAATCCCGCTTGCGAAAGGGTATCCACCACTTGCTGGCCAAGGGCGAGGTCATCTTCCACGAGCAGGATTCGATTGGACACCGGGCGCTCCAGTTACTTCGGGTCTTCGCTGTGGCGGCGCTCGAAGCGCTCTTCCATTCGTTCGACTTTGTGTTCTCGCTTCAGCAATCGAAGCTCCTCGCGCTGCGCGCAAGTCAGGTTGGCATAGATTTGATCCTCGGTCGCGAAACGAACGTCTCTCATGGCGACGAACTTTTCCTTGCCCCGGGGCATCTCCTTGATTTCCTGACCCTGCGACACGGCCTGATCCATGATCGCGCGGATGTTGGCTTCCTGCGCCGCGTTGAGGTCGAGCCGTTGGGTCATCTCGGTGAGGTGCTCTTCCATTTTCTCAGGGGACCAGTGCCCTCCTTTGCCGTGAGGGCCTCCATGCCCGCCGTAGGCTAGGGCGACCCCGCCCGTCGTGAGCGCGAGCGCCGCGATGCCCCCTACGAGGGCAGCGAGGACGGTTTGTTTGTTGATGAACTTCATGAGGATTCCTTTCCGGAGGTCCCGCCTCCTCGTGAAGTAAACGACTCGGACCTTACGCGAGCCTTAACGCCGGGATCTTTCCGAGCTTTTCGGCTAGTTTCAGTCCGTGGCTCGCTCCTTTCTCGTCCTCGACATCGAAACCGTTCCCGATCCCGAGCTGGTTTGGGACGCGGCGGTCGGTGGCTTTCCGCCGGCACCGTTTCACCAAGTGGTCGCGCTCGGCGTGCTCTGGCTCGATGGCGACCACGAGCTCCTCAAGCTCGGCGCCTTCGGGGGCGAGGAAGACGCACCGCCTGACGAGTCGAAGGTCTTGAAAGAGTTCGCTGACTTCATCGGCGAGCGTCATCCGACGATGGTCACCTTCAACGGGCGGCGGTTTGATCTGCCGGTGCTTGCCAATCGCATGCTCAAACACGGCGTGCAGTTTCCCGCGTACTACGCAGGACGCAGCGGCGGCCCCGACTATCGCTACCGCTTCAGTGACGAGGGCCACATGGACCTAGCCGACGTGCTGACCGACTACGGCGCCAGCCGAATGCCAAGCCTCACCGCGCTTGCACAGCTGGTGGGAATGCCCGGCAAAATGGACGTCGATGGCTCGCAGGTAGAAAGCATGTTCGCGCACGGCCGCTACGCCGAGATCCGCGACTACTGCCTCCACGACGTCGTCCAAACTACCTTTGTCTTCCTCCGCACCGAACTCCTCAGAGGCCGCCTCACCCAGGACGAGTACCGCGCCCGCGCCCAATCCCTCTGGACCGCCCTGGAACAAGACCCCCGAGTCCTCCCCGTCCTAGCCCAAGCCCACAAACACCAGGCCCTCCTCCTCTAAAAACGGGGACAGTCCCCTTTTTCCAGGGGTTAATTCTCCATCTCTATTAACCCTTTCAAAAAGGGGACTGTCCCCTTTTTTCGGGGGTTAAGGGGTTTGTAAGGTTTTGGGGCGTCGGAGGTGGGAACCGTGGGGATGGCCCGCGGCAACTCTCGGAAAGGCTAGGAATCATCATGCGACATCTACTTCACTTTGGGCTCTTTGTGGTGGCGTTGACAGCTCTGACTCAGGCTAATGCGCAGGATAGGCGGCGTGGGGATCGGCAAACGACGGTTGTGATTGCGACCGGCCCTGGTTCGCGAGCGGTTCGGCCGGTTCGTGCAAGTGTGGAGCCGCAGCGGGCGATCTACGATTCTCGGAGGACGGTCTACACGTCGTCCAGGCCCGCGTACGACGCGCGTCGCGAGTACTTCGACCAGCGACAGGACCTCGAGCAGATCGTCCGGATCACGGAACGTTGGGAACAGGCGACCGCCCATCGGGACCGGCACGCGCAGTGGAAGGTCGACCGTCGACTCGACGCGTGGCTCGAACGTGAGATCCGTGAGTCCATTCGTGAGCCACACAACTATCGCTACACGCAGCGTGTGCGTATGCTCAGCGAGGAGCTTGCGACGCTAGAGCGGCGCGGTCACCAGGGGCGCGGTCACAACGGGCACGGCTACCAAGTGCGTGGCCACAACGGAAAAGGCAATCGAGCGCATGGCTACTACGGGAACGGTTCTCAGGGACGCAGCCATCATGGCTACTACGGGAAGAAGGCTCGGATTCTCAGCGAACTCGTCGAGCTTTCCGAATGGCAGGTGCACCGCGCGCGAACGGGTTTCCGCTACCCGGCTCACATGTCGTTCGCTCATCGTTGAGCGACGGACTGGGTAGTCCAACGAGCGCCTCGGCAGTCGCCGGGGCGCTGTACTTTAACTAACCACCAAACGCGAGGCGCTCTTCTTCGAGCGAGCGTTCGATGTTCCCGCAGACGATTTCGCAGAGGTCGAAGACCGCCGGGTCCGCGACCGAGTAGTACGCCGAGTTCCCGCGCTTCTCTCGTTTGACCAATCGGTGCGCGAGGAGGGTGGTGAGGTGCTTGGAGACGTTCGGCTGCGTGCTCCCCGTGGCCTCCACGAGGGCCGTGACCGTGCGCTCGCCGTCTGCCAGCTGGCGGAGGATCTCCAGCCTCAGCGGGACGCCGAGGATTCGGAACCTCGTGGCCACGGACTCCAGGTTTTGCGGGTTTAGGGCGGTTTTGGCCATTGCCTTCCTTATATAGCTCCGTTTCTAGAAAAAATCACTACTTGACTATATGATTATGTGGTCATATAGGTATTTCCAGGTTCAAACGGAGTTGATTGCATGAAACGAAAGATTCTCGATTTTCCCCTCCAACACGCTCGCCTGGTCTTCATCGGACTGGCCGTCCTCACCATCGGGCTCGGATCGGCCATTCCCTGGATCCAGGTCGATACCGACCCGGAGACCATGCTCTCCGAGGACGATCCAGCCAGGGTCTTTCACAACGAGACCAAGGAGGAGTTCGCTCTTCACGACTTGATCGTCGTCGGCGTCGTGAACGAGGTCGAACCCGAGGGCGTCTTCAATCCGGCGTCGCTTGCCCGCATTCATCAACTCAATCAGCAGCTGAAAACGATCGACGGTGTCATCGCACACGACGTCCTTGGACCTTCGACCATGGACAACATCGAGCAGGCCGGACCCGGCACCATTCGCTTCGAATGGCTGATGGAGCGGCCGCCCAAGACCCCGGAGGAGGCGCTCGCGATCAAGGAGGCCGCGCTTCGGCTACCGATGCTTCGCGGCACCGTCGTGTCCGAGGATGGGGAGAGCGTCGCCCTGTACGTTCCGATCGAGAGCAAGGATCAGAGCCATCGTGTCTCCGAGGAGATTCGGACGATCATCGACGGCTTCGATGCAAGCGCTGACGAGTTCTACATCACGGGGCTCCCAGTCGCGGAAGACACGTTCGGCGTCGAGATGTTCAAGCAGATGGCGATCTCTGCGCCGCTCGCCGCGCTCGTGATCCTCCTCTTGATGTGGTGGTTCTTCCGTTCCTTTGCCCTGGTTCTCTCGCCGATGATCGTCGCCATGACGACCGTCACCATCACGATGGGAGCACTGATCGCGAGCGGGTTCACGGTGCACATCATGAGCTCGATGATCCCGATATTCCTGATGCCGATAGCCGTCGTGGACTCGGTTCATCTCCTCTCGGAGTTCGTCGACATCTACCCGAAGCACGGAGACCGAAAGGCTGCGATCAAGGAGGTCGTTGGTCACCTCTTCGCGCCTATGCTGTACACCTCGCTGACGTCGGCGGCGGGTTTCCTTTCGTTGATGATGACGCCGATTCCACCTGTCCGCGTGTTTGGCGCGTTCGTAGCGCTCGGGATTGGCCTGGCCTTCGTCCTCACGATCTTCTTCGTTCCCGCGTACATCGCTGCGCTTCCTGAAAAGCGTCTCGCCGCGCTCCTGACGAGCAAGCGTGATGCCGATGACGGTGGCTTCCTCGGGCGTATGGTCGAGTCCATTGGGGCCAAGAGCCTTCGTTACAGCAAGCCGATCCTCGTCCTCACGACCGCGATCCTTGCTGTCAGCGCCTACGGCATCACGCAGATCAACATCAACGACAACCCCGTTCGTTGGTTCAAGGAGTCGCACGAAATTCGCGTTGCCGACAAAGTGCTCAATCGAGAGCTGGCGGGCACCTACACAGCGTTCCTCGTGATGAAGCAGGACACCGACGCCGAACGCGAGATCGTGGCTGCCGGCGATGATGCTCTCGAAGGTGCGAGCGATGCAGTCCGATCGCAGTGGGACGGCCTCAAAGCCGACGCACACGCCGCAAGCGAGGAAGGAGCGACCAACGTCTCCGACGCCCTAATCGAAGCCACGTCGGACCTGTCGTTCGACAGCACCGGCGAAGAATCCGAACAGTGGCAGGCGGTGCAGACTGCGCTCGAAGAGGCGCAGACCGGCAGCAAAACTTTCCAGAACCCAGAACATCTTGCGTACATCGAACGGCTCCAACAGGAAGCCGAAGCGCTGCCCCTCGTCGGCAAGACCAGCTCGATCGCAGACGTCGTGAAGACCGTCTATCGCGAGCTGATCAGTGGTGAGGAGAAGGACTACCGCATCCCGGACAGCACCGAAGGCGTGGCCCAGACGCTCCTGCAGTTCCAGTCCTCGCACCGTCCGAACGACCTCTGGCACCTGGTGAGCCCCGACTACCGTGAGAGCGCGGTCTGGGTGCAGCTAAAGAGCGGCGACAACCAGGACATGATGGCGGTGAAGACCGACCTCGACATGTTCCTGGCTGCAAACCCGCCCCCCGAAGGGCTCCGCGCAGAATGGGCCGGTCTCACCTATCTCAACACTGTTTGGCAGGACGAGATGGTCGGCGGCATGCTCGAGAGTTTGATGGGCGCGTTCGTCATCGTGTTCTTCATGATGATGATCCTGTTCCGCTCGCCGATTTACGGCGTGCTGGCGATGATTCCGCTGACGATCACCATCGTGTTCACATACGGGCTGATCGGCCTGGTCGGCAAGGACTACGACATGCCCGTCGCCGTCTTGTCATCGCTGACGCTCGGACTCTCCGTCGACTTCGCGATTCACTTCCTCGAGCGCGCCCGCTCCATCCAAGCGGAGACCGGCGACTGGCGGGAGACGATGGCCCTCATGTTCCAAGAGCCGGGCAGAGCGATCACACGCAACGCGATCGTCATCGCCATCGGTTTCCTTCCATTGTTGGGGGCGCCGCTCGTTCCCTACAACACCGTGGGCTTTCTGATGGCTGCCATCATGGCCGTCTCGAGCGTCGTCACGGTGATCCTGCTGCCCTCGATCATGATGCAAATCCAAAACTGGCTCTCCCCCAAGGGGGAGAAGGCGGCCACCGGCGCGAACAACGCGCCGGCGCCCCTCGCCACCAACAAGGAGCAAACGATATGAGAACCCTCACCAAGACCTGGTTGGCGGCGTTGGCTGCCGCGATTCTTCTCTCGACCCCCACGATGTCCGCCGAGGCAGGGGACCTGAAGGACGCGAGCGAGATCGTGAACCGCACCAACACCGCTCAGTACTACGCGGCGAATGACGGCCGAGCGCTGGTTCGGATGAAGATCGTCGACAGCAAGGGGCGCTCGCAGCGTAGGCAGTTCGCGGTTCTTCGACGGGACAAAGCAGACGGGGGCGACCAGAACTACCTCGTCGTGTTCGACCAACCCGCCGACGTTCGGGGCACGGCGTTCTTGGTCAAGAAGCACGCCAACAAGGACGATGATCGCTGGCTGTACATGCCGGGCCTCGACCTGGTGAAGCGAATTGCGGCGAGCGATGAGCGCACGAGCTTCGTCGGGACACACTTCTTCTACGAGGACATCTCGGGGCGCCAACCTGAGGAAGACAAGCACCAGCTGCTCGAAACGACAGACACCGAGTACGTCGTGAAGAGCACGCCGAAGAGCAGCAGCGGCGTCGAGTTCGCGCACTACACGCTCTACGTCAACAAGAAGACCTTCTTGCCCAGCAAGATCGATTACGTGAACGCGCAGGGCAAGGTCTACCGACGCATCGAGACCGTCAAGGTCGACACCGTGAAGGGCCATCCGACCATCACGCGTCTCAAGGTGAGTGACCTGGACTCGGGCGGATACACGCTGAGCGACGTCAGCAACGTGGAGTACGACATGGGGATCCCCGACGATATCTTCGTCGAAGGGTCGCTCCGCAACCCACCGCAGAAGTGGCTCCGATGAGCGGAGCTCGACACGAGCATGAGGGAGTAGCTCGATGAAACCGACGCTCTGCACGACGAAGCAATGCCGTGGTGGCGTTCCTTCACTGAGGTGCTTGGCAGTGGCCGCGCTGGTATTCGCGGCCCTCGCATTCGCCTCGGGTGCCTTTGCTCAAGACGAGCACGGCGCCGGCGTACCCGCTGCAGAGGAGGGCGCCGGCGAGTCGGACGCAGGACCATCTACCGACGCCGAGGGCGAGGCGCCTGCCGAGCCCAGGGCGGAGGAAACCTTGGAAGCCGAGGCCGAAGGCCCGGTGGATGCGGCGGATAGTGCTGAGACCCCGGAAGAGCTTGCCGGTGATGTGGAGCCCACCGAGGACACTGGCGGCGATGAAGACTGGGGTGAGTTCGATGACTGGGACGAGGAAGATGGTGGCGGCGACTCCGGCACCAAGGCCTGGGGCTTCCAGCTCGGAGGCTTCGTGGAGGGACTCATCGCCCCTCGGGTCGTTCGGAGCAGTGCCAGTGCCAGCGAGTTCGCGGCGGCCGAGGCTCGCTTTCGACTCAATCTAGACGCCACTCACGAGATCGCCAGCGCCCGCTTCCGCGGTGACGTCTACGCCGATGGCGTCGACAGCCGGGTCTGGTTCGACATTCGAGACGCATCGATCTTCGTTCGCGGCGGTAACTGGTTCAGCATGCGCTTCGGGCGTCAGGTGCTCACCTGGGGTACCGGCGACTTCCTTTTCTTGAACGACCTCTTCCCGAAGGACTTCAACTCCTTCTTCATCGGTCGCGCCGACGAGTACCTCAAGGCACCGTCCAACTCCGTGCAGACCACCTTCATGATGAAGAAGGTCGGGCTCGACCTGATTTGGACTCCGATTTTCGAGCCGGATCGCTTCATCGATGGCGAGCGCCTCTCATTCTTCAATCCGCTGATCGGCGAAATTCAGGGCGACCGCTCTCCGTTCAGCCCGATCCAACCGCTGTTCCCCGACAAGCGTCTGCGCAACGGGACCATTCACGGCCGCCTTTACGGAAGCGCGGGACCCGTGGAGCTGGCGGCATACGGCTATGTCGGGTTCTGGCCGCAGCCCATCGCGCTCACCGGTCTTCCCGATCCTACCAACCCCCCTCAGCTGACCTACGCGCGACTCGGGGTGTACGGGGCCAGCGTCCGCGCCCCCCTGGGTGGCGGCCTCATCAACGTCGAGGGCGCGTTCTACGACTCGTTCGATGATCGCGTGGGAACCGACCCCACGACTCCAAACTCGCAGTTCCGAGGTCTCGCCGGCTACGAGCGAGAGCTCTTTCCCAAGTTCCAGATGGGCCTGCAGTACTACCTCGAGTACACGCTCAAGTACGACGAGCTGCAGAGCAATTCGCTTTGGCCCGCCTACGAGCAGCACGAGTTCCGACATCTCCTGACGCTGCGCCTGACGCAGTTCCTCGTCATGGACAACCTCGAGCTTTCGGTCTTCACCTTCTTCTCGCCAGACGAGCTCGACACCTACATCCGGCCGCGCGTCACTTACAAGGTCATCGAGCCCCTGGCGATCGTCGTCGGCGCGAACCTCATGTTCGGACGCTACGACTACACCTTCTTCGGTCAGCTCAAAGAGAACACGAACGTGTACGCGAGGCTTCGCTACTCGTTCTGAAAAAGGGGACTGTCCCCTTTTTGAAAGGGTTAATTATGAACGTCGATACATTGGTCTTTCGAGTCGCAGGAATCATGGTCACGGCCGGGGTGGTGCTGGCTTACACCCACCACATCGCCTGGCTCGCCCTCCCGCTGTTCGCCGGTCTGAACATGTTTCAGGCCTCGTTTACCGGATTCTGCCCCCTCGCCAGCATCCTGAAACGCTTCGGGGTGGAGCGTGGCAATGCGTTCTAGACGCGTGAAAGAGAGAGAGACATGAAAACTATACTCATTCTGGGCGCAGGCACCGCAGGTACCGCGATTGCACACAAGATGCGGCGGCGACTTTCCAACGATTGGGACGTTGCGGTCGTGGACCCGTCGAGCACGCACCTCTATCAGCCCGGGCTGCTGTTCTTACCCTTCGGCGATGAAACCGAAGAGAGGATCCTGCGTGAGCGCGGCTCCACTCTCGGCAAGGGCATCACCTGGCACAAGGACGCCGTCAAAGCGATCGATACTGAGCAAAGACGCGTCGAGCTGGTCGAGGGCGAGCCACTTTCCTATGACTTCTTGATCATCGCCTCGGGTACCGAGATTCGGCCGGACATGATTGACGGCATGATGGGCCCCGGCTGGCATGAGTCCGTGTTTGATTTCTACACCCTCGAGGGCGCCAAGGCGTTGCAAAAGGCCCTTGCGAACTTCGAGGGCGGCCGGCTCGTCATCAACGTCGTCGAAATGCCCATCAAGTGCCCGGTCGCGCCGCTCGAGTTCGCGTTCCTGGCCGACTGGTACCTCACGAAGCGCGGCATTCGCGACAAGACGGAGCTCGTCTACGCGACGCCTCTCGACGGTGCGTTCACGAAGCCACTTGCGTCCAAGACGCTCGGCTATTTGCTCGAGAACAAGAGCATCCGGGTCGAAACCGAGTTCATGACGGGCGAGGTCGACTCCGAAAAGAACCTGATTCGATCCTACGACGAGCGCGAGGTTCCGTACGACCTCCTGGTGACGATTCCGCCACACATGGGGGCCGGCTTCCTCGAGGACACTGACCTGGCCGACGAGCTGGCGTTCGTCGCGACCGATCCTCACACGCTCGCGGCCAAGAACGCGGAGCGCGTCTTCGTCATCGGTGATGCAACCGACCTCCCGAGCTCCAAAGCAGGGTCCGTCGCGCACTTCCAAGCGGACCTGATGAGCGAGAACATTCTACGCGCCATCGAGGGCAAGGAGCTCGAGCCGACTTTCGACGGGCACTCGAACTGCTTCGTCGAAACCGGTCACGGCAAGGCCATGTTGATCGACTTCAATTACGACACGGAGCCCTTGCCCGGGCAGTTCCCGATTCCCGGCGTTGGCCCGTTGCCCTTGCTCAAAGAGGCGCGCCGCAATCACTGGGCGAAGCGATTGTTCCGGCTGGTGTACTGGCACGGGCTGCTGCCGGCGCGGCCGATTCCCATCTCGCCAACAATGTCGATGGCGGGCAAACAACTTTCCGCAGCCGCGGAGTAAGGAGGCACGTGATGTCACTCGAAACTGTACACACCGATCCCGAAGGCTACCTCGCAAATCGCGACGACTGGTCCGAGGAGCTCGCGCAGGAGCTCGCGACGAGCATGGGCGTGTCGCTGACCGAAGAGCACTGGAAGGTGCTCAACACGGCGCGCGCCATCGACGCCGAGTCGGGCTCGAGCCCCGGGCTCCGCAAGATCAGCAAGCGTTCGGAGACACCGATCAAGGCGATCTACAAGCTCTTCCCGGAGGGGCCGGCAAAGGCCATCGCGAAGATCGCCGGCATTCCCAAACCCAAGTCGTGCCTGTAACCAAACAGCTCAGGAGAAACCAATGACCGATTCAGGAACTGAAAAGAAACGAAGCTTGAGTGTGATCTGCTCGAAGGGAAGCTTCGACATGGCATACCCCGGGCTGATCCTCGCGAACGCGGCCCGCATGGCAGGTGTCGACGCTCGCCTCTTCTTCACGTTTTGGGGGCTCGATATCGTCAACGAGAAGAAGATCGACCATCTTCACTTGAACCTCGTGGGCAACCCGTCCGCGCCGCTTCCTGCGATGATCGCAGGACTGCCTGGCGTGGAGGCCTTGGCAACGGCTCAGATGAGAAAGGAAATGGAGCGACTCGAGATCCCGCCCATTCGCGAGTTCATCGAGATGCTCGACGACGCTGGCGCCGACATGTACGGCTGCCAGATGGCCCTCGACATGTTCAAGCTCACCAAGGATGACCTCGTGCCGCAGGTCAAGGACGTGCTCACGGCCATGGACTTCATGGATATGAGCGAAGGCGCGCAGATTATCTTCATCTAGCGCTCGCACTGAGCTCACCCAACGAGCGGTGCGCGCGAAGTTTGCGTCTAGCGACTAAACTCTCGGATCGTCCTTCCCTTCTCCTGGTGACTCGATACGCGCCTTGAGCGATTCGATTTCGTTCGCAAAACCCGTCGCGATATCTTGCAGATCGGGAACCAAGTCCGTGCAGGCCATTGCGCCGAAACATAGCCGGTCAACCACGCTCATCACCGTGATGTCGAGGCCAGAGCCTTGCTGCGCGGGGCCGAGCGGGAAGAGGTGCAGCAACCGCGCGCCTTTTGTGTAGAGAGGGACGGGCGGCCCTGCGATGTTGGAAATGATGAGGTTCCACATTGGAGGAACCCGGTCGGCGAGGTGCCTCGAAGAGTAGAAGCCTACGAGTTGGATTGCCATCCAAGGCACGGTGATGTTGTTGATGAGCGCAGCGACGTTCTTCAGGATATCGCTGCCACCACCGCTCCTGTGCCGCTTCTTTGCTGCGGTCGTTTCTTCATTGATCGCCATGAGCCGCTCGGCCGGATCATCGCTTTGGATGGGCAGGTGCACACGAATCACCGACACGCGATTGCCATCCTGGTCTCCCTCGTGGCGAACCGACACCGGAACGGTGGCTACCAAAGGGCGTTCCGGCAGGCCGCCATGCGCGGCAAGCCAGGATCGCAAGCTTGCGCAACACGCGGCTAGCACGACATCGTTCACCGTCGTTCCGAAGGCACGCTTGATCGCCTTCACATCGTCGAGCGAAACGTCGGCGAACGCGACGGAGCGGTTGGGCGTGAGGGCAGCGTTGAACGGAGTCGGGGGTGCCTCGAACAGGGGCGCCTTCTCAGAAACCTCGCCGTCTGCGGACGGAGGGGGCTTGGATTCTCCTTTGGCTCGGACCGTCGAAACCACTTTTGCCGCTGCTTCCGCGGCGCGCCGAGGTTTGCCCACGAGGGTTCGAAGCGTATCGGCCGCGAGCCAGGGGAGCGTGGGCTCGCGATCGGGAATCCAGGGCTCCTCCGGCGGAGAGATCTCCCGGCCTTCGAGACTCGTATCGAGGAGCGTGGTCGCGATCGCTGCGCTTTGGCCGCCGTCCATCGCTGCGTGGTGGATCTTCATGACCAACGCGGTCTTGCCGCCCTCGAGACCGTCTACGACCACGGCCTTCCACAAGGGCCTGTCGCGCTCGAGACATTGGCCTGCGAACTTGCCGACAAAGTCGGACAACTCGCGCATGCCGCCCGGAGGCGGAAGCGTCATGTGTACGAGATGTTTGTCGAGGTCGAAAGCCGGGTCCTCGATCCAGTGGGGATCGCCGATTTGTAATGGCCCCTGAACGATGCGGCGCCGGAACGGCGGGATGAGATGAATTCGTCCTGCGAACCGCTCGCGCGCCCACTTGAAGGCCGAGCCTTCGCCCGGGTCGGCGCCCAGTGCATTCTCGGGTTCGAAAACCAGGACGCCCATCGTGTGCATGGGCATCTCGGGGGTTTCTGCGTACAGCATCCCCGCATCGAGAGTGGATACCGGAATCATAGCGCGCCTCCTGACGGAAGGAACCCGAGCCCGATCATGAAGCGGGCCATCTCCGTGAGGTACTTGCCGCGATCGAGGTGGATGCTGTGGCTCCCCGGAAACCAGTACATGCGGCAGCGTTGCCAATGATCCCAGAGCAGCCGGGAATGCTTGGGGGGCGCGAGGCGGTCGCCCGCACCGCCGACGATCATCAGGCGCTCCGGTGGGAGCACCGGCTTGTAAGTTAACGGGCAACTCACGGCGACCAGGCGCCGCGCGTCTGCCGAGGTCAGGTTCGAGGCAGCGAGGGCAGCGCGCATCAGCGCACCCATCGGCTGCCACTCCAAAACCAGATCCGCGACGCTGATGATCGGCACGTTGGGAAGCGCGAAGGCGAGCTTGTCTTCGACGCTAGCCAGCATCGATGAGATGAAGCCGCCGAGACTCAAGCCCGTCACTCCGACTTGCTCGGCGCCCTGCTCGCGTTGAAGCCAGTTGAGAAGAATCCGGAAGTCGAAGACCGACTGGGCGACCGCTTCGTTGAATCGAGATGAGCCCCCGGCGAAGAAGCCGTGTCCCGAAAACGGCGAGAAGCGAGTTTGGCGCGGCCCGTGGAACGGCAGCGTGAACAAGGCGATGTCGCAGCCCATTCGATAGAACCAGGGAAGCGCAAAGAACCACTCGTTGATCAGATACCCCTCCGCCGTGAATCCATGAATCGCGACGATGGTCGGTCTCGGCCCATCACGGTGCCGAATCGTGCGCGCGTAGGCCACACGGTTGCGGTCGTGTCGAAGATACGGTCGGTGTTGGTTGACGTGGACGGGCTGAAATGGGCTGTCGAACCGCACCACCTCACAGACGCCGTCCTCGGGATCGAACCGCGGAAACCACCGCCCGGGCTTGACGCGGACCCGGACGCCCGACGGAGGCTCGTGAAAGAAGCGGGTGGGATCGCCGGATTCCGCCAGTTCGGCGTAGAGCGGCGCATCTCGCATGGAACGCCGGAGCTCGATC
This sequence comes from uncultured bacterium, assembly GCA_937998345.1. Classification (GTDB taxonomy): domain Bacteria; phylum Myxococcota_A; class Polyangia; order Polyangiales; family Houyiibacteriaceae; genus SG8-38. Next base: position 2,355 of record CALLDH010000012.1, on the reverse strand, counting down.
GGATTGAAGCCAAAAGGGATGGCTGTTGAGCCCACCATGGTGCCGAAGATCGCTCTCACCACGTGGTCCAGCGCGGCAGCGGCTCCGATCTGCATGCGATCGGCGCGCGCGAGGGCGAAGCGCTCCGGCGTTCGGGCGAAATCGTCGTCGAGATGCTCCCACCAATGACCGCTCGGCATCAGAGGTGCGGCCCGCTCGCACGACTCGTGCACAATTCGAGACACCACTGCGGAGTCTTTCATGCGTAGAGCTTACCCTACTTGCGCCCGAGCGCTCCTGAGATCTGACCTCGCGGCCGTCCTGTCGCCATGAGATAGACGTCGTGTTTCTGTTATAGTGAAAGGGTGCCTAGACTTTCTTGCCTTGGAGTACTTCTGGGGGTCCTGGCGGTGCACTTGGTCGCGCCGCGCGCCCTTGCGCAGGACGAGTCCGAGGCGGATCCCGAGGTCGTGGTCATCACCGAGCCGCCACCCCAATTGGAGCCGCCGCCCGCTGAACCTGCGCCCGCCGAAGTGCCTCCTGCTGAGCCCCCACCCCCGCCGGAGAAACCCGAAGAACCCCTCGGTCACCTGCGCGTTGGCGGCGGGATTGGGTTCGGTTTCAGCACGGGCTTCATCTCCATCGGCATTTCGCCCCAGGTCTCCTACATCTTCAAGCGCATCGTCGAGCCAGGCCTAGCGTTCCGCTACGAGTACGCGAAGGATCGCCTACCGATTCCCGAGGTGACCTGGCACACGTACGGCGGCTCGCTCTTCGTTCGAATCTTTCCGATTCAACAGTTCTTCGTCATCGTCGAAGGCGAGTTGATCAACACCGGCTGGAAACAGGGCGGCTTCACGTCCGGCCGCAGGACCTACGGCAATCTACTGCTCGGCGGCGGCCTCGTCATGGGAGTCGGCAAGGGCGCATTCGTAGCCACGTCCCTGAAGATCGCCGTCTTCAGAAACGCATTCTACCCAACCGCCTTCCCCATCATCTCAATAGGCGGCGGCTACGCCTTCTAGCCGGGGCAGAGCCCCGTGACGGGCGAAGCCCGTTTTACGGGGCGCCGTCGAACAAGTCCTGGAACCCGCTCGGCTCGTGCCGTCCGAAGACGATGGTCTCGAGGATGCCGATCCCGGTCTTGTCGCCCATCTTCGCGCGCACGATGTTGTGGACGTGGATGGTGCAGTACTCGTCGGGCTCGACCTCGTCGAGCTTCCAGCTCTCGTAGCCAATCTCGAGCTCGTCGCGCCAGACCGCGTGACCCCACTCGGGATGCTGGTAGCCGATCCCCATCATTTGGAAACGGAAGATCGGTTCGAGCTCGATCTCGAGCTTGGTCCCGTCGCGCTTTTCAAACACGAGTCCGGCGTCCTCGGGCCACCGTGTCCCGCTCTTCCAGCGAATCGTGTTCGTCGCGGAGGCCATCACTTCCTCGTCGACTTCCAATACGTCTTTCGGAACCTCTTGATCGTCGGGGTAGGTCTTCACGATCGACGCCGATAGCTCTTGTGCATGCCCGTCGGGCATCTCGCGCGTGAGGAAGTGCGTGCAGAAGCCGTCGAAGTGGATCGGCGACCAAACCCAATAGACCGCCGGGTCGGTCGTCAGTCTGCTGGGCGCGCCCTCTTCGTACTCGCCGACCGGTCGCATGCCCCAGGACTTGTCGCGATTGCCGATGACTTCGCTTCGCTTGACCTCGTAGCGCTTCCCCTTGATCGAGAAGTAGCCCTCCCAGGTCCCGTATTGGGTGAAGCGCTGGGTGTCCATGATTAGCCTCGTGCCGTCCCACATCACGTTCTTTGGCTCTTGCACGGGCGGCGCCTTGGCGTGGAAGGTCAGGTTGCACTCGACCTCGGTGTCGTTGGGGTCGATGACCAGGCGCACGATCCGCATGGGCTCGACCACCTCGACGCGCATCGGTCCGACGGAGCTGTCGATCGGGTTGTCGGGCACTCTTCGCGAGGCATGAAACGAATGCTGGACCCCGTCCACGGCCACGCTGAAGTGTGCGTCTTGAACGAATCGATTGGGATAGCGCCCGAGACCTGCCTCGAACAAGAACGTGCCTGCCTTGTCGTGGCCATTGAACCAATAGCGGTCGTAGGCGTTGCGGTTGACGACGCCCATCTGATTGATCGGGAGGGGTGCCTGGTGAATCAGGTAGTCATCGAAATCGGTAATCATGTCGGGCTCCTCATTAGGGCAGAGTGATTCCACACTCGCGCAGGATCTCTTCGGTGTCGGCGCCGCGCTCCCTGGCTGGCGTAGGGTTGGCAGGCTTGGTGCGTGAGAAGCGGGGTGCAGCCACGGCGTGCTTGATTCCGTCGAGCTCGACGAAGGAGCCCCGCGCGACATGGTGCTCGTGCTCAA
>CALLDH010000011.1 GCA_937998345.1 uncultured bacterium | reverse complement strand
CGCTCTATCGGTTCTCGTGGATCTTTCCCCGTGTGCGCGAGGGGGCGGGCATCGGCTTCTCGACCTCGGCGGACGAGCTCGGTCAGGGGGACACCTTCGCGCACTTGCCCGACGATCGGATCATCGCGAAGCTCGAGAGTTCCGTCCGTGAGCACCCGTTGCTATTGTTGCCGCGCGACGTGCGTCAGCAGCTGATCACGAAAGTCTACGAAGAGGCGGGCCTTCCGGAGGCCGCGCCCGACTGGGTGTGGACGGGCCAGCTCGCCCGAAAGAACCAACAGATCTTCCAAGCGCTTCTAACCGCGTACCGCGGCGATCTGGAGCGAGTGCTGGCGCACATTCAGGTCGAGCGTTTCTACATCTCACGGCGCTACCGCGTCGGGGCGGTGACGATCGGCCCTCAGATGTCGGTCGATGCCTCGGAACGTCAGATCACCGCGGACCGATCGATCGAATCATTGCCCGCGTCCTTGAGCGCCCTGACCTTGTTCGAGCCCTTCGGCGAGCTGGTTGATGCGTCTGGCGGTATCGTCGAGTTCAGCGATTTGTTCAAGCGTCCACTCGAAGCCTGGAAGTACCTGTTGTTGGCGATCGAAAACGGCGAGGTGTCGCTTCAGATGTCGAACCTCCCCATCAACGCCGTGATGATTGCAAGCTCGAACGAGCTTCACTTGAGCGCGTTTCGCCAGCACCCCGAGTACAACTCGTTCCGCGGCCGTATCGTGCGGATTCGCATGCCGTATCTGCTCGACGTGCACCGCGAGCGCGAGATCTACGACGGGCAGATCGTTCCGCAGATCCCCAAGCACGTTGCACCTCACACGACCTACGTCGCTGCCCTCTGGTCGGTGATGACGCGACTCCGGAAGCCGGACGCGTCGCAGTTTACGGATAGCGATCTCGGCACCATCGCCGCCTCGCTGACCCCACTCGAGAAAGCGGACCTCCTAGCGGATGCGGTCGTGCCTGCGCGTTTCGAAGCCGACCAGGGGAAGATCCTCGCCGGTGGCATCAAGGAGGTCGAGCTCCAAGGCGCGAGCTCATCGGACTACGAAGGCATCAACGGGGCCTCGCCGCGCGAGATTCGAATGCTTCTCCTCGATGCGGCCACCAACTTCGACGAGCCCTGCGTTTCGCCGGTGACGTTCCTTAGCCGCCTGACCGAGTTTTGCGATCGCGACGACTACGACTTCCTGAAAGAGAAGCCCGACGGCGGCTACCGCGACCACAGCGCGTTCGTGGATGTGGTGAAAGAGCGATGGCTCGATATCGTCGAGAGCGAGCTTCGCGCCGCCAGCGGCTTGATCGACGAGCAGAGCCATCTCGGGCTTTTCGATCGCTACATCACGCATGTCTCGCACTGGGTGAAGAAGGAGCGGCTGTTCAATCCGGTCACCGGCCAGGACGAGGAGGCGGACGTCGACCTGATGAAGAGCGTGGAAGAAAAGCTAGGCTCGGACGACGCGATGGCGTTCCGCAACGAGCTGCTGAGCGGCATCGCAGCCTGGGCGATCGATCACCCCGACCAGGACGTGGACTATGAAGCCCTCTTTCCGCGTTACATCGAGCAGCTGCGCCAGGCATATTTCGACGACCGGCGCGGTCAGGTGGGTGAGATCGGGCAGGCCATCGTCGCGATGTTGAAGGACGACGATACGCTCGAAGCCGACCAGCGGGAGGGTGCCCAGCAGGCGCTGCAAGTCCTGGTTGGCGTGTACGGTTACGAGCGGTCGAGCGCCAAGGTTGCCCTCGGCGCGCTGGTTGACGCCCGGTATCGGGACTGACTGAGTTAGACCAGGAACTTGCCGCCGCGAAGGCGCTGGGCCTCCATCTTTTCGAGCTCTCTCGACCCCGAGATCACGATGTCTGGGTTGGGAACGAAGTCGAGACTCTCGTCGAGCCGTTCGTAGGGCACGGAATTCAGGATGATCTTGATGGCGTTGATTCGGGCCTGATGCTTGTCGTTTGAGCGAATGATCTTCCAGGGCGCGTGCGTGGTGTGCGTTCGCTTGAGCATTTCGTATTTCACGTTGGTGAAGTCGTCCCAGCGCTCCTGTGCCTGCACGTCGACCTCGCTCAGCTTCCACTGGCGAAGCGGGTCAGCTTTGCGACGCTCGAAGCGGCGTTCCTGTTCGTCTTTCGTGACGCTGAAGTAGAGCTTGATCAGGACGGTTCCCTGACGCACGAGATCCTTCTCGAAGCCGGTGACGCCGCGCATGAAGTTCTTGTAATCCTTGTCGGAACAGAAGCCGAACACCGGCTCGACCATCGCACGGTTGTACCAGCTGCGGTCGAACAAGACGACCTCGCCCGCGCGCGGAAAATGTTGAATGTACTTCTGGAAGAACCATTGCGTCCGTTCGTGTTCGGTGGGTTTGCCGAGCGCGACGACGCGGTAGTGCTTTTCGTTCATGTAGCGCGTCACCCGTCGAATGGTTCCGCCCTTGCCAGCGGCATCGCGCCCCTCGAAGAGAATGATCATCCGAGTGCCGCTCTCCTCGAGATGCTGCTGCATCTTGATCAGCTCGGCCTGGTAGGGCTTGAGGCCCTCTTCCCGGATGTATCGGCGGAGCGCCCTTTTTCTCATGGCTTCGCCGGTCAGAGGATCTGCTTCCGGGCCAAGCTTCTGCTCGAGCGAGTCCACTTCTTCTTGCAGCTCTGCCGCAGCCTCGCCGCGCCTCGTGTTGACCTCCTGCGCTGAAGGCACCTCGGGGCCCGGTGAGGGCTCAACAAGCGTCACGGGGTTTGTCTGTTCCTCGTCCATTCTGCTCCTACGGGTCGAATAGATAGGTCCGATCGGCTCCGGAGGAAACGCCCGTTCGCGGTGCCCCGATTCTTCGGACAAAAAGGGCCGAAGCGGCGACGGAAGACCCTGAAAGTAGCATCCGCGCCCTCGAAATGGGTAGTCGTAGGTTCCGTAGGTCCATTCGTAGCCCTGACCAAATGGCGCCACGAGATTGCGTAGGTCTCGCTCGGAGTAGATGCGCAAGGTGCTGATGATCGCATCCCATGTTCCTGCGGCGAGGCCGATCGGGCTGAGCCAGGTCCAAGCGGCCTTGGCAAGCCGGTTGCGAGGCGAGAGCAATGGCGTTGCAAGAAGCGAAGGAATGCCGATCGGGATCAGAGGCAGCGCGCCTGTCGGGTCGCGCTCGAACGATTCAGAGATGAAGATCGGCGCCTGATTGTCGACTGCATCACGAAGGATTGCGCCGGCTAGCTCAGGTTGAAAATGGTGCAACGCGTTGACGATGATGCGCGCGCGCCCCTCGGATAAGGATGGGGGAATCCGTGTGGCGTCGACGGGCTCCGCGATGAAATCGATGTTGTTCAGGCGCTGCTCTTTGGCCTGGGTCCAAATCGGCACCCGGGGAAAGAGATCGGTGATCAGGAAACGGGGAGAGCTGAGCCCCAGCCGCTCCGCTTCCTGACTCAATATGACGGCGGGTCCGCCCGCACCGGCGCAAAGGTCCAGCACCTCGCGAGTCCCGGCCGCAGAGAGGAAATCGTCGACGACGGGCACGAGCGGCCGGAGGAAACCGCCCCAATCCAACGAGCGGCTCAGCGTTTCGACAATCGTGTCACGCAAACTCTCCGGAACCCAATCGCGGTCGTTGAATTCAAACAGGTGAGTTCGCGGGAGAAGGGGCATCGGTGTCAATCGGTGGAACGGCGTTGATTGCGCCGCGCGGTGGCCTCCGCTGCCAGACGCTGGTCTTCTTCGGTTTCGGCGAGAAGCGGCGGGACTGGGCAGGGTTTTCCGTCTTCTCCGAGGTTGACGAAGGTTGCTCGTGCATCGGCGCAGAGAGAACGTGCGCCGGTACGGGCGTGCTCGCGCTCCACTCGAACGCCGATTTCCATCGAGCTGGTGAAGGCCGCGTTGAGGCGCGCGGTCAATCGAACGATGTCGCCGACCTTGATCGGCGCCTTGAACTCGAGCGCATCGACTCGGGCGGTCACCGCGACGCGCCCGCAATGCCGAGTTGCGGCGATCGCGCTGCAGATGTCGGTCCAACTCATGATCACGCCGCCGAACGCGCTGCCGACCGCGTTGGTGTGCTGGGGCAGAACGAGCTCAGTCATTTCGGTAAACGACTCGGAGGGGGCCTTGGCGTCCATTGACGGAGCATATGGTGTGCCCAACCCGGTTTAAAGGCATAATCCGATCGTGCAGCGGCTTTATACACGCGAGGAGTCGCGCGATGTGGATCGTGCGGCCATGAATGAGCTCGGCATCGCCAGCCTGGTCTTGATGGAGAACGCCGGACGTGGTGCAACCGCCGCGATTTGCGACGTGTTCGCAGGCCGCCTTGGGCGGGTCGTGCTCGTCGGAGGGCCTGGTCAGAACGGCGGTGACGCCTGGGTGATCGCGAGGCGCCTGACCTTGCTCGGACACCAGCCGCTTGCCGTGCTCGTCGGGGATGCATCGCGCTTGCGCCGTGACGCGAAGGCCAACTGGGCGCTGCTCGAGAAGCTTGGCGTAGACACGGTGGAAGTTTCGCCAGAGCGCGCCGCCTCGATCGGTGAGCACCTCACGGACGCGACGCTCATCGTCGATGGGCTCTTCGGGACGGGTCTCGACCGTGCGATCACGGGCGGCTACGCCGACGCGATTGCGGCGATGGACGGGGCGGCTGCTCCCCTCGTGGCGTTGGATCTTCCGAGTGGTCTCGACGCGGATACCGGCGCGATCTTTGGCGTTGCGCCGCATGCTGCGCTGACCGTGACGTTCGCGGGTCACAAGCGCGGCCTCCACCAGTACCCCGGCGTCGAGCACGCAGGCGAAGTACGGGTGGCCGACATTGGCATCCCGGGTGGAAGCCCCCCCGCTGCGAGCCTGTGGGCGGGAGACGACCTCAGCACGCTGATCGCACCGCGCGCGGGGGACGCACACAAAGGCACCAACGGACACTTGCTCGTCATCGGTGGCGCTCCCGGAAAGACCGGCGCAGCAGTGCTCGCGGGCCGCGCGGCCTTCCGCGCCGGAGCAGGGCTGGTGACGATTGGCGCACGGGCCGATGCACGGGCCGCGCTCGAGGAGAAGGTGATCGAGCTGATGACCACCGCGCTTCCTGAGCAAGCGGACCAGGCCGCCGTTGAGGACCTTTGTAAAGGAAAGCGCGCGGTGGTGCTCGGACCGGGGATGGGGCTCGACGAGCTCGGCGCCGCTTGGGCTCGCGCCGTCGCGCAGCATGCACCGGTTCCGACCGTCATCGATGCCGACGGTCTCACCCACATTGCCGAAGACGGGCTCGCTGCGTTGAAGGGTGCTGCTGCACCACGGATTCTCACACCACACCCCGGCGAAGCCGCACGCCTGCTCGGCCAGTCGACGGCGGAGGTTCAAGCCAACCGATACGCGGCGGCGGATGCGCTCGCCGAGAAGTCGGGACAGGTGGTAATCTTGAAAGGCGCACGCAGCATCATTGCCGGGGCGGGCGAGCTCCGCGTATGTGCTGAGGGAACACCAGCGCTCGGCGTTGCCGGGACGGGCGACGTCCTGAGTGGGGTGGTTGGCGCACTTGGGATGACCCTCGTGCCGATTGATGCCGCGATTGCGGGCGCGCTCTTGCACGCCCTTGCCGGGGTCGAAGCCTCGGTCGGCGATCGCGGGCTGATCGCCTCCGAAGTCGCGGACGCCGTGCCCGTCGTCTTGGCCCGTCACCGCGGCCACTGAGCGGACGGTCAGGGGACAGCTTGACACGACACCGTGTCATCTGGGGGACAAGCTGGCGCTGCGGCGTCAGCGTTCGGCCCGAAATGTTTGAGTTTTTCGAGTGGCATCGCCATTGCAATGAATCGGGGCTGGAGACCAACTCGATGCAGAACCAAGAGCACTACAACGAAGAGATCCTGCCCTGTGTGCCCGCTCTTTCCCGGACCGCCCTCCGTCTAGCCCGCGGCACAGCCCTCGCCGACGACCTGGTTCAAGAAACCCTGGCGCGAGCCTGGCAAGCGCGCGCGAGCTTCCGTCCTGGCACGAACGCGCGTGCGTGGACCCACCGAATTTTGTTCAACACCTACATCAATCATTACCGAAAGAAGAAGCGGGAACGCGAGGCGCTCGAGGAGCTGCGACGCACGAGGCTCGTGAGCGCTCGAGACGCACGCGACGGGTTTGGAGATGAGGTGGCGGCCGCGCTCCAAGGGCTCCGCCCTGAGTTTCGCGAAGCCGTCGAGCTCGTGGACCTGCGCGACCTCTCGTACCAGGACGCTGCCGACCAGCTCGCATGCCCCGTGGGCACCGTCATGTCCCGCCTCCATCGGGGCCGGAAGCGCCTCCGGAGGGCTCTCGAGGGGTACGCTCTCGACCAGGGCGTCCTCCGGCCGGCAGCCTAGCTCCAACGGCCTCGAGAGAAATACCCGACAAAACCGATGTGAAAACCGCAGTATAGGAGCTAAGACCCCGTTAGCCTTGACGAAACGGCCGAAAGTTACATAGTGGCGGGCATGGCAAAGACATATGCTGACCTGCTCCAAGAGGTGAAGGCCGCCATTCGGCAGGTCTCCCTCGAGGACCTGAAGGACCGCCTCGATTCGGGTGAGGAGCTGATTCTCGTCGACGTGCGCGAAAAGGATGAGTGGCGACAGGGGCACGTGCCGGGCGCGCTACACATTCCACGGGGCTTTCTCGAGATGCAGTCCGGCTCGAGGCTGCCGGACAAGAGCGCGAAGATCGTCACGATCTGTGCCGCGGGCATCCGTTCAGCGTTTGCCGCCAAGGTGCTTTTGGAGCTCGGCTACACCAACGTCGAGTCGGCGAACCCTGGGTTCAATCAGTGGAAGGATCAGGGCTTCCCGACGACGCAGCCGTTTGCGTTCACCGACGCACAGCTGAACCGCTACTCGCGGCATTTGCTGTTGCCCGAGGTCGGCGAGCAGGGCCAGGCGAAGTTGCTGCAGGGCCGCGTGCTCTTGCTTGGCGCTGGCGGGCTCGGATCACCGGCAGCCCTCTACCTCGCGGCCGCAGGCGTCGGCACGATCGGCCTCGTCGATGGCGACACGGTCGACGAGTCGAACCTGCAGCGTCAGGTGTTGCATGGCCTTGATCGCGTGGGCGAGTCGAAGGTCGAGAGCGGCAAACGCACGATCGAAAACCTCAACCCCGATGTGAACGTCATCTCGTTCAACGAGCGGCTCACGCGCCAAAACGTCGATCGGATCTTCGATCAAGATTGGGACGTCATCGTCGACGGGCTCGACAACTTCGCCACCCGCTACCTCGTCAATGATGCGAGCGTGTGGAAGGACATCCCCGTCGTCCACGGTTCGATTTTCCGCTTCGATGGCCAGGTCACGACGTTCTGGCCGCGCCAGGGTCCGTGCTACCGCTGCCTGTACCCGGAGCCCCCGCCGCCGCATCTCGCGCCTTCGTGCGCGGAGGCTGGTGTCCTCGGCGTGCTTCCCGGCGCCATCGGCACGCTCCAGGCCACAGAGGCCGTGAAGATCGTCCTCGAGCGCGGCGACCCCCTGGTCGGTCGGCTTCTGCAGTACGACTCGCTACAGATGCAGTTCCGGACCTTCAAGTTGCGACGCAACAAGGACTGCCCCGTCTGCGGCGACCATCCCTCGATTACCGACTACATCGACTACGAACACTTCTGCTCAGGCGGCTAACCCCCAAAAAAGGGGCAGTCCCCTTTTTCGAGGGGTTAATTCGCGAGTGGCGGTGAGGGCGCTCTTTCAATTCGGTTCCGGTGGTTCCGCTTCGGCGTGAGGCAGAACTCCTGTGCCTTCAAGGCCCTCTGCGGGCGCGCCGTGGGCGCGACAACGGTTCAGATGGTATGCGATTCGCCACGCATGGTAGGCGACGCGTCTTGCGCCTCGTACGGCGTCGAGACGTTCGATGCCCTCAACTGCGTCAAAACCTCCCACCGCAACCCGCTCGAGTACGCGCTCGCGATACTCCCGGCCCTGGTGTTGCAGCAATTGCCATGCTGCCTCGAGGCCTTCCTCGTGGACGGTCCGTTCTCCGTGCACGAGTGCTGCTCGCACATCGTTTACCGCCGGCGCGAGTTCTCTCGTGATCATCGCGAGTTGCGGATCTTCTTTCAAAATGGCCCAACGCTCGGATTCCGAACAACGATCTGCGAGGCGATCTAGGTGATCGATCACGTGCATCGCAGAAAGATGTCGACGGTAAGTCCATCCCTCGTCAGGTGAGCTGCGGATGTTCTCCACATACTCGCGCGTCTCGCTCAACGCTTGTCGGAGCTCCGCAATGCGCGCCTCCGCGCCGCGCGCTTCGACCGGGGGAAGCAGCTGCAGGATCAGCTCAAATGTGGTGGCCGTGAGGTCCGCAAGTGTAGCGCCGAGTGCGTCCAGGGCGGCGGCAGGTGCATCGAGGAGAGAGCGGTCAAGAGCGTGCCCGGGAGATACGAGCTTTAGGGGCACGAGGCGGGTCAGGAGGTGCGCCAACTTGGGTGCAAAGGGCAGGGCGATGCTCACTCCAAGGAGATTGAAGAACGTGTGGAAGCCCACAAGGACGAGCTCTGGTTCGGAAGCGAGCAGGCGCGGGGCGAAGCGTTCGACCGCATTCATGAAGGGAACCAGGATCAAGAAGGCCCCGATGCCCGCGAACACGTTGTACATCGCGTGGGCATAGCCAGTGCGCTTTGCATACACAGACCCGCCAATGGTGGCGAGGACGGCGGTCGCCGTGGTGCCGATGTCCATCCCGATCACCGCCGCGGCTGCTTGCTGTACGGTCATCGCGGAGGCATTGACCGCGGCCAGGGCCATGGCCACACCTGCGCTCGACGATTGTGTGATGAGAGTGAAGGCAATGCCGAACGCGACGAGAAGCAGGCGGCCCGTCCAGGTGTCGCCGGGAAAGCTGTCGGGCGTGATGATGCCCACGAACCCGCCCATGCCTTGTTGCAGGAGCGAGATCCCCACGAAGATCAGACCAAAACCCGCCATTGCAAAGCCGGCCGAAGAAGCGCGGCCCCCGGTGAAAAGGCGGATGAGCACGCCAATCAAGATGATCGGGAATGCGGCGGTGCCGATTTCGAGTTTGAAACCGAGCAACGCGACGAGCCAGCCAGTCACCGTCGTGCCGACGTTGGCGCCGAGGACGATGCCCAACGCTTGAGGAAACGTGAGCAGGCCGGCGCCCACGAAGCCCACGGTCGCGACGGTGGTTGCGCTCGACGACTGCACCACGGAGGTGGTGATGGCGCCGGTCACCGCACCGGAGAGCGGGCTCCGGGTGAAACGGCTCAGCAATCGGCGCAAGGCACGACCCGCAAGGGCGCGTAGCCCTTCGGTCAGAACGACCATCCCAAGCAGAAAGAGGCCCAGGCCCCCCAAGCAGAGAAGAACGCTCCCGAGCACGCTCGGATCTCCAAGGCCAGACGCCATACAGGGAGTCTACTCCAACTGTGACGAGGAGGTCGCCGGAGCCGGAGCCAGCGTCAGTGCCAGTGCCAGTGCCAGTGTCCGTGTCCGTGTCCGTGTCCGTGTCCGTGTCAGTGCCAGTGTCAGTGCCAGTGCCAGTGTCCCTGTCAGCGCCCGCGAACCGCTTATCGTCCGCCGCGATCCGCGGTTCTGCAGTGGTCGGGCGAGCGCCAGCGACCCTGTCACTGACTCTGCCCCGGGCTCCGACGCTGCTACACTGCCCTCATGCCCTGGGGGATCCTTCTACTCGCCGTGGCCGGGCTTGCCGGCTGCGAGAACACCGCCGCCGTTGAGCGCACCCAGACCCAGCTCCGCGACGTTGACTATCCTCGGGTTCAGGCCTTGCTCGAGCAGGACCTCGCGCAGCACCAGGCAGGGGTGGTCAAGGCGGCAGCGAAGCTTGCTCCAGGGTTCGCCGTCCGTGACCCGGCCGTGCGGGAGAAACAAGTGCGAGCGGCCCTGAGGATTCTTCAGCAACCGAAGAAAGGTATTGATGAATTCGTCGCGTCTCCGATGTCGTTCCTGGCCGCCGTTGGGGTCGATGGGGTGGTCATCGCGCGCGATCGAGAGCCAGATCGGATGAAGGGGCAGGACTTCAAGACGCGGTTCGAGGTGCTCAGGCAGGCCCTCGACGGGACGGCAGCCACCGGCCTCGGCGAGTTCTACGCCGAGGACCCCGAGGCGCCTTCGTCCTGGTCGATCCTGTTCGCGGCGCCGTCCCTGCGTGACGGGCGAGTGGTGGGCGCCGTTCTGGCGGGCATCCCGCTGTCCCGGCTGGCGCAGCGCCTGAGCCGTCAGTTCCGAGTCGAACAGAAAGAGGGCGCGCCGGTGTGGGTTTACCTCTACAAAGGAAACCGTCTCTTCCACTGGGACACCCCGCCGGAGGTCGATGCGCTGGTTCGGGACCCGGTCGCGCGCGAAAAGGCCCTCACCGCATCGCCGGCGGGCTACACCGAAAAGGCACGACTTCAGGGCGAGCTCCAGGTCTACGGGGCATTCCCCCTGGCGCTCCTTGGGCCGGACCTCGGGACGATCATCTTTCGCACGCCGGAGTGAAGTTGCCCGGAGCCACGGCCGATCAGGTCGGCGGATCGCCTTCTCCGCGGACAAAGATCCGTTGCGGCACCGTGATCTGAATCCCGAGCTCATGGAAGTGCTTGGTGATCCGGCGCAGCATTTCTCGCCGCACGACAAACAGCTTGTCGGGCTGGGTCTTCATCATGAACTTGATAACCACACCGTAGTCGGTGAATTTGTCGACTCCGAGCATCTCGGGCTCGCCGATGATCGAGCCTTTCCAGTCCGGGTCGTCGCGGAGGTTCTTGGCGATCTCAACGAGCGTCTCCATCACCTTGTCGACATCCTCGTCGAATCCAACGGGCACCTCGAGGACAGGGCGGCCCCAGCCGTAGGTTCGGTTGGTGACCTGATCGATGCTGCCGTTTGGGATGAAGTGCACGCGGCCTTCGAGGTCACGCAGCACGGTGACCCGCATGTTGACGGACTCGACGGTCCCCGTGATGCCGCGGATCGTGATCAGGTCGCCGAGTTGGTACTGATCTTCGGCCAGAATCAGGAACCCCGAGAAGTAGTCTTTCATCAGGTCCTGCGCGCCAAATGCGATCGCAACGCCGATGATCGCAGCGCCTCCGAGCACTGTCGTGACGTCGACACCGCCCTCCTGCAGCACGAGCATCACGCCGAGCACCACGATGACGACCCGGGACGCGCTTTGGAAACTGAAGGCCAGCGTGTCCGCGCGCCCGGTACCCACATTCCGGGCGCTTCGGCGTCTGCCGACCAGGGTCCGAGCGATTCCTCGAGCGCTGAACTGGACGAAGAGGAGCAGGAAGAGGGCAGCTGCAACGACGAGGAGCATGCGCGGGCCCCGCTCCTGAGCCCAATGCGCGACGTTCTGCGGGTGGATCGGGCTCTCGAGCCAGCCGATGCGTTTGCGTGCCTTTTCTGCGGCTCTTTCCTTTTCGTCGACGACGGCCGTGACCCGCAGCTCCTCTTCGTCGAGACGGCTTTGCCTGTCGTGCAGTGATTTGATGTAGGCGTGGCGCGCGTCGTCATCGTCGTCCGACGCCTCGAGCGAGTGGCTGATCTCGCGGATCCCGCGCTCCAGTCGCTGAATCTTCTCGTCTGGGGCGTCGGTGTCGCGGTATTTCTGCAGCCGCGCCTCGAAGGCCTCGAGCGCCAGCTTCAGGTTCTCGACCTCTTTGTCGTGGGTCTCCGAGAGGTCCTCCTCGAACTCGATCTGCTGCTCGAGCGCTTGCTTCCGCTCGACGAATTCAGCGAGCGCGACTTTCGCGAGCTCGACGTCCCTCTCTGCCTGGTCGAGGAGATGGTGCGCTTCGAGCTGTGCGGTCGTCATGGTGGAGGAGCTCGTGGTCTCCTTCTTGGCCGGGGGCCGTGCGGCGGGAACCGGCACGGGCAAGGGAACGGGGGGAGCCTTTCCTGGTTCGGTTGGTTGGGCCGTGGGCGCAGGCGCTTCGGGCAACTCGATCTCGATTTCGCCGGTCAGCTCGCCGAGCGCGCGTTTCTCGATCGCGAGCTTGTCTTCCAATGCCCCGACTTGTTCTCGGAGGGCTTTCTCGGCCGTGAGTGCGAGGTCGGCTTGCGTGTCGAAGAGACCGTAGTCCACTTCGAGCTCTTTGAGCTCCGTGCGCAAAGATTCGACCTCGTCCGGGTCTGACTCGGGATCCGCATCCAGTGCTTCGAGCCGCTCCCTTGTTTCGTTGCGCTCCTTGGCGACCTCGGCCATCTCCGCGGACAAACCCTCGAACCAGTCCGTCCGCGAGCGGAGCTCACTGCGGAGCCACCGCAGGTGCTGAGTGTCCAGCTCGACGACCCGACGGATGCGTACGATGCGCTTGGCGTCCGAGGCAGCCTCCGCAGGCGGCGCGTCGACATCCTCCTCGGCCCCGGCATCCTCCTCGGTCCCGGCCTCATCCTCTGCGCTGGCGTCGCTCTCGGCCCCAGTCTCGGTCCCGGCATCGGTGCCCGCCCCGGCCTCTGGATCACCCTGGGCGAGGGCTGGAGGGCTGGCTAGTGTCGAGAGCGCGAATGCCGTGATCCAAGTCCAGAATAGAATCGCTTTCATTTCGCCCTACATCATACATCAGCACGCAGCTGTGTCAGCGCTTCTTGCGGGGAGAGGGTGAGCTGCCAGGGTGCCAAGACGCTGGGCTCGTCGACCGCGGCGCGCCATTCGGAGAGGAAGCGTTCGCGCGGCCACATCGTCGCGCCAAATCGGGCGAGATGCTCGGTATGCACCTGGCAGTCGACGATTCGGAAGCCCCACATGGCCAAGTGTCCGAGCAAGGTCGTGAATGCGATCTTCGACGCGTCGGGTTCCGAAGCGAACATCGATTCGCCAGCAAAGGTCCGGCCGAGCGCCACGCCGTAGAGACCGCCCACGAGCTCGTTGTCGCGCCAGGCTTCGACGCTGTGGGCGTATCCGAGTTTGTGAAGTCCTCGATAGCCTTCTCGAAGCTCGCGCGTGATCCAAGTTCCCTGTTGATGCGGGCGCGGCACGGCGGCGCAGGCCGTGATCACGTCGTCGAACACCGTGTCGGCCGTCACTCGAAGCTGCCCCCTTCGAACCACCTTGCGCAGCGAGCGCGAGACGTGAGCGCTCGAGGGCGTCAGCGCAAAGCGCGGGTCCGGAGAGAACCACAGCAGCGGGTAGCCGCGCGCAGGCCATGGGAAGATGCCGTTGCGGTAAGCGACCAGAAGCCGCTCCGGAGACACGTCTCCGCCGACCGCAACGATGCCTTCCTCGTTGGCATCTTCGGGAGCGGGGAAGGAGAGCTCCTTGTCGAGCAAGTACACAGGCATCAGCGGACGCCGTAGGCTAGCGCAAGGAGCACCCGAATGGTGGTTCCCGGCCTTTAGGCCTCTACCCGTGGGGTGCCGGTCTCATCAAACGAGAGCACGATATCACCGTCCTGGACGTCGGCCATTGCCGTTCCGCCTTCCGTGAGGCTCCCAAAGACCATGGCCTCCGCCAGCGGTTTTTTGAGTTTCTGTTCGACGAGCCGCGCCATGGGCCGCGCACCCATCTGCGGGTCGTAGCCGTGCTCCGCTAGCCAATCGCGCGCCGCGTTGCTGAGCTCGAGCTGCACCTGCTTGTCTGCAAGCATGTCGCCGAGCAGGGCGACCTCTTTGTCGACCACCTTGCGGATGACCTCTTTGGGGAGCCCGCGGAAGTACACCGCGGCGTCGAGCCGGTTGCGGAACTCCGGGGTGAAGATCCGTTCAATCGCTTGCCGGGCGCGACCGGTTGCGAAGTCCTTGGGTTCGTCACCACCGCCAAAGCCGACGACCTTCTCGGTGGCTTCGAATGCTCCCGCGTTGGTGGTCATGACGAGTACGACGTTGCGGAAGTCGGCCTCGCGTCCGTTGTTATCGGTGAGCTTCGCGTGGTCCATCACCTGAAGCAGGATATTGAAAAGCTCTCCATGGGCTTTCTCGATCTCGTCGAGAATCACCACCGCGTGCGGATGTTTGCGAACCGCGTCCGTGAGCAGACCGCCCTGGTCGAAGCCGACGTACCCCGGAGGTGCACCGATCAGCCGCGACACCGAATGCCGTTCGCCGTACTCGCTCATGTCGAACCGCAGGAGCTCGACGCCCATCACGCGGGCGAGTTGTCGAGCCAGCTCCGTCTTGCCGACACCCGTGGGCCCGGCGAACAGGAAGGACCCGATTGGCTTGTTGTCCGCGCGTAGCCCAGCCCGCGCTAGCGTGATCGCGCTGACGACCTTTTCGATTGCGGCGTCCTGCCCGAAAATGACCTTGTGAAGCTCGGGGCCGAGCTCCTTGAGCTGGTCGCGCTCCTTGGCGCTCACCGACTCCACCGGGACGCGAGCCATCTTGCTGACGACTTTTTCAATCTCTTTGACGGTGATTTGATGCGTGCGCTTCTTTTCGGGGCGCATGCGCTCGAGCGAGCCAGCTTCGTCGATGACGTCGATCGCCTTATCCGGCAAGAAGCGTTCCAGGATGTGCTTCTGTGCGAGCTGAGCCGCGGCCTCGAGGGCTTCGTCGTCGTACTTCACGTCGTGGTGCTCTTCGTAGTATTGGCGAAGGCCTTTGAGGATTTCAATCGTGTCCTCGACGGTCGGCTCGTGCACTTCGATCTTCTGGAACCGGCGGGCGAGGGCGCGATCGCGATCGAGATGCTTGAAGTCGGTATAGGTCGTCGACCCGAGGCAGCGAAGCTTCCCAGAGGCCAGCGCTGGCTTGAGGATATTGGAGGCGTCCATCGAGCTTCCGGTCGTCGCTCCGGCGCCGACGATCGTGTGAATCTCATCGATGAACAGAATCGCGTTATCGATCTCTTGGAGGCGCTTCATGATCGCCTTGAGACGCTCCTCGAACTGTCCGCGGAACTTCGTGCCGGCGAGAAGGGCGCCCATGTCGAGTGAGTAGATTTGCGCGTCCGCGAGCACCTCTGGGACGCGTCGTTCATAGACTCGGCGCGCGAGCCCCTCTGCGATAGCCGTCTTGCCGACGCCCGGCTCACCTACGAATACGGGATTGTTCTTGCGGCGCCGGCACAGCACCTGAACCGTGCGATCGAGCTCCTCGTCGCGGCCGATCAAGGGGTCGATGCGCCCTTCGGCGGCCTCCGCGATCAAATCTGTGGCGAACGCTTCGAGAGGGTCGCGACCGGCGGATGACTCGTCCTCGTCGTCCTCGAAGTCCGTGTCGGAATAGGCATCGCTCTCACCAGGAACGATGTCTGTCCCCGCGCCGTGTGAGATGTAGCGTTTGAGGTCGAGCGGACTCACCCCTTCTTCCTGCAGTGCAAAGGCTGCGAACGACTCCTCTTCTTTGAGGATCTGAACGAGCACGTTGCTGCCGTCGATGGTCTTCATCTCCGAAGAGATTGCGTGAATCGCCGCGCGCTGCAGGACTCGCTCCACCGCCAGCGTCTGCCGGGGCTCGACGCTGACGCTCTCGGGAACGCGCGACAGGCGATCCTGCATGAACTGCTCGAGCCGCTTTCGCAGGCGGCGCAGGTCGGCCCCACAGGCCCGCAGCGCCTTCGAGGCGTTCGGGTCTTCGGTCAGGGCGAGGAGCAGGTGCTCGAGCGTCACATACTCGTGGCGCATCAACCCCGCACGGTCGAACGCCTTGCGAAGGGTCGCCTGAAGCTCTTTGTCAATGACGGGACCGGCCATGTCTACGCGTCTTCCTCCTCTTCGGGCTCCATCGTCAGACGGAGAGGGAACTCCTGCTGACGCGCCAAGCGTTCGGTTCGTTGAATTTTGGTCTCCGCGACCTCTCGGGTGAACACCCCCGCGACCCCCACGCCGTTGTGGTGCACGTGGAGCATGATGCGGATGGCATCCTGCTCGTCGCGGTGAAAGACGGTGTGAAGGACCTGAACGACAAACTCCCTGGTAGTGTAATCATCATTGTGCAGAAGGACTCGAAAGAGACGTGGGCGTTTGAGTTTTTTCTCCGGTTTGACCTGCGTGATGGTTCCGGCATCGTTCTCGAAGCTGTCGGCCATACCCTATTTTAGCGCTTTTTCTGACCCCGCCCAGCCGGGCACCGCCCGCGCATTTGGGCAATCTAAGGCCGGCCACCACGATCCGCTAGGGGGGTCACTCGAGGATGAGGCGAAGGTAGAAAAACTGGTTCTGAGCGTTGCGGATGGTCACCGTCGAGGCGGTGGCTTCCTCAACGACGAAACTGTTGCCTGAGCCGACGGTCGAGAAACGGCCGTCCTGCTCGAACGAGGTGTAGCCGACGACCAGGCTCGGAACCCGGCCGAGCGGGTTTTCGAACTCGTATTTGCTACACCCTCGAAACTCGAGCCAGTAGCACCGCTCGTCGGTGACGGGGGGAAGGGGGTGGGACTCCCACACACCGTCGGCCGTCGTCATGCTGCAGGGGAGATCGCTCAACGGCACGACCCGGTCCTCGGCATCACCGCACGCGTCACCACATGCTGTGGCGACCAGGCCAAGAATCATGAGGGCACCCAACCACGCAAACCTAGGCATCGGCATCTCCCGGGGGGGCATAGTACGCGCTCGCCGCGGCGACCAGGGATTCGACCGTTTGCTCGGCGGAGGTCTCCGCGATGCGGAGGCCTAGGCGCTCGGCCGCATGGGTCGTGACGGGACCGATCGAAAACAGATCGAGCGCGTTCAAGCGCTGCGCGGCGTCCTCGCCCAGCAAGTCGAACAGGTTCTGAACCGTTGACGACGATGTGAACAGAACCGCATCGCTCTCAGAGAGGTCGATGAGGCTCTGGATGCGTTCGACCTCCCTGGGCTCGGGGGGCAGGTTCTGGTACGCGGGGACGACGTCGACTTCCGCACCCGCGTCGCGAAGAGACTCAGGCAAGACCTCGCGCGCGACTTCAGCCCGTGGGAGCAAGATGCGTGTCCGATCGGTGAGTAGTGGCCGGAGCGCGACGATCACCCCCTCGGCGCGGGCGTCTTTGGGAACGAGGTCTGCGTGGATCCCTCGGGACCTCAGGGCCTCCCGGGTCTTGACACCAATGGCGCACACCTTCGCGCCGGCCAAAGCCCTGACGTCCAGGCCGGCTTCGCTGATCGATGAGAAGACCGCGTCGACCGTGTTGCTACTGGTGAAGAGAATCCAGTCGTAGCAATCCAGATGAGTGACCGCGTCCCGCAACGGCCCGGGATCGGCGGGGGGCGCGATGCGGATGGTCGGCGCCAGAATTGGCTGCGCTCCCTCGTCGCGAAGCAACGCCGCGAGCGACCCCGCTTGATGAACCGCCCGGGTCACGAGAATGCGCTTGCCGAAGAGCGGCTTGGTGTCGAACCAGCGAAGGCTATCGCGCAATCGGACGACGTCTCCAACGATCGTCAGTGCGGGTAGGCCGAGCCCTGCCTCCGACGCGCGCTCATGAATGTTGACCGCAGTGCCCGTGACGGTGCGCTGTTTCGGCAACGATGCCCATTGAACGACGGCCACGGGTGTGTCGGCAGGGCGCCCGTGTTCGATCAAGAGCTTCATCAGAGAGTCGAGCTTTCGCATGCCCATGAAGATGACCAGCGTCTGGGTGGCCGTGGCGAGCTTCGACCAGTCGTGGCCGGTGCGGTCCTTCTCTACGGATTCGGTTGCGGTTACGTAGGCGACGCTCGATGCCAGCTCGCGGTGTGTCAACGAAAGGCCCGCGTACGCGGTGGCGGCGAGTGGCGAAGGCACGCCTGGAACCACTTCGAACGGGATCCCCTCCGCGGCCAGAAGTTCCGCCTCCTCGGAGCCCCGGCCGAACAGGTAGGGATCGCCGCCTTTGAGGCGCACCACCGTCTTGCCTTCGCGCGCGACCTCGACGAGCTGGCGGTTGATCTCTGCCTGCCGCTCGCTGGCTCGTCCCGCACGCTTGCCCACGAACACAAGCTCCGCTTCGGGCCTCGCCGCCCTCAGCTGATCGGGATGCACGAGCGCATCGTAGAGGACGACGTCCGCCTCACACAGGCGCCGGAGCCCGCGCGCGGTGATTAGCTCTGGATCGCCCGGGCCAGCACCCACGAGGTACACTTTGCCGGGTGCCGTCATGCTGCTCAGGGCTCGCCCTTATCGTCGGGTGGGATGATCTGTTCGGTTTCGACCACGCCCCCACGCCGCCTGCGCTTCTTCACCGCGCGGGCTCGGACCTGGGGCCGAACACCGCCGGCGTCGTTCGGGATGAAGCGAACTTCTGTCTTCACTTCGAACGACAACGACGTGAGAGCCTTGTAGAATTCGCCTGCGATGTCGGTCGCCTCGAGGAAATCTCGAACCTCCTTGGCGACGACGCGAACCGTTGCGTTCTTGGTCTCGTCGACCGTGGCGAAGACGTAGCCGATCAGCTCTTTGGGGAGTTTGCCGTCCTGCGTGACTCCGCGAAGTGCGCTGTCCGCGCTTCGGAGCGTTCCGACACCAGCCTCGATTCCCTTCTCGACGGCTTTTCGCAGTGTGTCGCGCAAGACACCTTCAGACCAGCGTCGCTCCCGCTCTCCCTGTTCGGGGTCAGCGGAATCCTTTTCGTCGAATTCTTCGGGCATCATCGTTTCGCCATCCTTCGACCCTCCAAGGGTCAAGTGTCCGAAGCATACCTCAAGCCCGCGCGGAGTGCAGTTTCATGGAATCGAAGCGCACGACCTTGCATCGGATACGCCAGTCGTCGTTGCAGTTCCGCACGAGGGCTCGAAGCGGACGAGTCTTGCGTTCAAAAAAGTGAACGGCTATACGAATACAAATGAGTCAACGGGCAAGCACGGTCGAAGAGCTTTGGGAGCGCGCCGAAGAAGCGCTCGAAGCTTCCTCGAAGCGCGCCGAGGGTTTGTTGACGCAATTGGTGTCGGCCGCGGAGGAGGGCAGCGCTGCGTCGCTGTTCGCCCACCGTCACCTCGCCGAGCTGCATCTCGAAAGCAATCCGTGGAAGGCCGCGTTGCACCTTCGGCGAGTGCTCGGTCACTGCGCGGAGGACGACATCCTTCACGCTCTCATGGGGCTGTGCCACGCACTGCTCGGCAACTACCGTGTCGCCGTCCGTTCGTATCGAGAAGCATCGGCGCTCGCACCGCAGACGCCTTGGTACCATCACAACCTCGGTCATCTCATGGATGTGGCACTCGATGATCCAGTCGGCGCCGAGCCCCACCTTCGGCGTGCGTATGAGCTCGAGCCCGAGCACGACGAGATCATCGGTTCGCTCGCGCACTGTGTTGCGCGTCTCGGCGATCTCGATCAGGCGCAGAAGCTCGCGTCGCTCGCACAAGAGAAGGGCCCGTGTAATCCAGATCATCACGCGCTCGTCGAATGGATAGAAGGTGGTGCAACTGCCGCGCCGGCCGCGACCGCCAGCGTGCGCCGTCCGCCCGGGGACCGCGTTGCCGAGACGGTCCAGCTCAAGATGAGTGAGGCAGGCTTCTCACGGGCCGAGATCGAACGCGCCACGCAGTTGTGGTCCGACATGCAAGCGCATTGCGAGCTCCGAGTCACGAAGCCCGAGGTGTTGGCAGCGGCACTCGAGTACGCGATTGCAGTCGTCGAGCAGCGTCCTGGTTGCACACAGGCCGAAATCGCCCGGCGATATGGCGTCGCGCCGACCTCCGTGTCCGCGCGGTTCGCGCAGATCCGGAACGCGCTCGCTCTGCGGCCCGGCGATCCTCGCTACGCCGCGTCCCGCTGAAAACTAGCCACGACTAGGTGAATCGCATATCCGAGAGAGATGCGCGCGCTTCCGAGCAGCACGACCGTCTGCCGCGTTCTGCTCGGTCTCGACCGAGCCGGCGCTAGCGGGACCTTGCGTGTCCGGGGCGAAGGACGCAGCGCGACGCTGTCGCTCGAGTCGGGCGAGGTGGTGGGCGCCAACGTCGATCGACGCGTGGCGACCTCGCCGCGCCAGGTATTCGAGAACGTGTTGCAGATGTGTGAATGGGAAGGGCTGGTCCTGCGCCTCGTGCAGTCGCCCTCCGCGACGACCTGGTGGAAGCTGAGAGACCCGGTCCCTGCGCGAACCCTAGCGCTACAGATCATGCGCACCGCGGTGACGGGCGTGTACGCGGCAAGCGTGCGAGCGGAGCTCGGGGACGCTGTCTATCACCTCACCGCAGCTGGCGAGGCCCTCTCCCTCGGCGCACAGCTTCGGCCGGAGGAGACGGCTGTGTTGTTCTGGCTGAAGCGGGGTGTGCCCGCCGAGGACCTCGCGACACTGCCCGGCTGTGGCCTCGCCGGCTATCGCTTCTTGTGGATGCTCAAGTTGCTCGGTGCGGCTTCACCGAAGGCGGGTGGCTCGTATCCCTTGTTGCTCCGAAAGCGCAGAGAGTTGCGCAGGGAGGCCTCCGCACACGTGCTGCTCGACCTTCCGGAAGGTGCGGGCGGACGGGATGCGCGCCTCGCCTTACGCAAACTGATTCGAGACCTTCACCCGGACCGCTTCGGAGATCGTGCTCCGCTCGCCCTTCGCCGGGCCTCCGGCGAGATCGTGACTGCGCTCGTCAATGCCGAGGCGCGCATCGCCTCCGGGCGGACGCACTAGGTTCGCTGCGCGGGATCACTCGGTCCGCTGGTGAACGCGTAGCGTTTCCGCGGGCTCGAATCCGTCGGCTTCAAGCGTCGCCCGCCGTTCGAAGGTCGAGCGTACTCCGTCTCCGTCGAGATCGCCCTCAGCCCGAAACGATACCGACCCCAAATCGTCGCGGCCGATCAAATCACAGCCGTCCCGACTCGGGGTGTAGCTATAGCTGTAGCGAACCGGCTGGTCGGGTTGGAAACCGAGCGCCTCCCAGGTCGCGTGACCGGCATGCTCGTCAGCGAAGAAATCAACCTCCGCCGACTCGACGGTCGGCTCCGCGGGCGTCGGACTGGCGCTCGGCGGCAAGCAGTGGCGTTTCCCAGTGCCCCAGGAGGTGGCGTAGTAAGCGGCCGTGCGATCGCTCATCTCCTGGAGAAGCTCGGAGGCCTCGCTGATCTTGTTGGTGCGTACCCGCCGTAGAAAGGTCGGAACGAATACCGCCAGCACGATGCCCACGAGGCACAGCAGGAGCGCCACTTCGATCAGGCTCAAACTCGGACGACCGCGGGGCAAGGCCGCGAGACTGTGCGAGGCGGCAACCCATTTGGCAAGAGCCTAGCTCGCGTCTTCGAGGCCGACCATGGTTTCGATGGGTTCGGCGACGAGGAAATAGAGAGTCGAGGGCAGGTACGGGAACTCTTCCCGATGACGTTGCTCGAACTCTTCATTCACGCTCCGGAAGGCTTCCGCGTAGGTTTCGTCGCGGAGCTGAGACAGTCGGATCTCGATTTGCTCTTTCACGGCAGGGTCGCGGATCAATGCATACATCTCTTCGAGATGCCGGAGCTCGCGATCTCCTTTGCCGAGCTTTCGGAGTGAGGTCGCGTTCGTGAGAACCAGCCAGTCAGGTCCGGCGCCCAGACGCGCCGCAGCCACCATGTAGTCATTGCCCTCGGCCTCGAGACGCTCCCGGTTCGGATCATCCTTGGGAAGGGCCGGGAGGAGCTCGTAGGTGATCGTTGCGGCGACATCCCAGGCAAGCTCGCCGTCGTTGGGGAATCGCTCGGCGCCGCGCCGCAGGACGTCGATCGAGCGTTCGATGAACTCGAGCGGGCTGCCGGTGGGGGTATAGACCGCGGCCACGCCGACCCAGCGATAGACGCGCCGGAAGTCCGGGTCGAGCGCCAGCATGGAGTCGCCGTAGTTGAAGACGTGCTTCACCGCGCCCCCGCTCTCGAATTCGTCGCCGAAGTAGATCAGGGCGCGAAGCCAAATCAGGTCAGCCAGGGCGCGCCGATGGCCCAAGCTCATCACCTGGAGCCACTCCGGCGGCGGTAGGTAGTAGATGTCCTCGTAGGTCTGCGTCTCGAGGTAGTGGCCCATCGCCCGTCCGCGAAGCGACCAGACACCAGACACGACCCCCGACATCACGAGCAGCGCGACGACCCGACCCCAAGCGTTCACGGGCTCAGTATATCCAAAAATGGGACAGGCCTCCTTAAACGGAAAAAGGCCGCGACGGAAGTCGCGGCCTTTCGCCTGGTTGGACTCGGTTGATTACTCGAGTGCGTCGGTGCGGTTGATCCCCGGTGCGCGATAGAGCGCGTTGTCCGCGTTGGAGCCGACTTCCAGCACGAAGCTCGAAAGAGTGGTATCATCGTCGAGGTCGCCGTTGGCCATGAACGTGTACACAGGAATGCTGACGGCATTACCGCAGCTGCCGGTGCCCGAGCCCGGGAGTTCGGTGACGGTATATGTGAAGTAGAGCGGATCGGCCGGCCCGAAGTTGAGCGAGCTGTACGAAGCACCCTGCGCCGACCAATCGACGACGGACTTCTGGCTGCTTGGGGAGTTGGTGGCCCAGGTCCCAGCCGGCGCGACGGAGTCGACGGTGCAGTGAGTCGAAGCGGCCGCGGCATTGCCCGGCGTCACGAGACCCTGCGTCCAGTTTTCCCGCTCGTAGTACGCGGCAGCACCGGTGAAGAGAGACTTGAGGTTCGCACCTGCCTCCGAGGTCTTCGAACGCTTCACGTAGTTGACGAATGCCGGGATCGCGATCGCGGCGAGAATGCCGATGATGGCGACGACGATCATCAGCTCGATGAGGGTGAATCCCTCTTTCTTCGACAGTAGCTTATTCATTGTTTAGTTCCCTTTCCCCCGGGCCCAGTGCCCGCTTGAATCTTCAGTTGCCCATAGGACACTGCAACTGCCGTGCCGATTGTGGCGGACCCCCGGTCTAGCTGGAAATTATTGACGAATCCGGGTTTCGATGTGCCGAAAAGCTGCGCGGAGCGACAGATCTCGTCACCCGAAGGTGACGGAAATTGTCACTGCCAGCCGCCAGTTGCAGTGGCACTGTTATAGATGTGGGTCGATTGGGAGTAGATTTCGAGGAAGAAGGAGGTCGAGTCTCCGTCTAGGTCGCCCTGTGCGCGCGCCGCAAACCAGTAGTCATCGTCGTCAAGATTGGTTTCGCTCGGCGCCGACACTCCTGGAGCCCCCGCGATCAATCCATATTGGAAGCGAGTCGGCCCGTCCGGGGCCGCCCCGAGCTGGGTCCATTCGGCCGTGCTCGTCCACATCACCGGGTCGCTGCCGGGGATCGTGGCAGGGTTGTAGGTGCCCCAGGTTGCATTGTTGGCGCAGTACTGTCCGAACTCGCTCCGGTACGACTCCTGGCGCTGCTTGATCTCCCCGAGGAACGTCGTCGCTTCCGTCACGCGGCCTTTGTAGATGTACGAGGTGAACGTCGGAATGGCCATCATCGCCAAGACGCCGATGATCACCACCGCGATCATCAACTCCGTTATGGTAAAGCCTTGGTTCCGTTTCATTCCCATCCTCCTTGGCCCACCGCGCTGTTGAACATGGTGCGCGAGTCCGAATAGACCTCGAGAATGAACGTATCGCCGTCCTCATCGAGGTCACCTTCGGCCTGCGCGGCAAACCAGAACTTGTTCTGATCGAGATTGCTGCTCGCCGGCGGCGCCGTTCCCGGCTGACCCGCAATCGTCGCGTAGCGGAAGCGCACGTATCCGGGCGGGCTCAGGCCAAGCTCTTCCCAGCCCTGGGAGCTGGGCCAAGCGACCGGCTGCGCCCCCGGAATGGTGCTCGGCGTGTACGAGTTGCCCCAGTCGTCGCCACTGACGGCCGCGTAGTTGCCGAAGCGGGCGCGATACGCCTCCTGCCGAGTCTTGATTTCGTTCAAAATCGTCACCGCCTCGGAGACCCGGCCGCGGTAGACGTAGCTCTTGAACGTCGGGATGGCGAGCGCCGCCAGAATGCCGACGATCACGACTCCGATCATCAATTCAATCGTGGTGAAGCCAGCGCTCCGCGGGTGACGCGACAAGAAGGAACCTCCAACGCTCACTATATCAATCGCTGGCCGTATCGCCCACTTCGGGCGAAATGTGTTTTGCCAAACGATACCGGAACTGCCGAAAGCTCATCCCGAGAAGCTCAGCGGCCTTCGTGCGGACACCTCCGGCCTGGTCGAGCGCGCGGAACAGAAGCTCCTTCTCCACCTGGGTGAGATAGTTGTCCAGATCGAAGTCGGCCTCGGGGATTTGGGACACGCTGGCGGTCTTCTTCGACGGATGGGTGTCGCCGAGATCCTCGCGGCTCACGGTGTTTCCGGGCGCCAGCGTCACCCCGCGCTCGACGATATTCTCGAGCTCGCGGACGTTGCCCGCGTACGACTGCCGCGCCAGCCAGCGCATCGCTTCGGGCGAAAACTCCAGACGGCGGCCTTGGAGAGCCATGTGCTTTTCGAGGAAGTATCCGGCGAGCACCGGGATGTCCTCCGGCCGCTCCCGCAGGGGCGGGACCTCGATTCGAATCACGTTCAGGCGGTAGAAGAGGTCTTCCCGGAAGGTGCCCGCCTCGACCTCGGACTCGACGTCACGATTCGTGGCGGCGACCACTCGAACGTCCACCTCGACCTCGGTGCTGCCGCCTACCGGGCGGACCTTCTGGTCTTGCAAGACCCGCAGGAGCTTCACCTGAAGCGGCAGTGGAAGCTCGCCGATCTCGTCCAAGAAGAGCGTGCCGCCGTCTGCGGCGCGAAAGAGTCCTTCTTTCGCGGCGGTGGCTCCCGTAAACGCGCCCTTGATATGGCCGAAGAGCTCGCTCTCGATGAGGTTCTCCGGGATCGCGCCGCAGTTCAGGACCACGAAGGCCTCTTCGGCGCGGGGGCTTTGGAAGTGCAAGGCGCGGGCGACCATCTCTTTGCCAGTGCCGCTTTCGCCCGTGATCAGGACGTTCGCCGTGGTGCTGGACAGGCGCTCGATCAGGTCGCGAAGCCGGCCCATGGCCGCGCTCTTGCCAATGAGTTGACCTTGGCTCCAGCGCGCCTTGACCTCCGCACGGAGGGTCTGGTTCTCGGCGACGATTGCGCGCTTCTCGAGTGCCTTTTCGAGCGTTGCCAGAAGCTCGTGGTTCTTGAACGGTTTCTGCACGTAGTCGTACGCGCCCTTGCGCATGGCCTCGACCGCCTGCTCGGTGGTCGCGTACGCCGTGACCATCAGGATTTGCGTGTCGGCCGATCGCGCCCGGACCGCGTCGAGCACCTCCATGCCGGTGCCATCCGGCATCACCAGGTCAGTGATGACCACGTCGTACGGGTCGGCGCTGCCGAGCTGGTCGCGCGCCGCGTGGACGCCGTCGACCACATCGACACGGTAGCCCTCTCGCCGCAGCAAGATCTGCAACATCTCGCGCAGGCTGGCTTCGTCGTCACAGACAAGAATACGCGCGGACACGATCCGTACACCCCCACCTACATCCTACGTCAAATCCCCCGACCGGCCACGAGAGTTGCCGGGTGCAATGTTCGGGTCGACGGCCCGGCAATCCATCCGGCCCGACCGCCCCCACAGTTTCGCCTAACTGAACCCGGCTCGGCGTCCGCCCCCACCACTCGGTGGCCGCACACAAAGCCCGTGTAGGCTGCTGTACTCTACGTAATAGACCGTGCTGTGCTCGCGGGAAGTGGCTTCGCAGAACGCTGCATCGAGCTTCAGCCCCGCGACCTCGGATACCTCCATCGCCTGGCCTGGCTTGCCGATGTACACAGACAAGCTGTAGCCCTCCGCGACGGTGTATTCGCTACCGTCGCGCTCCACGCCAATTGCTGATTCGAGCATGGCTTCGAACGTAGGTCGTTCCATTCGCCGCAGCTTTGATGCGAGGGGGCGGCTGGTCAAGCGCGGGGGTTCGGGGTAGGGCGCTACCGTGGAGAGCGGCGAAGAGGAGCTCTGGCAAAGCGAGGTCCTGGTCAGTGATTCGATTGGCCGCCTGATCGAGTTCTGGGGCTTCAAACGGAACATGGGGCGTCTGTGGGGGATCTTGTATCTCTCCGACCGTCCGCTGAGCGCCCCGGAAATCCAAAGCCGGCTCCAGCTCAGCAGCGGCGCGGTCTCGATGACGCTCAATGAGCTCACCCGTTGGGGAGTCGTCAAGAAGGTCTGGCTTCAAGGCGAGCGCCGCGATCACTACGCCGCCGAAGGCAACTTCTGGAAGATGATCTCGCGCGTGTTCAACGAGCGCGAACGGGTCGAGGTCCTCGATGCGATCGACATCATGGAAGACGCCATTCGGTTCTTGAAGGACAAGGCGAAAGAACCAGAGGAGAGGGCGAGGGCGCAGTTCCAGCAAGAGCGCATCCGC
The DNA here is from genome assembly GCA_937998345.1 of uncultured bacterium. Classification (GTDB taxonomy): domain Bacteria; phylum Myxococcota_A; class Polyangia; order Polyangiales; family Houyiibacteriaceae; genus SG8-38. Next base: position 3,737 of record CALLDH010000011.1, on the reverse strand, counting down.
GAGCTCCTCGACCTTGCACGCCTCGGCAAGCAGTTGCTCGACGCCCTGATCAAAGACGCCAAAGTCGACGGCAGCCCACTGATGAAGGTGCTCCTCGGCGGAACAGACCGACGTTGAGCGCCGCTTGCGTCGAAGCAGCTAGGCCTGCGCGACGAACTCGTGGCGCGGCTCGCGTGGGTGCTGGAGCGCGCGTGCCAAGAACGCGAGTTGCTCGCGCCAGCATCGCCGCGCTTGGCGGCGCCACACCAATGCGTGAAACGCGTGGAGCTCGCCCTCGTAGTAGCGCGCTTCGCACTCGACTCCCATCGCCTTGAGCGCACGGTCGAGGCGGCGCGTGTCGTCGAGCAAGGGGTCGCGCGTGCCGATAGGAACGAAGAAACCGGGGAGAGGGCGGTCCGGCCGTTCGCGGCGCTCAAAGACGTGGAGTGGGTCGGCGAGGTCGAGCTCGCCGGGCGCCGGATCATGCAAGGTGCCCACGTACGCGTCGTTCATGCCTTCGAGGATGTCGCTCACCCAGCGCGGGAGCTTTCGTTTGCGGTTGAGCCGGCCCGGATTGGTCACCTGAAGCGGTGCGCATGCAGGCGCGACGGCAGTCGGCACTAGCCCCGTCGCGAACGCGCGTTGGGCGAACTCCTCGGGGCGCCGGTAACAGCAGCAGATCGTGAGCGCGGTGGCGAGGTTTCCACCTGCGGACTCACCCGCGAAAACGAGACGGCTGAGATCGCCACCGTGCGCTTCAGCGTTCTCGGCGACCCATTCGAGCGCGGCGCAGACGTCGGACACGGCTGCCGGGTACGGGTTCTCCGGCGCGAGCCGGTAGTCGATGTTGACCGCGAGATACCCGGCGCGCGCGAACGCCAGGCCCATGAGCCAGTGGGTGTTCTTCGACAAAAGGTGGAACGCGCCCCCATGCATGTACAGCACGATCGGAAGAGGGGATTTGCTCTGGTCTATCGGCCGGTAGATGTCGAGCCTGTGGCGCGGATTGCCGCCGCGCAGGTATTCGAGGTCCCTGATCACCTGCACACCATGCCTGGCGGGGTTGGAGAGCGGATGCAGACGTCCCAGGCGCGCGAGGCCTCCGAAGAACCCTTCGCCAATCGCGGCATTCGTGGCTCTTCGAAGCCGCTTGCGTGCGCGTTGAATGCAGGACAATCCTGTGCGTCGGGGGGACATGGGGAACTTGTATCACGGGATGGCGATTCGCCACGGATTCGGCGCGTCTGCGTCGAAAACCGCTGTTTTTTTGCGGCAGAGCCGCTTCCAGGCGTATCTCCAAAGGATGGCTTCCGCGGGTCGAAGATCGCTCGTCGTATCGCTCGCCGCTGCGCTTGCCGTGCTGAGCGTGACGAGCACGAGCTATGCGGGTTACTACGGTCACATCGACGCGTTCGTGGTGCGACAGAAGATCAGCAAGGACCTCCCGAAGATCCACCGCTGCTACGAGTCCGCGCTCCGTTATTCACCAGAGCTGGCCGGTAAAGTCTCCGTGCGATTTGCGGTCGTGCGCACGGGCTATGTCAAAGGCGTGCAGGTCCTCGAGAACACCACGGGCAACGACACCGTCGAGCGATGCGTGGCCCGCGTTGTGAGCGCCATTCGCTTTCCCCGCCGCCGAACGGGCAAGAGCCTCCGATTCACGTTCCCATTCGTCTTCGCCCCGCAAGACCTTCGCTAGGCGTCAAAGGTCGCGCGAAAGGACTCGACGTCGAAAGGACGCTCTACGAGCGTTTCGGCGTCCCATTCGCTGCGGCCCGGTGCGAAGTAGTCTCCACCGTAGATGTGGATCGCTCCGGTGAGCCTCGGAATCGGATTGATCACCGAATGGATCCAGTCTTCTCCCAGAGGGAATACTTCCTTCTCCGACAACGATGCGGCTCGCCTCGCTGCGACCGTGGAGCCCTCGCGCTCCCAGATGATGTTGTCCTCGCGCCCCGTATAGATCCCAATCGAAGCCCACATGTTGTGATTGTGGGGCAGGAGCATCATCTGAGGCGCCCAGATCACGTTGAGAATCGTGACGTCATCCCCGTGGTGGAGAACGTCGAATCCGGCTTTCCTCGGCTCTCCGATACCCGCGAGGACACGCCTAGGGTCCGACACCGCCCGGGCCAGCACCTCGTCGACCGCAGCTTGCCCCTCGAGCTTGGCTCGCCTCACATCGTCGACGAAGCTTTCAACGTCGAGCTTCATGGCAGGACGAGCATACCATTCTGAGAAAAGGGGTGTGGATCTCGCTGTGCGCCGCGAAATCACGGCCAAGCGATCGAGATCACGGGGGAAAGGGCGGTGTGGGGGGGGCCAAATTTCCTGGGAAGGTTTCGAGTGAAGTGAACGCCCGCGCCTCGCCAGCCGCGCGAAAGAGTCACCGAGCAAACTGTAGCGGTTGATGAGTTGGCACGACCGGTTGTCGTACACGCCTCGGCTTCGCGACCATGAGTAATGGTTGTTATTCGACCTAGCGCACCCGATGCGCGGCCTCGCCGCGAACGCAAACCCTGCGCGTCACGGTAGCGGATTCTCCTGCAAAAATCGGGCATGTGACCTGGCACGCCTGATGCATCTACATCGGCTGACTTGGTGCTCCGGTGGGGAGCGTCGCAAGGCGGGAGGCTGCCATGCGTTACTTATTCGGATTTCTTTTTGTCTGCGCGCTCGGCGTGATGCCGGTAGTTGGGTGCAGTGAGACCGAGGGCACCGGTGGCAGTGGTGGTGGTGCTGGCGACGGCGGAAACGGTGGGATCGGTGGGATCAATGGAGGGGGCGGTTACAGTGGATATCCGAGCCTATGCGATGGCGTCGACTGCAACGACCACGACGCATGCACCACTGACCGGTGTGACTATCGCGACGGATCTTGCGAGTACACGCCCGTCAGCTGCGACGATGACAATGAATGCACCGACAACGACTGTAGCCCGCTCGAAGGGTGTCACTACCCATCGGTGGCTGACGGCACCTCGTGCGGCGAGGGCGTGGCATCATGCCAAGCTGGGAGCTGCGTCGGGACGTTTCCTTGCACTGAAGCCGGCATTCGTCACGCCATCGCCGTAGGAGGCGGCCCACACACCTTCGATTGCGGCGGTCCGACGACGCTGGTGACGGAGGCGGAAATCACCATCTACAACGAGGTCATCCTCGATGGGCAGGGCGAGCTCACGGTTGATGCGGGCCACCACGGGGGCGAGCTGACGGGAGAAGAGCACACGGTCTTCCGGGTGAGCAACGACACGCCGTTCACCAACGACGTGACGGCGGAGCTGCGCGGGTTCACCGTGACCGGCGGGTGGAGCCTTTGGTCGGCCGGCGGCATTCAAAACTCGGGAACGCTGACGTTGACGAGCACTAGCGTATCGGGCAACGCCGGAGAACACGTCGGCGGAATTTCGAACGGCAATACGTTGACGATGGTCAACTGCACGGTTTTCGAGAACTGGTCTTGGGAGGGCGTCGGCGGCATTCGAAACTCGGGAACGCTGACCCTGAAGAACAGCACCGTTTCGTACAACGGCGGGCAAGGCGTCGGCGCCGTTACGAACCGCCAGTTGTTGACGATGATAAACAGCACCGTATCGGGGAACACCGGCGTAGAGGGCGTCGGAGGCATCCTGAATTCTGGTTCTGAGGCGTCGGTGTCGCTAACCAACAGCACCGTGTCAGGGAATACCGGCCCCCTCTGCGACGGCATCGACACCGAAGGGAGAGGGGACATGGAGACCGTGACTCTGACCAACAGC
>CALLDH010000010.1 GCA_937998345.1 uncultured bacterium | reverse complement strand
GGACTCGGCCCAAGGTCTACGGCGCCAGGGGCAAGGAGGCTGCAACATGAGCCAGACCGATCTCGCTAGCCGCCCTGCCCCGCCGAGCGTCTGGCACATGTACCGCGCCATGGTCGGCGTGGGTGTGATCTGCGGTCTGCTCATCGTGACCGCATTCCAGGTGACGCTCCCGATCATCGAGCGCAACAAGGCAGAGGCCTTACAGGAGGCCATCTTCCACGTCCTTCCCCGCGCAACCAGCAGCGCCACGTATCGCCTGAACGAGTCCGGTGCGTTCGATGTCCTCGAAGGCAAGGATGCGGGCGCGCAACTGGTCTACGCCGGCTACGACGACAAGTCGGAGCTCGTCGGCCTGGCCGTGGAGGCTCAGGGCATGGGATACCAGGATGTGATCGGGCTGATCTACGGCTACTCGTTTGCCGAGGACGCCATCATCGGGATCCAGGTTCTGGAGAGCAAAGAGACGCCGGGGCTCGGTGACAAGATCGAGGTCGATCCGGAGTTCCTGGCGAATTTCGAGCGCCTGGACGTCTCGCTGCGGGACGACAACTCGGAGCTCGCGAATCCCATCGTGCCGGTCAAGCACGGCGAGAAGAGTAGCCCCTGGGAGGTCGACGGGATCACCGGAGCCACGATTTCGTCGGTGGCCATCGCCCGGATCCTCAATGAGAGCGCGCAGTACTGGGTGCCCCGCATCCGGAGCCATCTGAGGGACTTTCAAGGCGACGTTGAGGGAGGGGAGTAGGCGATGGCGGCCGCGAGCAAGAGCAGCACCGATGAGTTCATCAAGGGCCTCTGGAAAGAGAACCCGGCGTTTGTCCAGGTGCTCGGGATGTGCCCGGTGCTGGCGGTTTCAAATACCGCGATGAACGCACTGGCGATGGGCTTGGCCACCGCCTTCGTGCTGATCATGTCCAACATCGTCGTGTCGTCGCTGCGGAGCTTCATCCCCAAGCAGGTCCGGATCGCGACGTACATTTTGATCATTGCTACCTTCGTGACGGTGGTCGACTACGTGATCCAGGCCGTCAGCCTCGATCTCTATAAAGCGCTGGGCGCGTTCATCTCGCTCATCGTCGTCAACTGCCTGATCCTCGGCCGGGCCGAAGCGTTCGCTTCCAAGAACACGGTGGGCCGTTCGATCATGGATGGCCTCGGCATGGGGATCGGGTTCGCGTTTGCGCTGTTCTGTCTCGGCGCGGTTCGCGAGATCCTCGGCGCCGGTTCGCTGTTCGGAGCTCAGCTGTTCCACGATGCGTTTCAAGACTGGGTGGTGATGATCCTGCCGAGCGGTGGCTTCTTCACCCTCGCCGCCTGGTTGCTGCTCTTCAACTGGCTCAAGCAGCGCAAAGAGCGCAAGGCCCGGAACGCCGACTCGGCCGCGCTCACGCTCAGCAAGGAGGTGCTGTGATGGCCAGCGAATCCCTGTGGACGATTTTCATCAACGCGTCTTTGGTGAACAACTTCGTCTTGGCGTACTTCCTCGGAATCTGCCCGTTCCTCGGTGTGTCGGCGAAGCTCGAAACCGCCACGCGCATGGGCGGAGCGGTGACCTTCGTCATGCTCGTGAGCTCGATCTGCGCATTCGGGATCCAGTTGCTGCTGGTGGCCATCGACGCGCCGTACCTCAAGCTCATCTCGTTCATCGCCGTGATCGCGTCGACCGTGCAGCTGGTGGAGATGTTCATCAAGAAGGTCAGCCCGGCGCTCTTCCGCGCGCTGGGGATCTTCCTGCCGCTGATCACCACCAACTGCGCCATCCTGGGCTTGGCGCTCTTTCAGACCAACAAGGGGTACAGCTTCGTGCAGTGCATCGTCTACGCCCTTGGCGCCGGGGCCGGATTCACCTTGGCCCTTGTGCTCATGGCAGGACTGCGCGAGAAACTGGAGCTGGCCGAGGTGCCCGACGTGACGAAGGGGACTGCCATGGCCCTGATGATTGCCGGACTGCTTTCGGTCACATTCATGGGTTTCGGCGGGCTCGGAGGATAGGACCATGATGCACGACTACATCATCGGTGTTGGAGCCATCCTGCTCTTGTCCACGGCGTGGATCGGCGTGCAGCGCGCATGGCGGAAATCCTTTGCCGACGTTGGGGATGACCCCGATGCCCTGGCCGGGCGCTCGGGGTGCCACGGCTGTAACGATTCGAAAGATTGCCACCGAAGGCCGGAGAGCGGAGCCTGTGAGGCCCAGGAGGAGACGCCATGAACACTGCGGTTACCCATCTCGAGGACTACGATACCGAGCAGCGCTTCGGCGCCACCATCGTCTCCAGCGAGAGGATCACGCCTGAGGCGTCCGACGTGGAGGTCCGGGAGCTCACCTTGGATATCCAGCAGCCGGACTTCGAGTTGCAGCTGGGACAAAGCGTCGGTGTGATTTCCCCTGGCACCAAGGAGTTTGGGCAGAAGCACCACTTCCGTCTCTACAGCGTAGCCGACCTGCCGGAGCGTGGAGCCAGCGGGCTTCCGCGCATCAAGATCGCCGTGCGCCGCGTCAGCTACGTCGACAAGTACAGTGGTGAGCAGTACCCGGGTGTCTCGTCAAACTATCTGTGCGATCTCGCCGCCGGCGACACCATCACCATGGCAGGTCCGTACGGCCTGGCGTTCGAGGTGCCCGAGGAGATGGACGCGAACCTCATTCTGATTGGCACCGGCACCGGCATCGCGCCGTTCCGGGCGTTCGTGAAGCACCTTTACCAGAACGTGCCGGAGTGGAAGGGCACCATCACGCTCTTCTACGGTGCCCAGAGCGGACTCGAGCTTCTCTACATGAACGACGAGCGGGACGACTTCGCTCAGTACTACGACAGCGACACGTTCGAGGCGTTCAAGGCGCTGAGCCCGCGACCGACCTGGGCCGCTCCCATCGACTGGGACGGCGCCCTCGCGCAGCGCGGCGAGAAGCTGTGGAGCCTGTTGGGACAGCCCAACACCTACGTCTACGTAGCCGGGCTCGAGAAAATGCGCGGTGAGCTGGATGTTGCGTTTAGCGAAATCGCGGGCTCCAGCAAGAAGTGGGCCCGCCGCAGAGCCGAGCTCGTAGCCGGTGGCCGCTGGGTGGAGCTGCTGTACTAGCGGCGTCGTCGCAATGAATCGCTGGCTTCACGCTCACGGGATCTCTGGTTGCGTGCAGATGACGACCCGCCAGTTGTCGACCCCTGTGTTCCGGGTGACCTCGGGTACACCAACGGTATGGCTGGCGCCGGTATAGAAGCCGAACGTGATCGATGTGCCATCCTCGAGATTCAGCGCTCCGCCGCTGAAGGGCTCCAACTGGTCGTCGGTCCAGGTCTTCGTCACCCAGCCGTCCTCGTCGATCAGGACCAGGTTGGTCGTCCAGAACCATTGACCATCCTGCTTGGCCAGAGCTTTGAGCGAGGCCTGGCGACTCCCCTCTAGGGCCCGCCCGTCGAAAGCGTAATGGATCGACTGGATGGCACCCTCACCGCCGGGCTCATAGCTGGCGTCAGGCTTTTCGTGCGCCACCCAAATGCTAGAGTTCTGGCCCACGGTGTGAGCGACGAAGCGGTAGGGAGCGGGGTTGCCATCGTCGCTGCGCTGCTCCGCGCTGTACGTGTTGTCTCCGGTGATGTACAGGGCAGAGTCGTCCCAGTCGGCCGCATCGAATCGATCATCCGAAAACTCGACGCAGTCGGGCCCTGGGCAGATGCAACCCGGCCCACCGCCGCCGCTACCGCCCGTGCCGGGCTCATTGCAGATACAAGGATTGCAGGTCGCTTGGGTATGGTTGCACGTTGCGAACATCACACCGAGATCTCCGCACTCCTCCGCGCACCCTTCCTCGCATTGGAAGTCGGCAGTACAGGCATCAAGACGCGTCCAGGATTGGTTGCAGTCACCGCTGCCCATGATGAGAACCGTCAAGAACGCGAAAGTCGTGAAGGCCAGAGGCAGCCGAACATACCGTCTCATGATGACAACCTCCTAGGGTGACGTAGGCAGCAAGCGACGTGCCAACGTTCTTGTTTTGGCTCATTTGCGGGCAAGAAGCCCTCAAACGAGAGGTCGATGCGCGCAGGGTTTGCGGGCAATTGCTGTCTCGGCGAATGCGTTGCGCCGAGGTCGCGATTCACTCGTCCCAAAGAGTCTGCGGAGAATAGGTCTCGCCGAGGAACCAGAAGCGGCCATCGACCTTTCGTTGATGCCTGTCGAGCGCGGCGATCGCGGTCATGTCTGCCGTATTCAGTGAGAGGTCGCGCGCGGCCCAGTTTTCTGCGATTCGCTCGGGGTTGACCGACTTGGGGATCACGCTGGTGCCTCTCGCGAGGGCCCAGGCGATTAAGACCTGGCCCGAGGTGGCGCCATGGGACTCGGCAATCTGCATGATGGTCGGGTGCTCGGTGAGCAAGACGTCGTCGTCGCGGCCCATCATCGCAGCCGAGTCGGGCGAGCCAAGAGGCGAATACGCGGTGACGGCGATACCTGCGTCTTGGCATGCGGCGACGAGCGCATCCTGTTGAAGGTACGGATGCAGCTCGATCTGGTTGACCGCAGGCGTTTGACCCGACGCATCTCGGACCTGTTCGATCTTGCGCTTGCTGAAGTTCGACACGCCAACCTCCCGGGCAAGAGCTTGCTTGGAGACGTTCAACATCGCCTCCCAGGTCGATTCCAGTGGGACCTCGGACAAGGGACGGAAGTCTTCCGGGCCGCGCGGCAACTCGATCCCATGCCGCAAAGCGACAGGCCAATGGATGAGGTAGAGGTCGAGATAGTCGAGTTGGAGCTTCTTCAGGCTCGTTTCGAGCGCCGGTCGAACGTGCTCAGAGGCATGAGAATCGTTCCATAGCTTGCTGGTGATCCACATTTCCTCTCTCGCGGCGTCGCCCGCCCGGAACGCATCGGCCAGCGCACGGCCGACCTCTTCTTCGTTTTGATAGATCGCTGCGCAGTCGATGTGCCGATAGCCGATTTCGATCGCCGCGCGCACCGCGGTGTAGACTTCGTCGGGCTCAGACTTCCACGTGCCGAGGCCCAGCGCAGGCATTCTCGTCCCGCTATCCAGCTCCAGAGTCTTCATCAACAACTCTCCTGGCGATTCCTGATGGATGTGACAATTCGCTCCAGGACCGACAACGTCAAGCGCAACTGGAGACCTACAGAGATGAAGATCACGACACTTGGAGCGCTCGCAATGCTGGTGGCGTGCCTTGGATGTGCGCGGACGGAGCCCATTCAGTTGCCCGGGCTCGAGGACACGCGCCTTTCGGATGGAACCTGTCCCACCATTCACTGCAATACGTCTCAGACCGATGCGCTGCCGCTGAAGGGGCCCGAGGCGCCGTCACAGGTGCTCGGGGGCGATGTGATCGACCATCTCTGGTCGTCGCCGATCGCCGGTGGGATTCTCGACTACACCTATGCCGACGGGACGACTGTGTTCTGGGTGTCTCAGGTCGATCGCATCATGAAGCTGCGGCTCGATGAGCAGAACCGGCTGCAGAAGATCACCGAGCTCCCGATCGAGCCCAAGGACTTTCCGCGCTTCTCGCCCGAGGACATGCAACGCATTGTCGCGAAGCTCGACGCAGCCACGCTTGGCACGGAGGAATACGACGAGCTGGCCGACGAATGGAACGGCTATCAAATCGAAGGCCTGCGCGCGTACTACGCGATGGTGAGCAACAAGGGCATCCTCTACGTGAGCAATCGCAATGGGGTCGTCGCCTACGGCGATGCGGAGCGCGGCAAGTCGGGCTCGGAGATCGTGAAGCTCGGGCAGTACGTCTTCAAGAAGCTGAAGCTGCAGCTCGGGTTGAAGATGCCGCTGCCGATCATGATCGGGATGAACGTCACGCCGGATGGGCACATCATCGCGGTGACGATCGACGGCACCGTCGTCGGGATCAAGCCAGACCTGAGCGACGCCGTGTACTACAACCTGCCCGGCGAGCAGATTTGGAACAGCATCGCCATCGATGAGCGCGGGGGCGTCTACGTGCCCGGCACGAGAAGGCTCCACAAGGTGATCTGGAAGAACGGCGGTTTCAGCGACGACCCGAAGGATGGCGCCTGGGTCTAGGCGTACGAGATCGGCTCGCTCGACGCGACGCTTCGCGCGGAGCGCGGCTCGGGGACCACACCGGCGCTCATGGGCGGCCCCGACGACAAGGACAAGCTCGTCGTGTTTGCCGACGCCGCCAATGTGAACAACCTGATCGTCTACTGGCGCGATGAAATTCCGGCCGACTGGAAGCAGATCCCGGGCACCAGCAGCCGCCGCATCGCAGGCCTGCTCCCCGTCGACTTTGGCGACAAGTCGCTCACGAGCTCCTACTCAGAGAACTCGGCCACCATCTTCGACTACGGCGCAGTCCTCGCGAACAACCAGGTCAAGACCAACGAAAAGATGATGCTCGACGTCCAGTTGAAGATGAAGGATCCGAAGCGCACGCCCTATGGCGTACAGAAGTTCCAGTGGGACCCCGAGACGCGCGAGTGGAAGGTCGCCTGGACGCGTGCCGATGTCTCGAGCCCGAACAGCACGCCGGTCGTGACCACCCTGAACCGCCAGCTGCACACTGTCGGGCTCAAAGACGGCAAGTGGGCGATGCAAACCCTCGACTGGGACACGGGCGAAACCCGCGCGCTGTACACGCTCGGAGCCAGCGAGCGCTACAACCCGATCATGCTCGCGTTGCAGGTGCTACCGAGCAGCGATCCGATTTTCGCCGCGTTCGGCGGCGTGATGCATCTACGGTTAGGTGCTTTGGACACAGTGGGCGATGCGCATCGCAAATGAAGATTTCCAGGACCTGGACTCGAAAGCTTGGCGACCGGAACAGCTCTCCGTGGGTTTGAGCTCAAAGCGTACGCGCGCAAATTCCGCGTTTGCTCGAGCCGTGGCGCATCGCTAGCGCGGGTTTGCCTGCCAACTACTGCAAAACAGGCGGCATCGGTTGGCACGCGGTTTGCTTCAGTTAAGGACGCGATGCCCGTCGGGCAGATGCAGATCGAGAGGTGGGCCATGTTGAACCTAATTCAATCTCGCAGCCGTGAGCTCGTAGCCTTCGCGTTTGCGTTGTGCCTGGTGGTGGCCTGTGGAGGAGACACCCAAGAAGATGGTGGTGCTGCGCCGCGGACGCCGGTCGGACAAGAGTTTGGCAACATTGACCAACTGGCCGATGCTCTCATCGGGGCAAACGCGGAAGCATACGAAGGGGTCGCTTTCGCAGCCGCCGCGCTCGAGGGCGCGTTTGGCAGTCCTGCTGCGTCGGCCGCCGTGGTCACGAAGCAGGAGTCCTGCATACCGGCGGATCTCCAGAACACGACTCTCGCGTACGACCCTCCGTCGGGTATTTACACGTCGACCCAGATTCCCGGGGCGCCTGAAGGTGGTCTGCGTATCCTTGTGTACGAGATCGAGGCGGGGGCTCCTACGGCAAACGACATCGGAAGCCTTGATGTCACGTGCTCGGGCTTCCTCCCAAACCCCGAGCTGGTGGTCACCTTGAATGTAAACGGCGTGGACGTCTTGAAGCTCAACGCCGTCGCCAGCCTAGGGTTCGACTACTATTCCATCACGGTATCTGGATTTCTCGCGGACGCCACGGGTACCCAGAAGATCAACTACGAAGAGCGCTGGGGCAGCGGTGGAAGCAGGTTTGGCGATGACTCGAATTTCGGTGTGACCTTCACCGTAGGGGACAATACATACGCGACCCTCAGCCGGTTTGTTTCCCCAAGTATCCCAGAGGAGAGCATGTATCTCTTCGTCTTCAAAGAAGGGCAGCAATTCTTCACCGAGTGGCAGTTCCAAGCGAGCCCGGTGACCCAGGAAGGAACCGGGGAAGTCATGTTGGGTCACGCGACGTTCGAGCTCAATCCTGACGCGATCACGGGCTACTCCTACGACATCGTTGCCTGCTTTGAGGGCACATTCGAGAATATGAGCGTGATGCGGGCATCCGAGTGCTTCGCAGAGCCCGAAATCGTCGATCTCATTGATCTACCGCCGAGCGAGCTCCAGGCCATGGAGGACGGATACCACGGCCTGCAGCGGATGTACGCCGCGGTCGAAAGAGTGTCTACCGCGGCCGCCGCCATTGGCCTCGCGGCCCTAGCGGACATGAATCAGCAGGGCTTCTGACCACCGCAGCGCGCGCTCGTGGGGCTTAGGCATTTCGGATCGTGGGTGATAGAGTCAGCACCAACGCGATGCCAGGCAAGATTCTAGTTTACGGGTCGTATGGGTACACCGGCGATTTGATCGCGCGCTTCGCGAAGGCAGACGAGGTCGACGTCGTTCTTTCCGGCCGCAACTCAGAGCGGCTTCGCGAACAGGCCGAGCGCTACGGTCTCGAGTCGGTGCCCGCCGATCTTTCCAATCCAGAATCGATCCGAAAGGTCCTTCGCGACAAGGAAGTGGTGATCCACTGCGCGGGGCCGTTCGCACATACCTACAAGGCCATGGCGCGCGCCTGTCTCGAGACGGGCACGCACTACACCGACATCACCGGGGAGGCCGAGGTCTTTCAGGGCCTGTGGGCCATGGACGAAGAAGCCAAGCGCGCGGGGATCATGTTGCTTCCGGGAACGGGATTCGACGTGGTCCCCACCGATTGTCTGGCCGCGCATCTGAAATCGCGCTGCCCGGAAGCTACGCACCTCGAGATGGCCTTTCGCGGCCGGGGTGGTGGAGTCTCCCATGGGACTGCAAAGACGATGGCCGAGGGGATGGCTCAGGGCGGTATTGTGCGTCGGGATGGCAAGGTGGTGGACGTCCCGGCGGCGTGGAAGACACGCACGATCGACTTCGGCGATGGCCGGCCGTCGCACTGCATGACGATCCCCTGGGGCGACGTGATCACGGCCTACAGGAGCACGGGCATCCCGAACATCATGGTCTACATGGCCGTGCCGAAGAGGCCGGCGCAAATGCTACGGCTCGCGCGGCCCTTGCTGCCGCTGCTCGGGTTGCGCCCCGTACAGAACCTGATCAAGAAGCGCATCGAGGCCGCCCCGGCGGGGCCAGACGACCGGGCGCGCGCAACGGCTCACCTCGATCTCTGGGGCGAGGCCAAAACAGCAGACGGCCAAACCACGGTGTCGCGTCTGCGCACGCCGGAGAGCTACACCTTGACCGCGCGGATGGCCTTGAGCATCGCTCAGAAGATTTGCAGCGGCCAGCACACGCCGGGCTTCCAAACCCCCTCTACGGCTTACGGCAAGGACCTGATCCTGGAGTTCCCCGGCACCGAGCGCGTCGACGAGTAGACAAGCACGGGAGCACCGAATCGACGCGCCGGGTCGCTGTTAAGCGCTGGAAGTGCTAACCATGACGCATGGGGCAGCGCATCACGGTGGTCGACGCCTTCACGCACGCGGCGTTTGCGGGCAACCCCGCCGCGGTGTGCGTGCTCACCGCGCCAACGACCGAGGCGTGGATGCAATCGGTCGCGCGCGAGATGAAGCACTCCGAGACGGCGTTCTGCATTCGGCTGAAAGACGGGACCTTCGAGCTGCGCTGGTTCACCCCGGAGCGCGAGGTTCGCCTCTGCGGCCATGCCACGCTCGCCGCCGCGCACGTGCTCTGGGAAGAAGGCTGGCTGGAGCATCGCCGGACCGCACACTTCTCGACGCTCAGTGGTGAGCTCACCGCCGCCCCGTTGGGCCGAGTGATCGAGTTGGACTTCCCTTCACACCCGCCGTCGGAGGTGGAAGCTCCGGCCGGTCTCGTCGATGCACTCGGCGTCACACCGTCTTGGATCGGGCGCGACCTCGACGATTACGTCGTGTTGCTCGCCGACGAGGCCGCCGTGATCGATTGCGACCCGGATTTTGGCGCGCTGCGCGCCGTCGAAACGCGCGGCGTGATCATCACTGCGCCGGCAGCGGGGGACCAGGTCGACTTCGTGTCTCGCTTCTTCGCGCCCCGATTCGGCGTCGACGAGGACCCGGTGACGGGCTCGGCGCATTGCTGTCTTACCCCGTTCTGGGCGAGCCGGCTCGACAAGAGCGTATTGACCGCGCGCCAGCTCTCCCGGCGCGGCGGGGAACTCGAGGTGGAGCACGCGGGCGACCGCGTCAAACTCCGAGGAACCTGCGTTACCACCCTGCGCGGGAACCTGACCGAGTCCGCGCCCAGCGATTCGTCCTGGTCACGCCACTAGACCTCAGTCGCTGATGCGCACGGCGATCTTGCCCGGTGCGCGTCCGGCTTCCATGGCCTTCAACGCCGCAGTCAGCCAACGCGGCCGTCGTAGAGCTCGTCGCGGCAGATTTTGCGGCCGCCCGACCGGCCAGCGTGCTCCTTCATCAGCTTCAACAACTCGTCGGCCGCTGCTTGCCCGGGTTGCTGAGCAACGAGGTTCTCATCAACCGAAATCGTGATGTTTTTCCCCATGCACGGATTATGTGTCCACATATCCTGTGTATCAATTCGGAGGTGCTCCTATCGTCTTTCCATGAGCTAATGCCCGGAGAGACCAAACCCAACGCTCGGGCCCGGGTTCCCCCTATGCCGAGCCACAGCTGAGTGGCGCGGGTCAGCTCGCCGGTTAGATGGTGAGCTGACCGGAACGCAGCAGGTATGCCAGGCGTTTGCGTTGCTCCGGATCCAACATCTCGTGCGTCTTCTCCAAGGTCGTCAGCACTTCCTCTTTGAGACGCTCGGCAGCCTCGACGCGCGCGCTCAGCGCTTCGGCCGCGGCAACCCTGTCGAAGTCGTCGCGTTCCACCGAATCGGCGATGCCTGCGATGCTTCGCTGCTCATCGAGCCGAGCCTGGGCCTGCTCGGTCTTGAGCACGTTCAGGATGCCCGCCAGGGTGTCGATCTGCTCGTCGTCGAGGTCGAGCTTGTGGGCCATGTGACGAAGAGGCCGACGAACTCCAAAGCCCGAAGCCCGATACCCGGCACGCCCTTGGGAACGCCCGTGCCGTCGCCCGCCTTCGCGCCCGCAGGCCGAAGCCCGTTCCTCGCCGCTGTGATCTTCCTGAGATCGCTTCCATCGATAATAGAAACCTGGATGCATTGTGTACTCCTAACGGCCCGAGGCTGTTCGCTCCCGGGCGGGTTCAAAGGGCGGGCGAAACGCCACGCCCCGTTCATTACCGAGCATAATGACGGCGATCTCGGTCGCAAGGGGGTCAAAACGATTACTGGGCTCTTCCGTTCGTGGCGCGCGCGCGTTACCTTCTGCGCTCGTCTCGAGGAAGGATCTCCATGACAGACGTCAGCGTTCTCGGAGCGGGGGCTTTCGGCACCGCGCTTGCACTTCACTCTTCCAGTCTGGGTCACCGCACGCGCGTCTGGGCCTACGACGAAGGCCTTCCCGAGGAGGTTGCGAGCAAAGGCGAGAACGCAACCTATCTGCCGGGCTTTCCGGTGCCTCCAGAGGTGCTCTTCACGAACGACATGGCGACGGCATTGCAAGATGCAGACCTGGTTCTGCTGGTGGTGCCCTCGGGTTTCATGCGCTCGGTCACCAAGCAGGCTGCTCCACATCTTCCAAGAGGGGCGCTGATCACCTCCACTGCCAAAGGCATCGAGGAAAACAGCCTCGCTCTGATGAGCGACGTGCTCGCGGAGACCCTGCCCGATCACGTGGGGCGCGCGACGTATCTCTCAGGACCGAGCTTCGCAAAGGACCTGGCGTCCCGACTACCGGCGGACGTGAGCCTTGCTGCGGCTGACATCGAGACGGCGCGCCAAGTGCAGACCATTCTGCATTCGCCGCTCCTTCGAGTGTATGCCAGTGACGACGTCATCGGCGTCCAGCTCGGGGGGGCCCTGAAGAACGTCATCGCTGTAGCCTGCGGGGCGGCAGCTGGGCTCGGCCTCGGCGCGTCGGCTCTGGCGTCGCTGATGACGCGGGGCCTCGCTGAGGTCGCGCGCCTAGGCGTGGCCCTTGGCGCAAACCCCCTCACCTTCCTGGGGCTTGCCGGCGTCGGAGATCTGACGCTCACCTGCAATGGCGAGCTCTCGCGAAACCGTCAGCTTGGCCAGCAGCTAGCGAGCGGCAAGAGCGCCCGCGAGGTCGTCGCCTCTCAGAAGGCCGTGGCGGAAGGCTATCGCACCGCAGCGGCGGTCCACGCGCTGGCGGAGCGGGCAGGGGTGGAGATGCCCGTCTCCGAGGCGGTCTACCGCGTGTGCCATGAAGACGCCGCCCTTGCCGAGGAGGCGACGCGGCTCATGACCCGCGAGCGAAAGGACGAGCTGGCGGGCATCTTCCACGCGCGCGAGTGAGGCAAGGGGATACCATGGCTGCCACGATTTCGTTCAAGCTCAACGGCGAGCGAGTCCGTCTCGAAGCAGATGAGAATCGCAAGCTGCTGTGGGTGCTTCGGACGGAGCTAGAGCAGACCGGCACGAAGTACGGCTGCGGACGCGGCTCGTGTGGGGCCTGTGTGGTCCTTGTCAACGACAACCCGATTCGCTCGTGCATGGCTGATGTCGGCAGTGTTCGGGGCAAGGAAGTCCTCACGATCGAAGGCCTGGCCAAGGGCGATGAGCTGCACCCGCTCCAGAAGGCGTTCATCGAACATGATGCCCTGCAGTGCGGGTTCTGCACGCCGGGCATGATTCTGAGCGCCTACGGCTTGCTGCGATCAACCCGCAAGCCCTCACGCGGGGAAATCATCAAGCGCATGGACCGGAACCTCTGCCGCTGTGGGGCCCACACGCGCATCATCGACGCGATCGAGTCAGCCGCTGCTGAGCTACCGAACGGGAAGTCCGCGACATGAGCTCGAGCGATGAGCAGAGCCTGGGCGTTCAACAGTCACGCCGCGAGTTCCTGAAGAGCTCCGGCGGCGGTATCGCAATCTTCGTCACCTTTGGCGGGCAGCTCGGCCTGCTCGAGCACACCGAGGCGCAGGGGCGAACCGGTGTGCCGGATGACTTCAACGCGTTCTTGGGGATCGCAGAAGATGGGCGCGTTACCTGTTTGACCGGCAAGATCGAGATGGGGCAGGGCCCGATCACCTCGCTCCCCCAGATGATGGCCGAAGAGCTCGGCGTGGCCTTCGAGATGGTTGACATCGTGATGGGCGACACCGATCTCTGCCCATGGGACAGAGGCACCTGGGGTTCATTGACAACGCGCGAGTTCGGCCCATTGCTGCGCGCCGCCGCTGCGGAGGCGCGGGGCGTTCTCCTGGACCTCGCGTCTCAAGAGCTCCGCGTACCGGTCTCACGACTCCAGGTCAAAAACGGCGTGGTCTCCGACCGCAAGAACGCGCGAAAACGCATCACGTACGGCGAGCTCGCGAAAGGGGAGCCGATTGAGCGACACCTGAAGTTGAAGCCGGAGCTCAAAGACGTTTCGCAGTTTCAGATCATGGGTCAGCCGAAGCTGCGCCGTGACTCACTCGAGAAGGTGACCGGCAAGGCCAAGTACGCTGCCGACATTCGCTTGCCGGGCATGCTCTACGCGAAGATTCTTCGACCTCCCGCGCACGGCGCGACGTTGAAGAAGGCCGACACATCGGGTGCCCGCAAGGTGGACGGCGTGCGGCTGGTAGAGGACGGAGACCTCATTGCGGTGCTCCACGAGCTGCCAGACGTGGCCCAGGACGCGCTCGGTCGGATCCACGCGAAATTCGACCTGCCTCCATCGACGCTGACCGAGCAAAACATCCACGAGCATCTCCTGCGCGTCGCCCCCAAAGGCGAAGTCACTGCCAGGGGAGGAAACGTCGACAAAGCAGGCAAGCTGGCTGATCGCATGATCGAGACTCGCTACTTCGACGGCTACGTTGCGCACGCCCCGATCGAAACCCACGCAGCGCTCGCCCACATCGAACGCGGCAAATGCACGGTCTGGGCCTCGACGCAGAATCCGTTCGGCGCACGCGACAAGGTCGCACGAGCGATCGATTTCTCGCCCGACAGAGTGCGGGTCATCACCCCGTTCGTCGGCGGCGGGTTCGGAGGCAAAACCAGCAACATGCAGGCGGTCGAGGCCGCGCGCCTTGCCCGGACCGTCGGCCGACCCGTGCAGGTGATGCGCACCCGAGAAGAGGAATTTTTCTACGATACCTTCCGACCGGCTGCGGTCGTCAATATTCGCTCGGGGATCGACGGCTCCGGCCGCATTACCTTCTGGGACTACGAGGTGCTGTTCGCCGGTCAGCGAGGTGCGGAGCATTTCTACGAAATCCCCAATCATCGCACGGTCGTCCGGCCGCAAGGCTGGAGTGGCGGTCCGCATCCCTTCGCGACCGGCGCCTGGCGCGCACCCGCCAACAACACCAACACCTTTGCGCGCGAATCGCAGATGAGCGCCATGGCCGCCGCTGCGGGCGCGGACGCGATCGAGTTTCGACTGAAGCACCTCGGGGATCCGAGAATGATCCGCGTGCTGAAGGCGGCCGCCCAACGCTTTGGCTGGACGCCGGCCGCAACCCCAAGCAAGCGCGGCTTCGGGGTGGCTTGCGGCATCGATGCCGGAACCTACGTGGCCGCCATCGCCGAGGTCGCCGTGGATGCGCGAAGCGGAGAGGTCGAGGTCAAGCGTGTGCTGAGCGCGCAGGAGATGGGCATCGTGGTCAATCCCCAGGGCGCGACCATCCAAATGGAAGGCTGCGTCACGATGGGCCTCGGTTACGCCCTATCCGAGGAGGTTCACTTCCGAGGCGGGCAGATTCTCGACACGAACTTCCACCGCTACGAGATACCTCGCTTCTCCGGTGTACCGAAAATCGAGACGCTTCTCGTCGAGGCCAACGACATTGCACCGCAGGGCGGCGGAGAACCGGCCATCGTCGTCATGGGCGCGGTCATTGCCAACGCCATTCACGACGCTACCGGTGCCCGCCTGAAGCGCATGCCCATGACCCCCGCGCGTGTAATGGCCGCCATGGAAGAAGCGTAGGGGCCTCCTGCACGCGGCTTTCATCAATCGCCGAGATCGAGCTCGGGATAATGCCGGAAGACACCGTGCTCGTTGAAGGCGAGACGGCGATCCGAGGCGAGGTAGGCAGCGATCCGGGGTCGCTTCGCAACGCGGTCTCGAAGGGCGAGAAGCAACGGGGTCTGCTCCGCGGCTCGGGCAAAGCCCTTTGGAAATGCGTAGGCGAGCCCTTCCACGAGCTGAAACAACGAAAGGTCAGGATACGTCAGCGTATCTCCCATCAGCCACGCGCGTCCGCTTCGCTCGAGCACGCGCTCGAAATAACCCAGGAAGCGTGGCAGGCGCTGGTCCAAGAAGTGTTGCGACGCCTTATGCGCCGCATCTTTTTGGTCTTCGTAGTAGAGTGATGCGTTGATTGGATGGTGAGTGTCGTGGGCCTCGTCGGCGACGTCGGCGATCGTCAACTGGAGCTGGAGCGCTTGCATGCGTTTCCCTGGTTCGGCAGGCGCCAAGCCATGCCGTTCGCCGAGATACGCACAGATCGCCGCAGACTGAGCCAGGACCAGCTCGCCGTGGACCAGAATCGGAGGCGCGTACGCGGGTTGACCTGGCCGCTCACCTTGCATGAACGCCAGCAGTGGCTTGAAGCCCCCACCATCCTCTTCGGGCAAACGGGCCACGTCCCGGTAAGGCACCCCCGCCTCTTCGAGAACCAGGCGCACGAACTCACCGCGGCCAGGAAGGATGGGCCAGTAGTAGAGCTCGTAGGGTTCGGCCATATCGAGGCCCCGTTTGTATCACGGCAGTGGATTGACCACTCAGCACAACCGCTATTCGTCGCGGGTTCGCGGGGCGATTTTGCCCATCAAGGGCTCTCCCATTGGAACCAGATCGTCCTCGGCGGAGCCGCACGCGGCGAGCGCCGTAATGCCGGCAGCGACGCCTGCCACGGTGAGCGCAGCGCGGGCTCCCGACACGAAGAAGGCCCGCTTTGCGCCGACCGGGCAGTCGGATGTGAGCACGGTCCCGTCGCGCCGCTGGTAGAAGCGAACGCAAAGGCGCCCTTCCCGCTCGGCAACGACGCGTCGTGCCTCGCGTTTCGTCATCGCGGAGAGGTTGTAGACATTCCGATTGCAGTCTCGGCAGAACCGAACGCGCTCGTCGCCGTCCATATTCTCACAAGGCGCCTTGCAGGGGCTCGCAATGCGAAGCTGAAGCTTTGAATCCTTGGCCATATTCGTTGTGACGCGCGAGGCGCCAAAACGATCTAAAAGGCGGCTGCTCCTTGCCGATTAACCATATTTCCGTTCGTGCGCCGTCAGCTTTCCCTCGACGTTGCCGAGCGCCTTGAGGAGGCGGGCGTGGATCGGGGCGCCCTGGTTTTTCTCAGCAGTCAAGGTCGCCGTGTGGGCCGCACACAGGTTCTCGGCATCCCGCCAGCGCTCGATCAACGCTCCGGCCCAATCTCGAAAATCCCGTGCTGCGCCCGGCCGCTTCTCGAGCGCCTTGGCGAGTGTCGGATGAAAGCTCATCGAATCTTTCAAGCCGAGCAGGCGCATCATCTTGGGGAGACGAACGTACATGAGCGTGTCATCTACGTGGATGGTCTTCGAGGCACGATGCAGGACGAGCACGGACGAGAAATGAACGTTCTCGTTGGCGGAGATGAAGTCGACGCCGCGCGGCACCGAGAACTCGAAGTCCTCGGCGAACAGTGTGTGCAGCTCGGGATCCTCGGTTCGGAGCGCTTCCCAGGGGAGCTCAGGAAACCGGGACACGTGACGCGCCGTCCCGTAGAGCTTCGCATGGGGAAATCGCTCGTGCATTTTGCGCGCGAACACCGTGTGGAAGGGGTGCACGTTGAGAACCGCCTCGATGTCCTTGCCGCCATGGGTCAGCTCGAGGACCTCCCGCTCAACCGCGCCACTCAAGGCATAGGAGTCGAGAAAGACAAACCTACCGTTGCGCCGCCTGACCAATGAGGCTTGCGTGCCGATGTCTACGGCGCCGACAATCTTGAACGACCCGCGGACGTTCAAAAAGTCGTCCGCAACCTGGATGGTGTGTGGGCGCATGGATTCCGGGTGGCAACATAGCACCGAATCTCTGGAGAGAAGTATAAGGCCTGCCTATGCCAGGGAGCCAAATTCGAATGGGGGGTCCGAGGGCGCCGTTCCTATCCTCCCGGCATGAACGAGTCGCAGCTGCCCATGTCCGATCTGAAGTACAGGGGCGTCGACATGTGCGCCCCCGAGACGCACGACGACCCCTGGGAGATGTATGACTATCTGCGCGAGAACGATCCCATCTACTGGGATGAGCACAACGAGCTCTGGTACGCGTTCCGCTACGACGACATCGTCGAGATCTCCAAGAACCCTGTAGACTTCTGCTCGACCGAGGGGAACCGGCCATACATTCCGCCGGATCCCTCCATGCTCCATCAGGATGGCGCCCAGCATGCCAAGCAGCGCAGCCTCGTGTCCAAGGGCTTCACGCCCAGAGCGATGCGCGAGAGCGAGGAGTTCTGCGAGAAGATCGTCGCCGAATTGATCGGTGCCTTCGCGGACCGGGGCGAGGTCGACATCGTCGAGGGGTTTGCGTCGCCCCTACCAGCCATGTTGATCGCGGACATGCTCGGGGTGCCACGTGAGAAGTGTCCGACTCTGCGACGTTGGATCGGAGTGATGGTCCCGGGCGGACAGGGGCCGCAGTACGTGACGGACGAGGTCAACGACGCCTTTGGAGAGTTTTGCGAGCACCATGCGGAGATGGTCGCCGAGCGAGAGGGCAACCCGACGGACGCCGACCTCCTGCTCAAGTGGATGCACGCCGAGATCGACGGAGAGAAGCTCGATGAAGACCAGCTGCTATTCGAGCACGCGCTCCTGTTGGCGGGCGGGGTCGAGACCACCCGGAACGCGATCGCGGGCGGCATGGAAATGCTGGCCAAGAATCCCGAGCAGTGGGCCTACCTGCGCGCCAACGTCGACGACGATGCCGTGATCGAGTCCGCAATCGAGGAGATGATCCGCTGGGTCACGCCATTCACCAACATGTTCCGGACCGCCACGAAAGACGTCGAGATCCGTGGAAAGAAGATCCAGGAGGGGCAGATGATCGGCCTGATGTACCCTTCAGCCAATCGCGATCCTCGGGTCTTCGAGGAACCGTTCCGCTTTGACGTTCGCCGCAGCCCGCGCGTCGAGAAGCACATCTCCTTTGGTTTTGGGTCGCATTTCTGCCTGGGCGCAAACCTCGCCCGCCTCGAGCTGCGGACCGCGCTCCGGGCTCTGCTCCGGCGCTTTGAAACAGTGGCGCTCAAGCCCGGGGGACGGCACGACTGGGCGAGCTCCTCATTCACCCGAGGTCCAAAGCACATGGACCTCGTCTTCGGCTGACACGACGGGCCGCGACTCGCGCTTGGGGGATGCTGCCCTCAAGCGCTAGAGTTGAATTGCGAGCTTTCTTGAACGCTTGGCAGTCGGGGGATCCATGAAGACCTGGGGACGTACGCGTAGGGGCGCGCTCTTTCTTTCGTTCGTCGCGACGACGGCATGCAGTGGTGCAGAGACCGGCAGCGGCTCGCGTGACGGAGGCAGCAGCACCGGAGGGGAGCGCAATGCGATCTGCGCGGCTGGTGATCCGGTCGGCGAGGTGCAAGCGCCCGTGTTTGTCGCCAACCTGCGAGGCCAGACCAGCTGGTACGCCTCGCCCGTCGTCGCCGACCTGGACGGGGACGGAAGCAACGAGTTAATCGCCGCCTACTACTCGGTGTACGTATTCGACAGCGAGCGCCAACTGCTCGTCGATTCCAACGATGGCGATGGCGGACGCGTTTATGCGCCACATGTCGTCGTAGACCTCGAAGGAGACGGCTCAAAGGAAATCATCGTCGGTCGCGGACACGAGGTGGTGGCCTACTCCTGGTCAGGAGACTCGTCCGCCCTCGATCGTCGATGGGTCGCCAGCACGACCACCGCCGGAAATCCACCCGAGGTCCGGGGCCTGGCTGCTGCGGATCTCGACCGCGACGGGTTGATCGAAGTGGTCGCCACGACGACGCAGACCGCGAGCACGATGGACGGCGGCGCGCAGGTGTTCGTGTTCGACGTCGATGGCCGCACCTATCAGCCCGCCGGTGGCCATGAGCCCGCGTGGCCGCGATACAACCGCCGCTCGGGCGAAGGCAACGACGCAGACCGGAATCTTCAGGGACACAGCGGCTTTGGTTGTTACGGGCTCAACGTGGCGATCGGGGACATTGATGACGATCCCGAGCTGGAGGTCATCGCGACCTATGACAACCATCACATCCAGGCTTTCAACCACGATGGCGTCGCGATCGACAGCGCCCCGTGGTTCACGAACCGTTCGTCCGAGTTCGCGGGTCAGCGCCTGACTTGGGGACAGTTCATTCGCTGGGCGGACCCGGACGTCGAAGCGGACCACTATCATGAACACACCGGGGAGTGGCCGCATCCGAACTGGGCAGAGTGGTTGCAGTGGACAGCTTCTCCTCCGAACATCGTCGACCTGGATGGCGACGGCGACAACGAGGTGCTCGGCATACCGAACGTGGAGATGCACGAGCCCTACGAAACTCAGGCGTACGCGTTGATGGTGCTCGAGGGAGCCCATGGAGACGGATTGCGATCGGCGATGCGACTCCAGGGCTGGGAGCAGCTGCCTCGCGGCGAACGCCCCATCTTGGTCGACGGATGGTATCCGCCGCTCGGGGTCCCCGCTGCCGTCACCGTGAACCTTCAAGGGGATGCTCGTCCCGAGATCCTCGTGTCGCTCAACGACGGCTTCCTCTACGCATTCGATGCGGACGCCCAAGTCCTGTGGCGCTACAACTATACGCACGGTCACCAAGTCATGTACGCGTCGGAGCCGGTGGTTGCGGACCTCAACCAGGACGGATCGCCGGAGGTCCTCTTTGCCACCTATGGCGCCCCGGAGGTCACCGACTCGGGCAACCTTCTCCTGCTCGCAGCGGACGGCACGCTCCTGCACGACATTGCGTTGCCGAACCCAGGCAGCAACGGCAATGGCAACGGAGCCCCCGCCGCACCCAGTGTGGGTGATCTCGATGGCGACGGCGAGCTCGAGATCTTCGTGCAGACCTTCGACCACGGGATGGACGTCTTCACCGTCCCCGGCTCAGGCGACGCCTGCCTGCCGTGGGCAACTGCGCGTGGTGGTCCGCTTCGAATGGGCCAGCCGAACGGTGACTGAGCGCGACGCCCCGGATGGAGACGCGCCAATCGCTATTTGCGTGCTGGCAGACCGTGCACGAGGGTGAGGAACTCCATGCTGGTGCCCGCGCGACGGTGCTCGGACAGGGCCTGATAGTCTGGGTCGGCCCACCAGGCGCGTGCCTTCTCCTCGGACGGGAATTGGAAGATCACCATGCGACCGGGGCGGGGTGACTCGCCCTCGAGCGTGTCACTGTGGTCGTCGTAGGTGAAGAACTCGCCGTCGTGACGCTTCAGGATCGGAAAGAACCCCTTCTCGTACTTCCTGTAGGTGTCGGCATCGTGGATGCGGAAATTCGCGATGATGAAGCAAGGCACATCGGACATGGATCAGCTCCTCCTCAATTCGAGCCTGGGACGGATCATCCCCCAGACGGCGCGAGTCAACATTGACCCTGGCGGGCAAGCTAGGATAGCACCCAAGTGAGCGGCCGGGAGAGTTCATCTCCACCACTCGAGGGAGCTCGACATGCGCCAGAATACATGCGGTGAGGTGGTTACGTGGTGATCCTCGCCATCGACCTGGGTACGTCGAACGTAAAGGCCGCAGTAGTCCGGCGCGACGGTGCGCTGCTTGGCACCGGCCGCGAGTCCATCGAGACGATTCTCACAGACGACGGCGGCGCAGAGCAGGACGCCGAGCACGTGTGGCAGGCCGTGATGATGGCGGCGGAGCAGGCCCTGGCCTCTTTGCCAAACCGACGCGACGTGCGAGGCATTGCCTGCGCCAGTCAGTACTCCTCGATCGTGCCGGTCGGCACGGACGGTCATCCCACGGGCCACATGGTCGTCTGGATGGACAAGCGCGGCGCTCCGGCCCGACTCGAAAAACTGCCCGGCGGACGGCACATGAAGCCGAGCCTTTTTCGAATGGGGCGCTGGGTACAGATCCACGGCATCCCGCCACTCGACTCCGGTGCCGACTCCCTCGCCCACATGCGCTGGATCAAGCTCGCCCGGCCGGACGTCTACGCGCGGACCGCGACTTTCCTCGAGCCGATGGATTACGTGGCCATGCGGCTGAGCGGGCGCCGAGTGGCCAACCAGTGCTCCAGCTTCCTAATGCTGCTGACCGATAACCGGCGGCCGGATCCTGCCTACCATCCGACGCTGCTGAAGTGGTCTGGCCTCGACGCGGAAAAGCTGCCGGAGCTCGTTCCGTTGGATGAGCCGATCGGCCCGGTGCTCCCCGAGATTGCCGAGCGCCTCGGGCTTGCGAACGATACCCTCGTCTTCCCGGCGATCAACGACACCCAGGCTGGCGGGGTGGGCGCGGCGGCCTTCGCGGGGGACCATGCCGGGATCTCGCTCGGAACGACCGGAGTGTGCGTCACCCACGTCGACTTCAAGAGGACCGACGTCCGAAACTCCCTGGTGAGCATGCCGTCCCCCGTCCCGGGCCGGTATTTCGTCATGGCGGAGGCGGGAATCGGTGGTGGAGCGATCGAATACTTTCTCGAGCGCCTCGTCTTCGCGAGCGATAACTTCGCAGACCACAGCCTCGCCGAAAAGTTCTCCGCGTTGGAGCGCGCCATCGCACCGATTACGCCCGGCAGTGACGGCGTGCTTTTTCTCCCGTGGCTGACTGGCTCGGTGACGCCGGCTGAAGACGGTCTAGTGCGAGGCGGATTTCTGAACCTCTCGCTACAAACGACCCGCGAGCATCTTGCGCGGGCGGTGCTTGAAGGGGTGGCATTCAATCTCCGCTGGGTGCAGGAACGCGTTGCGCGGTTCACCAAGCGGGACATCTCCCGGATCAGACTCTATGGTGGTGGCGCGCTCTCGTCGGCCTGGTCGCAGATCTTCGCCGATGTCCTCCAGCGTCCCGTGGAGCAACTGCGTGACCCGGAGTACGCGGCGAGTCGTGGCCTAGCGCTGCTCGGCTTCCATCGGCTCGGCGAGCTTACGCTCGAGGAGATTGAGGCGAACATCCCAGTGGCAGCGGTCCATGAGCCACGGCGTGAGCTTGCTGGGCGTTACGACGAGATGTTTACCCAGTTCGTTCGTGTGTTTCGAAAGAATCGCGATATCTTTCACGCACTCAATGTTGGGAGCCAGTCATGAGCGACACAATCGAATCCTTGATGAGAGGCCTCTATCCGTACGCGGAAAGCCATGGCGTGATCCGCGGACTTCCTGCGGAGGGCCGCTCCACCGATGCAATTCTCGACGAGCTTCGAACCATCGCCGGCGTTGAGGACCGAGCCTGGGAGACGGGCCGCTGCTCCGGCACCATGTACAGCGGCGACCACGAGCACTACGACTTCTTGAATTCGGTCTTTTCGCTCTTCTCGTACGTCAACTCGCTGCAGCGAGACATCTGCCCGAGCATGACTCGCTTCGAGTCGGATATCATCGCGATGACCCTCGAACTCATGCACGGCGACGAGGTCAGCAAGCAGCAACCGGCACACAAAGCATGTGGCGCGGTGGGCTTCGGCGGCACCGAGAGCATCATCAATCCGCTGCTGATTTATCGCGACAAGGCGCGCGAGGAGCGGGGCATCGATCGCCCCAGGGTCATCATCCCGGATACGGCCCACCCGGCCTTTCGCAAGGGCGCACACCTCCTCGGTATCGAATGCGTCCAGGCGCCGACGAATTCGAAATCAACCCAGGTTGACGTAGACTTCGTCCGCGATCGGATCGACGACCGCACGGTGGCTATCGTCGGCTCGGCCGGAAACTACCCCTACGGCACGATCGATCCCATCGAGGCCCTGTCGGATTTGGCGGTGGAGCACGGCATCGGCCTGCATGTGGACGGCTGCCTCGGCGGTTTCATCCTTCCCTGGGGCGAAGCCCTTGGATACGACATTCCGGCGTTCGACTTTCGACTGCCAGGCGTGACTTCCATCTCCGCCGATACTCACAAGTACGGGTACGGCCTCAAGGGCACCTCGGTAGTCGTCTACCGAGACGCCTCGTTCCGCAAGTACCAGTACTACATCGAACCATCGTGGAAGGGCGGCATCTACGCATCGAACGGGCTTGCGGGTAGCCGCTCGGGCGGCCTCATTGCGGCGACCTGGGCTGCCATGGTGCGCTACGGGCGGGACGGTTACCTGCGCTACGCGAGGCAAATCTTCGAAACCGCCTTCCGAATGCAGGACGCGGTCAAGGCCCTGCCCGACCTGGCGATCATGGGAGCTCCGACCTTCTGTTTTGCGTTCCGCTCGGACGCGTTCGACATCTACCACGTCAACGACTTCATGAAGACACGGGGCTGGCGCTTCAATGGGCAACAGCACCCGAACGCCATTCACATGTGCGTGACTCGGCCCCAAACCAGGCCGGGCGTTGCCGAGGCGTTTGCGACCGACCTCCCCGAAGCCGTCGCATACGCCCACGCGAACCGAGATGCCGCGCCACAGAGCTCCCCGATTTACGGCGGCGGTGCCGCAGGCATTCCGATCGATACGCCGGAGGCGGTGGAGATGCTCATGACGATGGCGCTGGACACGCTGCAGGCGTATCCGTTCTGAGTCGGGATGCGAGATAGGCGATGAGACCAAACGTCAATCTGCCTCGACCTCAAGGGAGTCCCAGAGGAACCGTCGCGGTACTTCTCGTTGGTAGCGGCGGTAACGCTCCCCGAACGGGCGCACCAGCCTCCAGAACAGGTTCAACAAGACGCGCAGCCGACAGGCCCGGCTAGGGAATAACATGAGGGTGCGTTTCGCGACCCGCCCGGCATGTATTTCGGGTACACTCGCCGTGCAATGATTCACCGACGGATTCGTGTCGCACCCTTGGTTCTCTTGCTCGTCGCTGCGTTCGCGCCGCCCGGCACCAGCACGCCAAGTAAGGCGGAGGACTCGTACACGTTTCGCATCGCTTCCCTGGCGCCGGCTGGGTCGTCTTGGATGAAGGTCCTCAACGCCTGGAACAAAACGCTCCAGGAAGAGACCGACGGCAAGGTCAAGTTGCGCTTCTATCCGGGCGGCTCCCAGGGTGACGAGCGCGATTTCGTCCGCAAGATGCGCGTCGGTCAGCTCGATGGCGGCGTCGTCACGATGACGGGAATGAGCATGATCGTCCGGTCCATCGTCGTGTTGGTGCTGCCGGGTTTTCTCGACACGTACGAAGAGCTCGACCGGGTGCGAGCCAAGATGGCGCCTCAGTTCGAGGCCATGTTCGAAAAAGAAGGCTTCAAGCTGCTCGGCTGGGGCGACGCTGGCAAGAACCGGCTGTTCTCTGCGAAGCCTTTTCGGGCGCCTGCTGACCTCAAGTCTTTGCGTCCCTGGGTTTGGAAAGACGAGCTGGTGTTCGTCGAGCTCTATGACGTCATCGGGGCGAACGCGATTCGGCTTGGCGTGCCCGAAGTGTACCCCGCGCTCCAGACCCGCATGATCGACATGGTTTCGTCCTCGGCCCTCACCGCAGTTGCCCTTCAATGGTACACGCGGGTGAAGTACATGACCGGGTGGAACTCCGCGATCATCGCTGGCGGCATGATCATGCGAAAAGACAAGTTCGACGCGCTTCCGCCCGACCTTCAGGAGATCTTTCTGAGCACGGGGAACCGCGCCTACGATCTGCTCAACAAAGTCATTCGGAAAGACGACGAGAAGGCCTACCAAATCGTCGTGAAGAGAGGCATCCAGGTCATCGACGCGGGCGATGCGAAACCCGAATGGGACGCCGCGTACAAGAAGGTCCGGGAGAACTTCACCGG
>CALLDH010000009.1 GCA_937998345.1 uncultured bacterium | reverse complement strand
TTCACCATCGAACTCCTCGAGGAGATTGAAGACGACGTGAGGCTTTAACTCCTCGATCGCGTTCCGAAGCGGGGTCAGCTCGTCGCTTAGGCCGACTACTTTCACGTCGTGTCCAAGCCAGCGCAGCCCCTCGCGCACGTCGAACTCGGTCTTGAACGGGGCGATCTCTGAAGGGGAAAGCTGGCTGATGTCGTCGGGCGGGATGAGGCTCTTGTGCACGAGAACGATGATTCGCCGTCGCTTTAGAGTGGATGCCATGTATCCCGCCGGTGGAGAAGGTGCACGGTGTGCACCGTCAACATGATGGCAAAGTCGAGCTTCGTTTGACGCTCCCCCTTGATGAGTCGCAGCCTCAGCTCACGACACCGACCCATGATATCACGAAGCACCTGATCGACGGTGAATTGATACTCGCCCGTGAAAAGGGAGATTTGCTCGCGAATTTGCCGGCGGTTGCGGCGTAGAAACGAGGCGGCCGTCTCGTTGTTCCGGTAGCGCGCGGAGTCGCTGAAGATCTTGAGCAAGTCCCGATCGTACTCGTCGCTGAAACCGGGGCTGTAGTGTTCCTGACGCCGCTCGTAGTGACGCCGCAACGTATGCCGGAGCCGGGGCAGGGAGTAGGGGCGCGCGCGCGAGCTCACTTGGGGCTTCTTGTTCGAGAGGTCTGCAACGAGCTCGTCGATGTACTCGAGCTTGCCGAGCGCTGACGACTGCTCGTACTGTCGTCGCCAATTCGATCGAGGCGCAAGCCAGACCGCAAACGTCTCGGCGAAGTCTTCAACCGGATGCGCCTGCGCATACCAGCCATCCAGGTGTTCGACGAAACCCTTGCTCGACGGGTTCGGGCGATAGAAGTCGGGGTAGGGTTCGGATGCGCGGCCGAAAGCGCGCTGCCAGAGCTTGCGCCGCTGAAGGTTGTAGGCGTGCTGCAACGCGTGCCCAGCCTCGTGACGGAGAAGGCGCATGCACTCCACACGCGTGCCTCCCTCCACCTCGAACATCATCTGCCGCTCGAGCCGTATGAGTCGCGGATGCGCCAAATAGAAAGGAATGCCGACCCCGGGGATGCCGTCAGGCGAGCACCATTCGTCACTCAGCCAAGCGTGAAGACGAAATCGGCGAAGCCCCGATGCATCGAGCTCTTCGCGTAGGCGCCTCACGCAGTCTTCGAGCCAGGTGTCCTGCACGGTGAGGCCGAGGTCGCTCAGGCGAACATCGAGGAGCTCCTCGGTCGGCAGGTTTTCCCAATCGACGGGCACAGCCCGAGCAGCTTGACGGATCTATCCTGGCTGGACAACAGCCGCGGAGGGCAGACGCTACCAGGGAAGCCGTTCGCCGTTGGCGTGCCAGAAGCCTCCAGAGTCCTGGAGGCGAAGCTCGTCGATGCGTGCGATCAAGCCTTCTGCAGACTCCGACACGGGGATGCCGTGCTGTCCGGTCATCTCGGTCGCGACCATGCCGGGGTGCAGGATCGCGACTGCGATACCTTTGGCGCGAAAGTCGTGCGCCAGGTTCACACCAGCCATGTTCAGGGCTGCTTTCGACATTCGGTAGCCGTAGTAGTTGCCGGATCCGTTGTCATCGATCGAGCCCATCCTGCTGGTCATGAGGATGATCTTGGAGCCCTGCGCGAGGTGACTCTGCATGATCGACGTGACCTGCAATGCCCCGAGTGCGTTGACCTCGAACTGCCGGCGGATCCGTTCGAAATCGAGGTCGCCGAAGGTTTCGTTCTCGAAGATGCCTGCGTTGTTGATCAGGACGTCGATCCTGGTATCGCCAAGGCCGCGCGACACGTTTTCGAGTGCTGCCCGGTCAGTGACGTCCACCCCCTCGAACAGCCGAACGCCAAGCGCTCTGAGCTCGGGGCTTGCGTTGCGACAAAGGGCGATCACCTCATCGCCGCGCTCGGTCAGCTGCCGGCTGAGCTCGAGACCGATTCCCTTGTTTGCGCCTGTGATCAGTACCGTTGTCATGAAGCCTTCCTTGCTTGGAAGGCTATCATAGGGCCGCTAGCAATTTGTCCAGTGCGAAGGGCTCATCGGGTGGGAACGCACAGCCGGTCGCCCGCGATGACCTCACAGCCGAAACCGGCCGGGACGTCGCAGTCGGCGTCGATTTCGCACCGTTCGAGGCATACACGTGAGGTGATCGGTCCGCCGAGGATTGCATGATCCAAGCATGCGCCGGGCAAGCCGTTGAACTCAGACACCGGACAATCGAGGTCGTCGAAGCAGCCGACCGTGCAAATCGCGTTTACGTAATCGGTGTAGCGATCGGCTGGCAGCGCGAGCTCTTCGCAGTACTCTCCCGGGAAACAATCGACGTTTGAGTAGCAGACCTCATAAGTGATTGACTTCGGCTTCGGTTCGAAGATGTCTTCATAGTCCCCGACAAAAATGCAACCTGAGAGACCGGTAGCAAACGCGGCGATCCCCAACCAAGCGAAACGTAAGTTTGTAGTAAAGCCCATGGCGAATGTCCTCTCTTCTCAGATAGACGTTCGTCCACCGCCCCCCATTCATCGGGGCGCAAGACCCAAAACCCTCCAGTTTCGCTGCTAAAGGCTGACGTGGACCTGGTGGCCCTCGTAGGCCGCGATGCCTTCGTCGACCTTGTGACCGAGCTCTCGGGCCAGTACGAGCAAGGCGCGCGCCACTGCGAGCTCGTCGCCGATCATGGGCCGATCTGGGTCATCGGGATTGCGCTGGGCCTTTCCCGTCGCGTTGAGCTTCTCGCCTTCGATCATGAGACTAGCAGTCGCGCTGGTCACGTGACCTTCCTCGATGACATCGAGGTTCACTGTAAACCGCTTTGCTGTGGTCATGGGACACCTCCTTTGGCCAGTGAGCAGCATAAGGAATTCGAGCAGCTCGGTCTACGGGTTTTGCGGAGTCAGATGCCGGGCTGCTCGGAGGGCTGAGTACACGCAGTCGGCGATCGATAGGCCGCTGACGTACTGGCGGGAGCAGATTCCGGCGGCGTTTCTGCCGGCGGCGTAGAGGCCGGGGACGACGCCCCCGTTCTCGCTCAGAACTTGGCCGGTCTTCTCGTCTACCGCGAGGCCGCCTAGCGTCATGACGGCGCACAGATGCGTCTTCGAGCCGAGGGAGCAGTCGATCGCGTAGTACGGGCCATCCGGTAGCGGGCGCATGCTGTCACCGGCCTTGTGGAAACGATCCGAGCGCTCCCCTTTCGCCGCCGCATTGTACTCGTCGAGCGTCTCTTGGAGGGTATCGCGCGGCACATCGAGCATCTCGGCCAGGGCGCTGACGTCCTTCGCCTTCTTGCAGTTGAGGTAGAGGTTCATGAGCGCGGTCGCGCGCTGAAACCACTGAAGCTTGCCTGGTTTCGACTGCTCGTGAGCAAGCTTCTTGAGGTCCTGGTCGATGATCAAGGTCGCGACGCCGTGGTTCTCCTCGACCATGGCCTCGCCGATTTTCGCCCCGTACCAGAACTCGTTGGCGAACCGCTGGCCCCTGTCGTTGATCAGCAAGCCCTCGGCGAACGCATTGGGTGGGTAGAGAAAACGCCAGGCCGAGGCCCTGTCCATTTGGTCGAGCCTGCCGCCGACGCTTTGGCCGAGCTGAATCCCTACACCGTCATCGCCCGCGGTGCCGAGCGGCAAGCCGGGAACGAACTCCGGCACGTACTGGGCGACCATCTCGCGGTTGAAGATGAACCCGCCTGCGCACAGAACGACCCCGCGCGTGCATCGAATCCGCCGCGACGCCGAGTGCCGGTTCTCGATGCGGTCGCAGCGCCTGCGCAGCCAGGCTGCGAATCCGGTCGCGATCTTGCCGATGAGGACTTCGAGGCGGTGCACGTGTCGGTGGATCGCGCGCCACGCACGCGACGGCAGATATTGGTATTCGAGTCCCACCACGCACCCCGATCCGTCGACGATCAGTCGACGAACGCGCGACTGAAGCTCGATTCGTACGCCTTCATCGATCGCGGTCTGCCGCAGAGGCTCGGTGATGCTGGCGCCCGGGAACGCTCCACCGTCGGCGCGATGGCCTCTTTGCGCCGGCGTCGCGTGATCACTGTAGGGAGGGAAGGTTTCGTTTCCGGAATAGTAGAGATGGTACTCTTTGGCCGGGTACGAGGTTTTCACGGGACAGAGGTTGGGCAGAAATGGGACGCCACGGTCGGTAAGCCACTTCACGTTGGCCGCGCTCGTTCCGCAGAAGTCCCGAAGGGTCTCTTCGGAAACCGCGTCCTGCACTTCCATCGAGAGATAGCGGTACATGTTCTCGACGGTGTCTTCGACACCAGCGGCTTCCTGGATGTGGGTTCCCCCGCCGGCATAGAAGACGCCACCGCTGATCGCAGTCGCGCCGCCCCCTTCGAAGCGTTCCAACAGCACGACGTCGGCACCGCGCTCGCGGGCTTCGATGGCGGCGGTGATTCCCGCCGCACCTAGCCCGACGACGACCAGGTCGGCCGTCTCGTCCCAGTGCTCGTCGTCCGCATTTTCGACTACGACTGGAGTCAGGTTGCTCATTTGGACGGCGGACGCTAGCACGCCGGTTCGAGGTCCGCAGCGACTCATGGAGCTCCCCACCGATCCCCGTCAAGTCGGGCCGGTCTGCCTGGTGACCGGCGGCAATGGCTACGTAGGCAAGCACCTCGTCCGGCGCTTGTTGGAGCTCGGTTGCGAGGTTCGCGCCCTCGATCTGGCGCCGTTCGAGGGCGATCCGCGCGTGAAGAGCATCGTCGGGGACATCCGCCAGATGAGCGACATGGGGCCTGCGTGTGCAGGTGTCGACACGGTGTTTCACACCGCCGCGATCATCAACACGCTGACCCTCGCGCGTCCGAGCGTTCGGCAGCAGGTGTATGGCGTCAACGTCGAGGGGACTCACTGCGTCATCGAGGCGTGCCGGGCTGCTGGGGTGAAGAAGCTCATCTTCACCAGCTCGATCACCGTGGCAGTAGACCGCCCGATTCGCGAAGGAGATGAGAGCGCCCCCTACGTGGGAACCGACGGCCTTCCCGACCTCTACTCACAGACCAAGAGCCGAGCCGAGAAGCTGGTGCTCGAAGCCGACGATCCCAAGGGCCTACGCACGGCTGCAGTTCGTCCCGGCGGAGTTTGGGGTCCGGGGGAGGGCGCGATGATGGTGCGTGACTTCCTCGAGCACCTCGCAGCCGGTCAGTTCAAGCTCACCATAGGCGATGGCAGTTCGGTCACCGACAACGTGCACGTCGATTCGGTCGTCGACGTGCATTTCCTCGTGGCGCAGAAGCTGACCGACGACCCCGATCTCGTCGCTGGTGAGGCGTACTTCGTGAGCGACGGGGAGCCGATCAATCCAGTCACCTGGTACCGTCCGATCGTCGAAGGGCTGGGCTACGCTTGGCCCAAGTGGCACATTCCACGCCCGCTGGCGTATGCGGTCGCGTACCTGGGAGAGGTGGTGCATTACCTTGGGGGCCCCTTTCCAACGGTCACGCGACGTGGAGTTCTCTCGATTTGCCGTGATGCGTCGTTCCGCGTCGACAAGGCGCGCGCTCACCTCGGTTACGAACCGCGAACGAGCGCGGCGGAGGGGATCCCCGAGCTGATGCACGAGTTTCGCGCGACGCATGACCGCTTGAAGGCGGCGCGATGATCAAGCTCATCTACTTGCTCTGGCCACGCCAACCCATGGACCCTGCCGATCGTCGCGTCAGATTGCGCGACCAATGCGCCCCGAAGCTACTGGAATCCGGAGCACGGTACCTCCTGATGAACATCGACGACGACTTCGCCACGGTTCCATCGCCTACGCCAACCACGAAGCTCACGAATCCCTTCGCCGCCGAGGTCAGCATCTGGGTGGAGGACCTGAACACGCGGGGCGCCCTGGAGGGGATCCTGCTCGACGCGGGTTTCAAGATCGCCGGGTACCGGGTCCGCGAGCACCTCTACACAGACTACGGCGGCAACGAGCACGGAGCTTCCCGCGACTGGCCCGACGGAGAGCGTTCTCCTTACGTCATCTCGGTCACCCCTTTGGAGCGTCCAAAACGCATCCCAAAGGATCGGTGGATGCGGCACTGGTTCAATCGCCAAGGGCCGATGTCCGAGAAGATGCAACCCCGTAGCCGCTATGTGCGGAACATCGTCGACGAAATTCTAACGCCGGGCGCACCCCCCTATGAGGGGATAGTCGAGGAATCCTGGCCGTCGGCGAGGCACATGACCAACCCCTTCCTGTTCTACGGTGCCCGGAACCGGTTCGAGGTCCTCAAGAACATGGCGATCATGTTGCAAAGCGTCGCCGCGTTTCTCCCAATCTGGAAGATTACGAGCGTTACTATGAGCGAGTATTTCGTCCGCAGTCCGCACTCCTGAAACGGCGTTTTGTGCTGGACGACCGACCGGCGTCTGTGGGTACACTGGCCGCTCCTATGCAAACCGATCGGCGTGATTTCCTGAAGCTGTCGATGGCTGGCGCTGCGGCGCTGTCGACGATGAGTGCTGGCGCAACCTTGTCGGGTTGCACGTCCAGTGAGCCTGCGTCCGGCATGAAGCTCCTTCGCCCTGAGGACGTGGAGCTCCTGCGCGCCCTCACACCGGCTGTGATGAAGGGGAAGGTCGCGCCCGGTGACACCGCTGCCATCGCTCAGACGCTGCAGTCGTTCGACACCTTGCTCGTAGACCTCTCAGAGCCGGTCGTGGCGGGCGTGCACCAGGCGTTTGATGTGTTGAGCTTTGGGCTCACTCGGGGTTTGACGACGGGGCAGTGGTCGGCCTGGTCCAAGGCGTCTTTGGGAGATGCGGAGAGCGCCCTTGCTCGCTTGCGCGACAGTAGCATCGGCTTGTTGAACGCGATCTATTCGGCAGTCATTAGGCTGATCATCAGTGCCTGGTACCTCATTCCCGAGAACGCGGCGACGACGGGGTACCCCGGTCCTCCCAAGAAGGTGGTAGGCAACGTGCCTGCCGCCGCTTCGGTCGAGGAGGTGGCGCCGTGACCGACCTGTCGACGATCACCTTCGGAACCAACACCGATCCCTATAACAAGGCGGCCGAGCGCGGTTGGGCCATCACCGATGCCAGCCAACTGACCTCTTCGCTCGAGCTCGAGGCCGACGTGGTCATCGTAGGGACCGGGGCCGGCGGAGGCACCGCTGCCGAGACACTCAGCGAGGCCGGGTTGAGCGTCGTGCTCCTCGAAGCCGGGCCGCTCAAGACCTCGAGCGAGTTCGACATGCAAGAGCGCGCCGCCTATCGCGATCTCTATCAGGAAGGCACCGGGCGCGGCACCAAAGACGGGGGCATGGTGATCTTGCAGGGCCGTTCGGTAGGAGGCTCAACGACGGTCAACTGGACGACGAGCTTTCGGACGCCACCCGAAACCTTGAAGTTTTGGGCAGAGCACATGGGTGTGAGCGGCTGCTCCGTCGAAGAGATGGCGCCGTACTTCGAGCACATGGAGGAGCGGCTCAACATCCATAAATGGCCGCAAGCCCCGAACAACAACAACGCGATGTTGCAACGGGCCGCTGAGAAGCTCGGCTACCCATGGGCGACCATCCGCCGCAACGTGCGTGGCTGCCTCAACCTCGGCTACTGCGGGCTGGGGTGTCCCGTCGACGCAAAGCAATCGATGCTCGTCACGACCATTCCTGGTGCCCTGGACAACAAGGCCAAGCTCGTTCATCGCGCGCGGGTCGTTCGTATTCTGCGCGACGGCGACGTCGTCGTAGGCGTCGAAGCGGAGGCTCTGACCTCCGATGTGAGAGGCGCGACCGGGCACAGGATCACGGTCCGGGCGACGCGGACGATCTTGGCCGGCGGTGCGATCAATACGCCCGCGATACTGTTGCGGTCCGACGTTCCAGATCCGCACGGACGCATTGGCAAGCGAACGTTCCTGCACCCGACGACGCTGAGCATGGCGATCTACGACGAGTTGATCGATCCGTACTACGGCGCGCCGCAGTCGATCTATTCCGACCATTTCCAGTGGCAGAATGTCCATACGGGGCCGGTCGGGTTCAAGCTCGAGGTGCCGCCGCTCCAGCCCGCATTTGCCGCGGGGTTCTATGCGGCGGCGGGGGAGCAGATCACCCAGAGCATGAGCAAGCTCAACCACACCCAGTGCATGATCGCGCTCATGCGCGATGGCTTCCATGAAGAAAGCCAGGGTGGCGCGGTCGAGATCAACGACAAGGGTCAGCCGATACTCGACTACCCGATCAACGGCTTCCTGTTGGAAGGCGTGCGCCGCGCGTTCAACATCATGCTCGAGATGCAGTTCGCAACCGGCGCCAAGTCCGCACGCCCCGCACACAAGCAGGCCAAGCACTACCTGTCCTGGAACGAGGCCAAAGCGGCCGTTGCGGAGCTCGACGTGGCCGCACACAAGTCAACGATCGGCAGCGCACACGTCATGGGCGGCTGCCCGATGGGCAACGATCCCAAGAAGAGCGTCACCAACGTCGACGGCAAGTTCCACCATCTCGACAACCTCTACATCATGGACGGCTCCCTCTTTCCCACAAGCATAGGCGCCAACCCCCAACTCTCGATCTACGGCCTGACCTACAAACTCTCCACCGCCCTCCTCAGCCACTTCCAGGCCTGAAAAAGGGGACAGTCCCCTTTTTCTAGTGGAGGGTTTTGAGGAAGGTTAGGAGGGCTTTGTTGAGGGGGTTGGGTTGTTCTTGTGGGGCGAAGTGACCGGCGTTCGGGATTAGGTGGATGCCTCGGAGGTCGGGGACTCGACTGGGCATGGTTTCTAGGGTCTTGGGGGAGATGATTTGGAGGACTGGGTCTTTCTCGCCGCAGAGCAGGAGGGCGGGGTGCTCGATCTGGGCTCGGCCGTAGCCGGGGTCGTGCTCCCAGTTGACGTCCATGGCGCGGTAGGAGTTGAGGCCGCCGATGAAGGCGGTGTCCGGACCGGTTTGCATGTACTCGTCCACGAGGTAGTTGAGGTCTTCTTCGCTGAGCCAAGGCCAGGGTAGGGGCTCTGTCGGGTCGGCCAGGACGTCCAAGTAGCCCGTGCCTTCCGCCGGAAAATTCTTGAAGTCGAGTAGGCTCCCCCGCGCGCTCAACGCCCAGTAGATACGCTTCAAGAACAGCCGTGCGTTGTTGCCGAGCTCGGTTTCGGCGAGGCCAACTCTCTGGAAGTAGTGCAGATGAAGGAAATGGTTCTTGGCGATTGCAGCGTAAGTGTCGCTAGGCTTTCGACCTTTGCTTCGCGCCTCCTTAGGTGTAGCCTCGGTGACCGCGTTCTTCTTCTTGTCTCGCGCGAAACCCACGCCGTATGGCACGGCCACCGAGACGACGCCTCGGACGCGTTCCGGTGCGTGCAGGGCGGCGGCCCAAGCAGCCTGGGCGCCAAAGTCGTGGCCCACAAACACCGCCTGCTCTTCGCCAAGCACGTCGAGGACGCCGGTCAGATCCGCAACGATGGTTTGGTTCCCATACTCGGCGGCGTGCATAGGTCGATCGGTCCGGCCATAGCCGCGCATGTCGACCGCAATCGCTCGGAAGCCGGCCTCGGCAATCACCGGTAGCTGATGCCGCCAGGAGTACCAGAGGCCTGGGAACCCATGGCAAAACAATACGGCGGGCCCCACGCCCTGGGTGACCGCATGCACTCGAATCCCGTTCGATTCGAGCTGCAGGTGCTCTAGGCTGCTCACCGCTCGCGTGTCACGGCTTCGCAGCTGCCGTAACCGCGGCGACCAGGCTTTTCGGGAACATTCGCCCGGTCAGGTTGTCGCGAACCTTCTTGTGGGCCTCATCCCATTCGGCCTTTCCGTCACCGGCATCGACCGGCTGGATGCCCTTGTCCACGACGACCTTGTAGGCCTTCTCGTCCTCCTTGCGAACGACCTTGTTGAGTATCTCGTGTGCGCGGGCGGCGGTGCTGTCGAATGCCGCCTGGAGGTCGGGCGGGAGCTCGTCGTACTTGTCTTTGCGCATCATCGTTCCGCCGACGATGATCGCCGAGTTATGCGCAGTCATGTATTTGACGCGCGTGTACCATTGGAACGAAACCGCCGTGATGGCCGAGGACGAGATGACGTCCACCATGCGGGTCTGAAGGGCCGGATAGACTTCGGGCACGCCGAGTCGAACCGCACTTGCTCCGATGACCTGATAGAACTCGACGAAGATCGGGTCGTCTTTCCAGACCCACGGGCGCATGGCCTTGATTTCGGAAGGCCTCTTGATCGGCTGCGCGGAGAACAGCCGAGTCTTGCCGGCATCGCCCCAGCCAACCAACTTGAAGCCCTCTTTCTCGAACATGGCCCCGAACTCCGGGGCCATCTTCTCACGCACCCGATCGAGCTTCTCATAGGTTTCGAGGAGGCCGGGCAATACGAGGACGTTCATCGCGGGGATCAGCATGCTCATCCCGGTCATGGTCACGACGCCTCCGTCGAGCTGACCGACGCGCATCTTGCGCACGAAGTCGCGCTCATCGCCCTGAGAGCCGCCCGGATAGAAGCGCAGCTTCAGCTTACCGTCGGTTCTTTCCTTGAGCGTCTTGTTCCAGGCGTTGAGGACCTTCATCCATGAAGAGCCCTCGGGAACGAGCGACGCAATGCGAAGCGTGTAGCCTTCCTCGGCCTTGGTGGGGGTGGTGGTGCCTGGCAGCAGCAAAGCGGCAACGAGGAGCAATAAGACTGGCACAAAACGACGCTTCATCTCTAAAACCTTTCACGAACGCGTGGGGGCCCGCCGAGACTCACAAGGAACCTCGCCCTCGTCAATACGAACTATCCGCGTTTTCGAGCATAGCGGACGCTTCTTCTTCGAATAGCTCGACGAGTCGACCGGGGTTTTTACTCACTGCCTCGTCGACCCTGACCCCTATGATCACCTT
>CALLDH010000008.1 GCA_937998345.1 uncultured bacterium | reverse complement strand
GCTCGAGGTCGTCGAGGGCATGCAGTTCGACCGGGGTTACCTGTCGCCCTACTTCGTGACGGATTCGGAGCGCATGGTCGCCGAGATCGAAGATCCCTACCTCCTCATCGTCGAGAAGAAGATCTCGAACATGAAGGACCTCTTGCCGGTTCTCGAGGCGATTGCTCGTCAGCAGAAGCCGCTCATCATCCTCGCCGAGGACGTCGAGGGAGAGGCGCTGGCCACGCTCGTCGTCAACAAGCTTCGTGGCACCCTGCAGACCGCTGCCGTCAAGGCGCCGGGCTTCGGTGACCGCCGCAAGGCCATGCTCGAGGACATCGCCATCCTTACCGGTGGCACCGTCGTCAGCGAAGACCTCGGCATCAAGCTCGAGAACGTGACCCTGAACGACCTGGGCCGCGCAAAGCGAATCACCATCGACAAAGAGAACACCACGATTGTCGACGGCGCGGGCAAGAAGAAGGATATCTCGGGCCGCATCGAGACCATTCGTAAGCAGATCGATGACACCAGCAGCGATTACGATCGTGAGAAGCTGCAGGAGCGTCTTGCGAAGCTCGTCGGCGGCGTCGCGGTGATCAAGGTTGGCGCAGCCACCGAGATCGAGATGAAGGAAAAGAAGGCGCGCGTCGAAGATGCGCTCCACGCCACGCGCGCAGCGGTCGAGGAAGGCATCGTCCCCGGTGGCGGTGTTGCCCTGGTTCGCGCGCAGAAAGCGCTTGCCCAGCTCGAGCTGAACGATGAGCAGAAGGTCGGCACCGGCATTCTGCTTCGCGCGATCGAAGAGCCGCTTCGCCAGATCGCGGCGAACGCGGGTCTCGAAGGCTCGATCGTCGTGAACGAGGTTCGTAACGGCAAGGGCGCGTACGGCTTCAACGCCGCGACCGAGGAGTACACCGACCTCGTCAAGGCTGGCGTCATCGACCCGACTAAGGTCGTGCGTAGCGCGCTCCAGAACGCAGGTTCGGTTGCGGGCCTGATGCTCACCACCGAGGCCCTCGTCGCCGACATCCCAAAGGATGAGCCCCCGATGCCGGGTGGCCACGACCACGGCGGCGGCATGGGCGGCATGGGCTTCTAAGGCCACTCCGCTCTACACATGGAAAGCCGGGGCATTCGTGCTCCGGCTTTTCCTTTTTAAACTGAGTCATCGGAGAACGGCGGAGCGCGTGGTACGGGTTGCGAACGGTTCGCCGATGACACGCTACGAGGACGGCCTCGATGGCGGCCAGTCACCCCCGGGATGTTCATGAGGAAGCTCTCCCCGATATCGCTGTTCGCGCTGGTTCCGGTGCTGGTGTTCGCGAGGCCGCTGACCAGTGCTCCGCAGCAGCCAAAGCTAGACATCAAGGTGTTCATCGGCCTGGGCGAAACGACGTATGTCGCCATGCTCGAAACCGGGCGCGAACGAGACTTCTTTGGCAGCTATCAGATCGGCTTCGGCCCACGACTTCATCGGGGCAAGGCGTTCTTCGAAGCCCTCTTCTCCTTCAACCGATGGATTTACGAGGGTGTGAACCCGAACTTCGGCGGATTGAAAACTCAAGTGAACTCCTTCGAGCTCCCTTTCCTCGCGGGATACATTCCGTAGAAGAACCCCTACTTCAAGTCGTTTCTCTACGCTGGCTACGTGAATCATTTCAACACGAAGATCATCGTCCAAAGAGAAGATGAGCCCTCGCTCAGGCTCAACAGCGCGACGACGACCTCATACAGAACCGGTTACCATCAGCTGCAGCTCAACCTCGCGTACGTCTTCTAGAGCCCCCCGCCCCGTCGCAGCCCATCGCGAGTAGGTCTTCCATGTGCAAGTCGATGAAAGGCCAGCACCGGCTGCGTACTGACTCGGGTTGCTCGACCAGGAGCAAAGCCTGTTATTCGAGCGCACCCGCTGCACCCCCTCGCCCCAAACGCAAAACCTGCGCCCAGACGGCCGCGATTCCCCAGCAAAATCGCGCTCGGGACTGGCACGACTGATGCACCTAACTAGCCGCGCCTACTGAATCCGGGAGGTTGTGATGCGGTATCTAGTTGGCTCTGTGTACGTGCTGGCGCTCGGAGTGGCGGCGCACGCGTGTGGCGTCGAGGGCGAGAGCCGACGTTACGGGCTCCTGGTCTTGGGGGTACTTCTCGACCATCGTGCGGACGACAGACGGCGGAGCGACTTGGGCTAGGCAGGAAAGTGGCACCAGCAAGGCGCTAGGCGGTGTGTCTCTCAGCGATGCGAACACGGGGACAGCTGTGGGCAGCGGCGGCACCATCTTGCGGACCACGGATGGGGGATGGGGGGCGTTTCAGGTGCAGCCGTAGCGCTTGATGTAACAAGGTTAGTTGTCCGCTACTCGGCCAAGCGCGGTCCCTTCCCTCGACCCGAGACACAGCGTCCTCAATCGGGAGTAACTCCAGTTACTCACGGTCGATAACCCCTGTTGCCGTCAGGGTCCGAAACGAGCTCGGAGCGATTTGCCACCGGGCCGCTTCGCTCGATCGTGCTCGCCGGCGACGAACTCACCCACCGTCTGCGAGCAGGCCGCGGGGCCTGTGGTTTTGCCCATGTTTCTCGGCATAGTCGCTCGTGGGGCAGCCGCTGACACTGATGCGGTCGCTGGCGCTGGCGATGCGACAGACCCTGCCACTGGCGCTGCCACTGCCACCGGCGCTACGATCGCCCCGGTGGGTTCCACGACCGGCAGACTGACCGAGTACCGGCGACGCCTTCGCGCGGCCGCGGCGGCGGTGCTGGCGGTGCGGATTGCGGCTGCTGCGACGGCGGTGGGCCTAGCGTCGTTCGTACTGGTGGCCTGGGTTCTCGGGCCGATGACGCCGCTCGTCTGGTTGTGCATCGGATGGGGCCTGGTGTTCGGGATGACCACCGGGGCGGTGGCCTGGTCGATCCAGCCGATGCTCGGGCTTCGGGGGCACGGAGCGCTCGGCTTGGTCTCGGCCGAGGAACCTTCCCTCTTGTCCCCGCTGCAAAGTGCATACGAGCTTCAGACGGAGCAGGCCTTCTCGCGCGAGTTGGTCGTTGCCCAACGCGTGCGATTGTTGCGCGCGCTCGACACGTCGCCGGCCCGCAAGTTCATTCCCTGGCGTTGGCTCTTTCAGCCTGCGTTGGCTGCCACGGTGCTGCTGGCGGCCCTCGCCTGGTGGTCGTTGGACTTCGATCGTGCCGCCGCCGGACGCTACGCTCTGCTTCACGCACAGATCGGGGAAACCGAGGGCGTGCGGACGAGCCACGTCGTCGCGCGCACGGACGCGGAGCTGATGTTCCCCGACTACATGGAACGCAGCAACGAGCCCGCGGAAGATGCCGATCGATTGATCGTGCCGAGAGGGACGGCCGTCGAGTACGCGATCACCCCGATCGGCGATGCTGCCCGGGTCGTTGTCGAGCTTCCGGGCCGCCATGTCCAGGCGGACCGCGCGGGCGATGAGTTCATCGCTTCCTTCGTCGCCGATACGGACGGGCCACTCGAGATTTACGTCGAATCCACCGGCGGCGAGCGGCGCGTCGACCATCGAGCACGGTCGATTCAGGTGCAGCTCGACGAGTCGCCGCAGGTGAACCTCGTCGCTCCGACAGAAGATCTCGTCGTGGAGGCCACGCAGCCGGTCCTGTTACAGCACCGCGCGACAGATGACCACGGGGTCCAGGAGCTGACCCTCATCATCAAGCTTCCAAGCGGCGAGCATCTTCATAGGGCGATTCTGACGCCATCAGACGAGCCGACGAAGGAGCTCTCGGGAGAGATGGTGGTGCACCTCGAGGAGTTCTCGCTCGCGCCCGCTGACGCTGTGACCGTCTGGTTGGAAGCCAAAGACGGGAACCGCATCGACGGTCCGGGCGTCGGGCGTTCCGACGTTCGAACTCTCACGCTCGCGTCGGAGATCACGCGCCGCCGCGACCGAATCGTCGATCTCGAGAAGCTGCTGGATTCGCTGTTGATGACCCTCGCGGTCCGGCTCGAGCAGCCAGTGCCCAAGGGGCTCAAGGACGCGCTGCGTAGACGCAACGCCAGCATCACCCCGTACAACCAGGTGATGGCGCTCCTTGCAGATGTCGGTGACCATCGCGGTCCGCGGACCGTCCCGTTGCTACTCGACATGAAGAAGCGGCTCGAGACCAAACACCGGAGAGAGACAGCCGCCTATCGGAGCAGCAGCGGATCACGCCCCAGAGTCCACTACGACCAGGTCATCGTGAACGAGCTCGAGAAGGACGCTCTTCTCGTGGCCGACCTCATCAGCGAAGCCCGTCTCAACGACGCGGCGGAGATCGCCCGCGAGATGCAGCAGCTACGCAGTGAGATCGCTTCGCTGATCGGCGAGCTGCGCCGCGGGCAAACGCCGGAGCTGCAA
The DNA here is from genome assembly GCA_937998345.1 of uncultured bacterium. GTDB lineage: Bacteria > Myxococcota_A > Polyangia > Polyangiales > Houyiibacteriaceae > SG8-38. Next base: position 9,978 of record CALLDH010000008.1, on the reverse strand, counting down.
CGGGCGCTCGCCGCCGCGTTGGACCGAGCCGAACGGCGTCTCGAAGCCCTGCGACAGCAGCTTCGGGAGGCCATGCGGTACGTGCCCGGGGAGTTCGTCAATCGCCAGTCTCGACAAGCAAGCGAGTCCACGGACTCCCTCCGGAGCGTTCGAGAGGCGCTGGCGAATGGCGACCTCGATGCTGCCGAAGCGGCCTTGATGGAACTCGACCAGACGATCGAAGCGATGACACGGGCTCTCGCGCAGAGTGAGGATTCCCTAGTCGAAGCTCGCTTCGGTCCGCGTGAGCGCGCGATGATGAAGGCGATGGATACGATCCGCGATCTCGAAGTGGAGCAACAGCGGTTGGCCGACAAGGCGCGACGCACCGGAGAGAACGCTCTCGACCGCGTCGGCGCCGAGAAGAAGTCCCTGGCTTCCGATACCCGAGGGGAGCTCGAGAAGATCGCAGAGGAAGTCTCGGAGCTTCTGAATGGCCTCAACGAGGAGGCACTCGGTCCCTACGAGTCGAGCCTTCGCGGACGCGCGGGTGAACGCTTGAACGACTTTCAGAAAGCGCTCGAGGGAGGCGACCTCGGCGAGGCGCTGTCGATGGCCAACCGCTTGGCCCAGGCCGCGAACGCGCTCGCAAAGGATCTCGAGCTCTCGGCGATGATGTTTCGCGGGCGGGGCGGCCAAACCGCGGATGCAGCCGCTCAGGCCCGTCAGGCGGCAGCGCGGGCGCAGGACCTCCGTGATGCGGCCCAAGGTGCGGTTCCCGACATTGCGGGTGCGTTGACCCCGCGTGAGCGCGAGCAGCTAGGGAAACAGGCTCAGCAGCAAGGCGAGGCCCAGCAGGCAACTCATCAGCTCGCGCGTCGACTCCGGGAGGAAGTCGGCGGGGTACCGGTCTCCGAGGAAGCGGCCGAGGAGCTCGAGTCGATCGAGCGGCCGATGCAGCGGGCCGGCCAGGCGCTCGAAGAAGGCGATCCCCTCGAGGCCAACAAACAGCAAGCCGCCGCGGCCGATCAGCTCCGACGCTTGCGGCAGCACCTGGAGTCGCAGCAGAGAAACTCAGGGGGCGGTGGCGGTGGTCGACGAAAGGAAGGCGGGGCTGGGACGCGCGATCACCAGCGTGTGGAGATCCCGGCGAGCCGCTCCAAAGCCGACGAGCTTGCGTGGCGCCGCCGCGTCCTCGACGCCATGAATGGGGCGCCCCCAGAGGGGTATCAACAAGCCGTGGACGACTACTACGAGAGGCTTTTGCGATGAGGCGTGTCGTGTTGTTCGCAGCCTGCGCCCTACTCGGCTCGCTCTCGACTGCCGTCCCTGCGGACGAGGTCCCGCGTGCGGAGGTTCTGGATCTGCTGGAAGCGTCACTTGCTGCTGGCGAAGGGGTCCCCGCGCAGGTCCTGCTCAGCCAGTACGAGGAGCGCTACCCACGCACGTCGCGTGTCATCGAGCTCGAAGTGCTCGCCCAGTTCTATGTAGGTGACTACGAGGGTGCCGCCGACGGCATCGCGGAGCTTCGACAGGACACCAGCTCAGCCTCGGCCCTGTCTGGCCTGGCGGACGTCATCCTCGAGACCCACGAGACGACGAAGAACTACGAGACCGTCACCCACGGGAATTTCGAAGTACGGTACGCACCGGGCCCGGACGAGCTCCTGGTTCCCTATGCCATCGACGCGCTCAAAGCAGCCACCGAAGCGCTCGAGGCTGAGCTCGGCGTGAAGATGGTCAGCCCGGTCCGTCTCGAAATCTATCCGGATGCGGAGTCGCTTGCAGGTGTGTCGACCTTGTCGGTCGAGGCGATTCGCACCACCGGTACGATTGCGTTGTGCAAGTGGGGGCGTTTGATGATCGCTTCGCCAGGTGCATTGATGCACGGCTACCCGTGGCTCGACACGATTGCGCACGAGTACGTCCATTTGTTGCTGACCAAGGCCACGCTCGATCAGTCGCCAGTGTGGCTTCAAGAAGGGCTGGCGAAGTTTCTCGAGACTCGGTGGCGGCAGAACGAGGCGTCTCTTCGCCACGATCCTGCGGCCAGTCAATTGCTGCACGACGCCGTGGACGCCGACGAGTTGCTCGGCTTCGACCAACTGCACCCGTCCATCGCTCTTCTGCCCACGCAGGAGGCCGCGTCGCTAGCGTTCGCGCAGGTCTCCTCGTTCATCGAGATGTACTACCGCGAATACGGTCGTGAAGGTTTGCGGGAAGCGCTTCGCCGAGTGAGCGATGGCGTCGACGCACGGAAGGCTTTGGCCGGTGTTGCCGGAGTCTCTTGGAAGGCACTCGAGAAGCGCTGGAAGACCGGGTTGTCGAAGGAGCCCAGGCCGCCTTCAGCGAGGCTCATCCCCCGCTACCTGCGCGGTGAAGCCACCGAGCAGGACGAGCTCGCCGGTGTAGAGCTCGAACGCGCGCGCAACTACGTGCGGCTTGGCGACCTTTTATGGACCCGCTCTCGGCCCGCCGCCGCCTCGGTGGAGTATGCGAAGGCGCACCAGGCCGCACCGGCCGATCCGGTCGTTGCGTCACGCTACGCCCGTTCAGCCATTGCCGGGGGTCGACCGAAAGAAGCTATCGCACCGCTGATGCTAACTCTCGAACGATACCCGACGCATGCGCCAGCACTCTCGAGTCTCGCCACGGCGATGTTTCGCATCTCGAAGTTCGATCTTGCCAGGGACGCGGCAAACCGGGCGATCGCCCACAATCCGTTCGACCCCCAGCCCCACTGCATCCTGGCAAAGCTTGCTGTCCCCCAAGCTGATCACGAGCAAAGGCTGTGCTCCGAGCTCGGAGGCATGCGCGAGTAATGTGGCAATTCTCTCGACCAGGCGCTAAGAGGTCCTCGTGAGCGAACCCGTACGTAGCACTCCGCCCCCACCGCCCAGCGGCGCCGCCTCCGACGTAGCGCAGGTGCAGCAACTAGCGAACGCGCGGGACGAGATCGTCGCACGGATCAAGCAGCGCATCGTCGGTCAGGACGAGGTGATCGAGCTCTTGCTCATCGCATTGTTCGCGCGCGGACATGGCTTGTTCGTTGGCGTGCCCGGCCTCGCCAAGACTCTGCTCATCACCACGCTCGCGGATGCGCTCTCGCTCCACTCCAACCGCATCCAGTTCACGCCGGACCTGATGCCGAGTGACGTGACGGGAACCGACGTCCTCGAGGAAGACGCGACGACAGGCAAGCGCCACTTTCGGTTCATCCCCGGTCCGGTGTTCACGAACATCCTGCTTGCCGATGAGATCAACCGAGCGCCACCCAAGACCCAGGCCGCGCTTCTGCAATCGATGGCCGAGGGGCAAGTCACCGCAAGTGGGAACACCTATGCGCTCGAGCAACCGTACTTGGTGTTCGCGACGCAGAACCCGATCGAGCAGGAGGGCACCTACCCCTTGCCCGAGGCGCAGCTCGACCGCTTCCTGTTTCAAATCGACGTTCAGTACCCGAGCCAGCACGAGGAAGTCGACATCGTGAAGCGGACCACCGCGCCGCTGCCGACGTCGATTACCCCGGTGCTCTCCGCTCAGGATATCGTCGCATTTCAGGACCTCGTGCCGCGGGTTCCCGCCGCAGACCACGTGGTGCAACATGCGGTGGCCATCGTGAGGGCTTCGAGGCCGGATGGCCGTGACGCGTCGGACCTCGTCCGGAAGAACGTTGCATTCGGAGCGGGGCCTCGGGCGAGTCAGGGATTGATTCTCGGGGCCAAGGCACGCGCGATTCTCCACGGCCGATACGCCGCGGAGATCGACGATGTGCGCGCACTCATCCAGCCCATCCTGACCCACCGTCTCGTGATGAACTTTCGTGCCGAGGCCGAAGGCGTGACACCGGCCCACGTGATCGAAAGCATCAAGCAAAGCATCGAGCCGTGACGCACGTGCTCGAACCCGAGCTCGCAGTACGTTTGGCCGGGCTCACCCTTCGATCGAAGCGCACGGTGGACGGTCTGCTGGCTGGCATGCACCGGAGTCCCCACCGCGGCGCGAGCGCGATCTTCAAAGAGCATCGAGCGTATCGCCCGGGCGATGACCCGCGCCTGATCGATTGGCGTGCATACGCCCGCTCGGATCGGTACACGATCAAACACTTCGAGCACGAGACTCAGCTCCGTGGAACGCTCGCACTCGACGTTTCGCCGTCGATGCACTGGGGAAGCGCCGACATCAGCAAGCTCGATCACGCGGCAACCCTCCTTGCGGCCCTGGCCTACGTTCTGACTCGCCAAGGCGACGCGGTGTCACTGATCACCTTCGACGAGACTATTCGCGATCGACTGCCTGCGAGATCGGGTCCGGCGCATCTCGACTACCTGATGCGCACGCTCGCCGAGCCCTCGCGGCCGACGGGCGGCACGGCGCTTCATACGGCGCTGGACAAGTTGATCGAGCACGCGGGCCGCATGGGGCTGGTGGTGATAGCCAGCGACCTGCTGGACCTCGGCGACGGTGCGCTCGACCCGGTGGCTCGGATTCAGGCACGCGGCCACCAGACCATCGTCCTGCACGTCATGGACCCGGCCGAGCTAGAGCTTCCGTACGAGCAACCCATGCACTTTGAAGGGCTCGAAGGCGAGGCACCGGTCGAGGTCGATCCCAAAGGCCTCCGACGGCGCTACCGCGCGGAGATCGATGAGTTCGTCGCTTCCTGTCAGCGCCGGGTGGTCGCCGCGGGCGGGCGTTACCTCCTCGCCAGAACCGACACCCCACCCGAGCACACGCTGCTCCAACTCCTGCGAGACGGATGAGCCGTGGGGTTTGGTCTTCCATGGGCGCTCGCGGGGCTCGCGGCAGTCGCCATTCCGATCATCGCCCACCTGCTGAGGCGTCAGAAGCTTCCCAAGCAGACTCTGCCGACCATTGCATTCCTGCATCGTATTCACGCCACGCGCGCAGCCCGGCTCCGAGCGGTGGACATGCTGCTGCTGGTCACGCGCGCATTGCTCGTCATTGCGCTCGTGCTCGTTGCGGCAGCGCCTTACCGAGTTGCGAGCTCGAGCTTGTTGGATCGCCAACATGCACTCGCGATCGTATTCGACGATTCGCTGTCGATGGCGGCCATTCACGAGGGCGAGACCCTAATCGAACGAGCCGCGGACTCGTCGATCGAACACATCCGAAAGCTGCCGCAGGGCTCCGAGGTCTCGGTGGTGCTGTCAGGCAAGGCCCCCCGGGTTTGGGTCCGTAGGCGTTCCGAACTCGGGATGGCCGAGAGCGCCTTCGAGGAAATCGACCCCCGTTCGACGCGCGGAGACGCACTCTGTGATGCTGTTCGAACCGCCGTCGAGCTGCTTCTCGAAAGCGAGCTCTCCGACCGGCGTCTCTTGGTCTTGTCGGATTTCACGCCGGGCACGCGAGCAGAGGAATGCGAATGGCCGACGCGTGGCATTCAGGTTCGTTTTGAAACGGTCTCCACACCCAATCCTGAGAATCGCCGTATTGCTTCGGTAGACCTTGTCGGAGAGCGAGGGGGCGCCGAGGGCTTGCGGCTCGATGTGCGGATCTCCGGTCCCCAGACCCAGGCTCCGCAGAACGTTCGCCTGCGTCAGAAGGGACAGGAGACACAGAGGGCTTCGGTGCGGGGGATCGCTGACGGTGGCGAGGCCGCGCTCACCATCCCATCGGGGTCGACCGACGCGGTGGTTGAGCTCCAGCTCGATCCAGATGATGTGCTCCCTGCCGACAACGTCCGAGGCGTTTTGCTGGGGTCCGACACCGTGCACGTCCTCCTCGTCGACGGTGACCCGCACCCCGACCCTCGCAAGAGGGAGACCGCGTTCCTCAGTCACGCCCTCGGCGTAGCCCCTCGTGTAGGCCGGTCCTTCGCCGTCGAAACCCTCGACGCGCAGGACCTCTCCGAAAGTGCGATCATTCGCTCGGACGTGCTGGTGCTGGCCAACGCAACCCTCGACGAGAAGTGGCTCCCGTTGATCCAGCGCTTCGTGAGCGGCGGAGGCAGCCTCTGGATCACGGCGGGCGACCGGATCAACCCGCGCGCGTACGGGAGCGTGCTTCGCGAGCTCCTTCCCGGACGATACACGGCGACGCGGATGGAGGAACGGCCGGTGTCGCTTCAAGCCCGCGCCCTCCCCGAGCTCGATCAAGCGAAGGTAGTCGGGCGCACCCCCATTGCGGAGGCCTCACTCGACGCCGTCGTGACGGCACGATTCAGTGACGGAGCTCCGGCTCTGGTGGAACATCGATATCGAAGCGGCCGCGTGGCCATGTTCGCGACGACGGTCGACGACGCCTGGACCGACCTTCCGTACCAGCCTGTTTTCGTTCCCTTCGTGCTCGACACGCTGACCCGATTGGCGGGTCGTAGCGAGCACTCGGTGGAGCCCTACTCGCCTGTCTCCCTTCCGGGTTCCACTACGAGTCAGCGCATTCAGGTGGTAACTCCATCCGGTCGGACCGTGGATCTCGCGAAGGCAGACCGCGTATCATTTCGGGACACGGGGGAGATCGGGGCCTACCGAGTGCTCGTCAACGGAGTCCACGGCGCGCGCTTCGCCTTCGTCGTCGACGCACCGCCGGGCGAGAGCGACCTGGTCACGAAGGGGCCACCCGAACGAGACGCGAGCGCCGAAGCCGTAGTGTCCGAGACCGCCCAGGGGGTCGAGCAGCCGCTCGCGCCGTGGCTGCTGCTTCTCGCCATCGCCCTCATGTTCGCGGAGCTCTGGCTGCGTCAGATACGCCGTAGGTGAACGACGCGCTCAATACGGTTGAGGTCAGGATAGACTTCGACTAGCTCCCAGGCGGTGTGCTGCGCTGCAAAGTCGACGACAGTTGGCGCCTGCTCCGCTCCGATTTCGATCAGCATCTGCGCCCCGTTTGCCGTGGCCGGCTCCGCTGCCACCAATAGAGCTCTGACCACAGCGAGCCCATCCTCCCCTGCTTCGAGGGCGGCGACGGGCTCGTGTTCCCGTATCTCGGCTTGAAGCGTTTTCATGTCCGACTCCGCGATGTAAGGCGGGTTGGAGATGATGACGTCGTATTGCTCTGCTCCGGTCAGCAGGTTGGCTCGCTCGAAGCGGATGCGACTCGCCACCTCCAACTGTTCCGCGTTTTCGGCTGCGATTCTCAGCGCGCAGTCCGAGATGTCGGTCGCGGTCAACTGTGCGAGCGGCCGTTCCGCTGCGATCGTTACCGCGATCGCTCCGCTCCCGGTTCCCACATCGAGCACCCGGCATGCGGCGTCTTCGGGAATGCATTCGAGTGCATGCTCGACCAGGGTCTCGGTGTCGGGGCGTGGAATGAGCACGTCGGGGGTTACCTTGAAGCGTCGCCCGTAGAAGTCCCGATGGCCAAGGATATACGCCACGGGCTCGCGCTCACGGCGCCGGGCCACCAGTGGTCGAATGGCGCTCCGCTCCTCGTCGACAAGTGGCCGGTTCAAGTCGAGATAGAGACCAACCCGGTCCGTTCCCAAGGCCTTTGCCACTAGCAGCTCGGCGTCGAGCCGCGGGCTTTGGATGCCCCGGCCCGCGAAATCCTGCGTCGTCCAATCCAGGACTTCGCGGATGGTCCAAGTACGCAAGGCCACCAGCGTCTAGCGCGCTCGCATCTTTGGTTTGGGGAGCGCACCGGCACCCGCCAGCACCTGCTTGGCAAGGCGGCTGAGCTCGGGGCGTGTTCCCTTTTGAATGAAAGCGGCCACCATGTTCGGGTCCACTTCGAGGAGCTGTTCCATCGCCGTGCGCGCGCGTCCGCTTTTCTTCGTTGCCGTGTATGTATATACCTGCGCGCGTAGCAGCATGCCCGAAACCTGACCGAATTCCTTGTCACTGGGGTCGTAGGTCTCGAGGAGCTTTCGCGCCTCTTCGGCGTCTCCGGTTCGGGCGAACGACTCGGCTACGACCGCCGCATACATGGCTTTGGCCTTCGCCTGTGGTTGGCGGTCGAGGCGTATGTCATTGGCAAGCTCGCGTGCATCACGCGCACGCCCCGTCATGAGATAGAACATCGCGAGGTTGGCGCGGACGTCGTCTTGGACCATCGCCGGCGCTTTGTCGATGTCGATCCCTTCGAGAATCCGGATGGCTTCCGAAGGAGCTTCTTGCGCAACGAGCTGAGCCTGAGCGACGGCGTTGAGTGCGTCCTTGCCGCCCGGCGCCTGTCTCGCGCGGAGCTGCTCGAGTGCGGCCAGCCGCCCCTCCTTGTCTGTCGCGCCCTTCAGGATGGCTGCGATGTCGGCGGATTTGCGCGTGAGGCGCCAAACCCAAATCAGGAACCCGAGTGCAACGAGGGTGAGCACTCCGGCCACGATCAGCCCCACGTACCCGATGGTGGGCTCGAGGATGCCTGCGATGACCCAGACGACGGCCAGCGCCAGGCCGATGAGCCCCAGCACCTTCCAGTTCATCTTCGGCTGCTCTATCTGCTCAAGAGCCTCCGCAGTGTCTTTCGGGGCTGCGGTGATTTGCTTTTTTGGCTTCGCCACTCCCGCTCGGTACCGCGACGGCTGCTCCACGGCAAGCCAACAGGGCCCGGTTGCCCCGACAAACCACCCATAAACGCTCGGGAAATCCGGGATTTCGCCAATGCCCTTTTCGAGAGGTAAGCTACCTCGCATAGTCAGGGGGCTGACGCAGGATGCGGTGCCTAGCGGGGGTGCACCCTCCGATACTTGAGTCTTGCTGAGTTTTGTGAATAAATATACTAAGGCTGGATCTTGCGGGGGAAGTAACACGTATGAGCAGAAATAGACTGGGCGAGCTCCTCGTACGCGAGAAGAGAATCAGCCTCGAGCAGCTCCGCGAAGCGCAGAAGCACCAGAAGGACGACAACATCAGTCTGGGGTACGCGCTAGCTCGTCTCGGCGCGATTTCCGACCAGGAGATCACGGATTTCCTGAGCGAGCAGTATCGCGTCCAGTCGATCGACCTTTCCGAGTACGACATCGATCGAGAGATCCTGAAGTTGATCAGCCCGCAGGTTTGTGAGCGTCACAAGATTATCCCCGTGTCGCGCGCCGGCAGCTCACTGATCGTCGCCATGGCCGACCCGTCGAACCTCAACGCGATCGACGATGTGAAGTTCCTCACCGGCTACAACGTCGAGCCGGTCGTTTCGTCCGAGAGCGCGATCCTTTCGGCCCTCGAGAAGGCCTATGCGCAGCCGGAGATTTCCTACGACGACATCATGGAGGGCTTCGACGAGTCCGAGATCGAAGTCGCTACCGGCGAGGATGATGACGACCTCCTCGACCTCGAGAAGGCCAGCGAGGACGCTCCTGTCGTTCGGCTTTGCAACGCGATTCTGCTGAATGCGATTAAGCAAGGTGCTTCCGATATCCACGTCGAGCCCTACGAGCGCGTCCTCCGCGTTCGGTACCGCGTCGATGGTGTGCTTCACGAGGAAATGACGCCGCCGATCAAGCTCAAGAACGCGATCGCGTCGCGCCTCAAGATCATGTCCTCGCTCGACATCGCGGAGCGCCGGTTGCCGCAGGATGGGCGCATCAAGCTCAAGCTCGGTAAGGGCCGCGAGATGGACTATCGTGTCTCGTCCGTGCCGACGCTTTGGGGCGAGAAAATCGTCCTTCGTCTTCTCGACAAGTCGAATCTGCAGCTCGACATGACGAAACTGGGCTTCGAGCAGAAGCCACTTTCGGATTTCCGCGACGCGATTCATCAGCCGTACGGCATGGTGCTGGTCACCGGGCCGACGGGTTCCGGTAAGACCACGACGCTCTACTCTGCCATGTCGGATCTAAACGCCGTCGACACGAACGTCAGTACGGCCGAAGATCCGATCGAGTTCAACTTGATGGGCATCAACCAGGTGCAGATGCATGAAGACATCGGGCTGAACTTTGCTGCGGCTTTGAGGTCGTTCCTGCGTCAGGACCCGGACATCATCATGGTCGGTGAGATTCGAGACTTTGAAACCGCCGAGATTGCCGTCAAGGCCGCGTTGACCGGTCACTTGGTCTTGTCGACGCTTCACACCAACGATGCGCCGAGCACGGTCACACGTCTG
>CALLDH010000007.1 GCA_937998345.1 uncultured bacterium | reverse complement strand
AGGATGCATGGGTCGCACAACGGCGCGGCGGCCAAGACGGCCATGCGATGGACATCATCGTGAACCCAAGCGCCAGCCACTTTGCGTTCGGCAAGCACCTGGTGCGCGAGCGCCTGGTGCTCGAGGGGTCGCGCTCTATGGCGGTGACTTATCTGTACGCGAACCTGCTCGGCAATGAGGCCGGCCGCGTCATCTACGACGGCGGCTGCTATATCGCGCAAAATGGCAAGCTCCTCGCGCAATCGCCCCGACTCACCTTCGATGATTCGGTACTGACCACGGCTGTCGTCGACGTCGAGGCGTCGCGAACCGAACAGGTCCGGACCACCAGCTTTCAAGCGGACAGCACCGACCCGGGGGCGAAAAGAACCAGCGTCGACTTCGAGTTTCCACGGGCGAGCATGCAGCGAACCGAGCCGACCAGTCCGCCCTGGGAGTCCAGCGAGCAGCACAAAGAAGAAGAGCTCATGCGCTCGCTCACCCTCGCCCTCTTCGACTATCTCCGGAAGAGCCATTCACGAGGCTTCGTTCTCAGCATCAGTGGCGGTGCGGACTCCGCCGCGGCGGCCTGCCTGATCTCTCTGATGGTCGACCGGGCGCTCGAAGAGCTCGGCCCCGAACAGTTCGCCGAAAAGCTTGGCCTCGCTCCCGAGCCAAGCGCCCGAGACTGGGTCGGCAAGCTTCTATGCTGCGCCTACCAGCCGACCGACAACAGCGGCGAGGTCACCCGCAGGGCGGCCACAGCCGTGGCCGAGGCACTCGGCGCCACCTTCTACATCCTCGACGTGCAGCACATCGTCGATGCGTACGAGCATCTGATCGGCGGCGCCGTCGGCCGTCCGCTCACCTGGGATCAGGATGACATTACGCTACAAAACATCCAGGCGCGCGCGCGCGGCCCAAGCGTGTGGATGCTGGCCAATATGCGCGGAGCCTTGCTCCTCTCCACGAGCAATCGCTCGGAAGCGGCAGTCGGCTATGCGACGATGGACGGCGACACCTGCGGCGGCCTGAGCCCGATCGCCGGAATCGACAAGGCCTTCCTCCGACACTGGCTTCGATGGTTGGAAACCAAGGGCCCCGTCGGCATGCAGCCGATCCCCGCGCTCCATGCGATCAACGTGCAGACGCCTACCGCCGAGCTGCGCCCCCAAGGCAGCGACCAAACCGACGAAGGCGACCTGATGCCCTACCCTGTGCTCGACGTCATCGAGCGGTTGGCGATCGGCGACAAGCTTCCTCCAGCCGACTGCCTGGAGATTCTGGCGACCGAGTTCTCCGAGTACGACGAGGAGACTCTCCGCGCCTGGGTGAAGCGCTTCTTCCAACTCTGGTCGCGCAATCAATGGAAACGGGAGCGATACGCCCCATCATTCCACGTCGACGACAAGAACCTCGACCCGAAAACCTGGTGTCGGTTTCCGATCTTGTCGGGCGGCTTCGAGCGCGAGCTATCCGAGCTCTGAGCGAGCGGCTTTGGCCATGAGCTCGATTTCCGCGCGCGAAATCTCTGGATGTTCCATCGTCATGAAGTGAGACGCTTCTTCGAGGATCAGAAGGCGCGTGTCGGGTTGGCGTTGCATGAACGCATCTCTGGACTCCCGGGTGAACGGTGGACCCGCGTGCTCTCGGGCGATCAAGGTGATGGGGCACCGAAGCTTGTCGATCTGCCGGTACGGGTTGACGCTCGCCGAGGCGAAGGTCTTGCTCTCCCAGACCCGATCACAGCTGAGGCGGACGCTCCCTTCCTCGGTGTCGACCGTCCCGCCTTCCACATACGCCTCGATCCATTCGCGCGGCCACGTACGAAACGGTCCCTTCCCGACATAGTTCTCGACCGCCGCTTCTCGGGAGGCGAACTCCATGCGCCGCCGTGCCGCGGCTTGAGAGATCGGGATGAGGCGGCCGGCCAAACCGAACGTGCGGGCCATGGCCAGCATCGGGACGTGGCGCGGCGGAACGATGACGGGGTCGATGAGCACCAGGCCCTGAACCAGTTCGGGCCGGAGTGCCGCAAGCTCCATACTCACCGTCGCGCCCATCGAATGGCCCGCGAGGACCGTGGGCCGCGAAAGCGTCTCGACGAACGCCTCCAAGTCTTGGCGATACTGCCGCCAGGAGCGCAGCTTCCTCGGGTCTGCCGGAGCCTCGGACATTCCGTGCCCGCGCGCGTCCATCGCGTAGACGTCGAGCGCCGGATCGAGGTCCCCGAGCAGCGCTCGATAGGTCTCTGCGTTGAAGCCGGTAGCATGCGCGAAATGCACGGCGACCGGCCTCACGCCGCGCGTTTCCCGGTGAAGGACGGAGAAATCCCCGAATCGCTCGCGCTGAATGCTCTGCACGACTACTGGGTCGAGACCCTTTTGAAGATGCGAGCCACGATGCCGTCGGTGGTCGCGGGCATGAGGCGCTTGAGCGCATCGGCCATGCGCGCTTCCTTGGTGATCAAGACGCGCGGCGAGTTGTACTCGATCGCCCGGACGATCCGCGCGCCCACGACATCGGGTGTCGTGCCGAGCTGATCGAACAGACGCTGTGTCGAGTTACGGAGCTCCTCGTGGGTGTCGGTAACCAGGCGGGCGTTCTGAATGATGTTGGTCTTGATCGCGCCGGGATGGACCGAGGTGACCCCGATCCTGTCCTCGGCGAGCTCTGCCCTCAGCGATTCGCTGAAACCGCGCACCGCGAACTTGCTTGCGACGTAGCTGGTCTGAAGCGGAGGCGCGATGATGCCGAACACGCTCGACAGGTTCACGATGTGGCCCTCACCGGCAGCCTTGAGGTGCGGCAGAAAGAACTTGCAGCCGTAGATCACACCCCAAATGTTCACACCGAGAATCCACTCGAGATCCTCGATGTCGTGCTCTTCAAACGACGCATAGACTGTGACGCCCGCGTTGTTGACCAGGATGTGAGCTGCGCCGTGCGCCTCGACGACATCGGATGCAAACTTCTCCATCTGCGTCCTGTCGGAGACGTCGACCCGATGCGCCTTGACGGTCGCCCCGTTCGCCTCGAGCTCGTGGCGTACACCCTCGAGCGCAGCCTCATTCACATCGCAGATCGCGAGCCGGCACCCCTTCTCCGCCAAGGCGAGCGCCGTCTCGCGTCCAATGCCGTGCGCGGCGCCCGTGACCACCGCAACCTTCCCCTCGAAATCGCGCATTCGCCCTCCGCCCCGGACCGTACAATCCCAAGCACCTCACGCAAGCCCAGGGCCTGGGTGAAGAGGAGATTGTGGTTTGCCTGTGATAGATTCTCACTCGTTGGGTGCGGTGGGCCCCGGCACTGGGAGGGTGGACATGCGAATTCTTGTGATTCTGATGCTGAGCGGAACGCTCGGGGTTCTAGGTTGTAGCAGCAGCGATGGCTCGGCGGGCAGTGGTGGCTCCGCTGGAAGCGGTGGTTCTGGTGGCAGCGGCGGCTCGGGCGGCAATGCTGGAACTGGCGGCAGCGCTGGCGCAGGTGGCAGCGCTGGAGCAAGCGGCATGGGTGGCGACGGCGGTGCCGGTGGGGCGAGCCTTCCTTCGGCTGCGGCCTTCTGCACCGAGTACGGAACTGTTTGTGGCTTCGACGGAGCCGGTTATCCGAGCCAAGGCGAGTGCGAAACGGCCTACAACGGGTACGACGACGGTCGCAAGGAATGCGTCAACGAGCACGTCGACAACGCAGCTGGAGGAAATACGGCTCTCCACTGCCCCCACGCCGCGGGCGAGGCCCCCTGCAACTAGAAACCTAAGAAAAGGGGACTGTCCCCTTTATCAAACGTGAGACGGGGGAGTTCGGGATTCCGTTTTGCAATTCGGGCTGCGGATAGCTGTGGGCTGGCTCGGCGGCGTGGTAACAAGCTTGCTCCGGGCAACTAGTAGGGTTGGGCGAGCGAGGAGTAGTGGGTATGCGAACGATCGTGGCATTGGTTTTGGGGGGAGCACTCGGGCTCGTTGGGTGTGGTAGTGACGCTACTTCTGGGGGCGCTGGTTCGGGTGGAAGTGGCGGCTCCGCAGGAAGCGGCGGTGCCGGCGGGATGATGGGCGGTGAGGCGCCGGTGATTACGTCGGTGACGTCGACGCCCGTGGCGCCTTGCGCAAACGGTATCTCAAGTGACTACACGATTGCCATAGCCGCCACCGACGCGGAGACCCCTGCAGACGAGCTTACCTATAGCGGCGCCGTGCCGGGCGGATGCTTCGGGACTATTGATGAAAGGGTGTCGACAATCAATTGTGTGAACGGCGGCGATTACCCGGGGGCGATTGCTATGGTGGAAGATCCCCAGGGCAACACGGACAGCCTCAGCTTCACCATCACTCGCTGTACAGAGAACGTCACCGAGCCGTGAGCCCCTACTGGCACTGGCGCTGGCACTGGCACTCAAAGTGGCCGATTCACCCGCAATTGTGGAGTCCGGAGCCTTCATCCTGACGCCGCCGCCCCCAGGCCAGCGCCTAGCTGCTATCCTCGCCGATCTCCATGGCTGGCAATCGCACTTATGAAGCCGAGGTCGTCGTCATTGGCGGCGGTCTCGCTGGGATGGTCACCGCGCTCGAGCTGCTGGATAACGGCAAACGGGTGCTCATGTTGGACGCCGCCACGCGGGAGCGCTTCGGCGGCCTCGCCTTGTGGTCGTTCGGGGGGATGTTCTTCGTCGACTCGCCCGAGCAACGCAAGAGCGGCATCAAGGATTCCGTCGACCTCGCGATGCGCGATTGGGTTCGTTACGGCGAGCTCGACCCCAATGATGTGTGGCCGTACCGCTGGGCGGAAGCCTACGTCAACCGTTGCACCGAAGAGGTCCGCGGCTGGCTCGCCGAACGGGACGTGAGCATCTTCCGCGCGGTCGGCTGGACCGAGCGTGGCTACTTCGTCCCGGGCAACTCCGTCCCGCGGTTCCACATCGTCTGGGGGACTGGGGAAGGCATCGTACTGCCGCTGATCGAGCGCCTCGGAACACACGAAAGGGCCGGGCGGCTTCAGCTTCACTTCGATCACCGGGTCGATAGCATCACCAAAGAAGGCGGACAGGTCGTTGGTTGCCACGGCACGAACAACGCCGGGTCGTTCGAAGCGCGGGGCGACGCCGTCGTCATCGCCGCTGGCGGGATCGCGGGGAACCACGACAAGGTGCGTGAGGTCTGGCCGAGAGACCAATGGGGCGAGCCGCCTGAGGCAATGCTCAACGGGTCGATTCCGGAAGCAGACGGGAAGCTGCTCGACCGCGCCGAGGAGCTTGGCGCGAACGTGACCCACCTCGAAAAGATGTGGAACTACGCCGCGGGCGTTCGGCACTGGGAGCCGCTATTCCCCAACTACGGCCTGAGCCTGGTTCCACCGAAGTCCGCACTCTGGGTGAACTATCAGGGCCGCCGCTTCGTCGACCCGCCGCTGGTCGGCACCTTCGACACGCTATTGCTCGTCGACCGCATTTGCCGGGAGGAAAAGAAGTACTCCTGGCTAGTGATGAACCGCAAGATCGCCAACAAGGAGTTCGCCGTGTCCGGAGCGGAGTTCAATCCGGCCGTTCGCGACAAGAAGATGTTGGCGTTCCTCCTGCGTCTCCTTCAGGGGAACGGAGAGCAGGTCCAAGAGTTCATCGACCACTGCCCAGACTTCGTCACGGGCGAGTCCGTGGCCGAGCTCGCCGACCAGATGAACGCGCTGGCCGGCACCCGAGACGTCGATGCCCGACAACTCGAGCGGGAAATCGCCGACTACGACGAGAACATCGAGCGGGGCACCAAGTTTCAAAACGACGACCAGCTGCGCCGGATTGCGCACGTCCGTCAGTACATCGGCGACCGGCTACGCACCTGCAACATGGCGCGCATCCACGACCCGAGCGCCATGCCGTTGATCGCGATTCGCACACAGATCCTCACACGCAAGAGCCTGGGCGGCATCCAAGTGGACCTCGATGCCAAGGTGCTCGACACGCAAGGCAACCCTATCCCGAACCTCTTCGCGGTCGGGGAAGCCTGCGGCTTCGGGGGCGGCGGGATGCATGGAAAGCGCGCGCTCGAGGGAACTTTCCTCGGCGGCTGTGTGTATTCAGGTCGCGTCGCGGCACGCGCTATCAACAGCGGCCACGGCGTGAGGTAGGATGAGGTCCTCCATGTTGCATCGTGAAATTTCAGTCCTCGGTTTGGTTCTGGCGGGCCTCATCCTCGGCGCGTCGGCCCCACTGTCTCTTCTTCCCGTGGCGGCAGCCGACCGGGCGCCCGAAAAGCCCAGCGCACCGACAAACATCGATGAAACCCCTCCACTGGTGCCAATACCGAACGCTCGGGTCACCAAGACGGGTCTGCTCATCGGCGGCCAGCCCACGCCCGAGCAGCTGACCGCGATTCGCGAGGCAGGCTATCGAACGATCCTCACGCTACGCACGGACGCTGAGCGTGGCGATGAGGGCGAGGAAGCAACCGTCGAGCGCTTGGGCATGAAGTTCGTGAGGATCCCGGTCGCAGGCGCTTCGGGCCTGACCGAGGCCAACGCGCGCGCCCTGGCCAAGGCCCTTGGCGGGCAGGATGTGCTGCCCGCTGTCCTTCATTGCGCCTCGGGGCAACGGGTGAGCGCCTTGTTGGGGCTGAAGGCGTTCGTCGTCGACCGAGTCAGCGCGACGGCAGCGATCGATCTTGCCAAGAGCCTCGGTATCACGAAACTAGAAGCAGCGCTCCGGGAGCGAATCGCTGAGATCTGCAAATCGGACAAGTCTCGAAGTTGCGAGGGCGTGCAATGAGCGACACGCCGACCGCGCTGGTCCTGCTTGCGCAGGGCAGCGAAGAGATGGAAGCCGTCATCAGCATCGATGTGCTGCGCCGCGGCGGAATCGACGTGACGGTTGCGGGCGTCGACGGCGCAGCGCCAATTCGATGCAGCCGCGGCGTCGTAGTCACACCCGATGTGGCGCTCGACGAAGTCGAGGGAAACTTTGACGTCGTCGTCCTCCCGGGTGGCGCGGAAGGCGCGCAACGGCTGGCAGCGTCCGCCAAGGTCGGGGAGATTCTTCGCAAGCAAGAGAAGAGCGGCCGCTGGGTTGGCGCGATTTGCGCAGCTCCGATTGCGCTCCAGGCCCACCGGGTCTTCCAGAATAGGCAGCTCACGAGCCATCCGAGCGTCAAGGAGATGCTCGAAGGCTGGGGCGAGTACAGCGAGAACCCGGTCGTGGCCGACGGCAATCTGATCACCAGTCGTGGCCCGGGAACCGCATTTCCGTTTGCCCTGCGCATCGTCGGCACGCTCACCGACGCTCAACGCATGCTCGAAGTGCGCGCCCCCATGATGTTCCCCGTGCAGGTTTCCTAGCCGGACTGTTCTGGCGGCCGCGTCACTTTGAGCCGAACCGAAACCTTGGCTCGCGCGACATAGGACAAGAGCTTGTGAATGGGGGTTGCGTCGAAGAAGCCCGGGGCCGTCGGGGTTCGGTCGGGCTCCGGAACCGGCAGCGTGGCGATGATCGCGCCGTCCCCCGCGTGGCGGAATGTCACGTCCGGGCTGAGGGACTCGATCATGCGCCTCGATGCGGTGTTATCCGCCAGCAGCTCGGTACAAAACCAGCGCAAGTCGCGCTCCCAGGCGGCCTCGATCAGGCGTTGCAGCATGATCGAGCCTAGCCCCTTGCCGTGAAAGTCGTCGAGAACGGTCACCGCCGGCTCCGCGGTATCGGGCTGATCGCTCAACCGCACGAACCGCGCGCTCCCGACGCCCTCAGGCTTGGCGACCAGGTGCCGCCGAATGGCGCCGATCGCGAAGTGGTTGATGCCGTCGACTTCGGTCAGGTATCGAAGCTCCCTCTCGCTCAGCGTGGATTTCGGTGCCATGAATCGCGCGTACCGCGAGTCAGGCGACAGGTGCTCGAAACCATCGAGGAGCATCTGCTTGTCGGACGGGCGCATGGGACGCAGATGAATTCGCTGGCCGTCCGACAGGTGTACGGTTTCCTCGTAGGACTCATCGTAACGGTAGCGCTGCTCTGCATCCCCCATGGTCACCCTACCCCGAAAGACGATCGAGCTCGCGTACAACGGCATCCATCGCGGCAGCAGCCCCCATCCGAAGCCGATGGTCCACGATGTGTGAGACCTGGCTCGTGCCTGGATTGACTTCGACGGTCAGCGCACCGCGGCGACGGGCATCGATGATGGGCTCGGCGATGTACGGAAACACGCTGGTCGTCCCGATGGAGAACACCGCGTCAAACCCTCGCGTCAACTCCTCCTGCAGCCACTTGGTTCGGTCGAGCGGCAACATCTCTCCGAACAGGACCACCTCTGGCCTTACCAAAGAGGCGCATTCGGGACACGAGGGCGGGATGTCGAGGCCCGCGTAGCTGCTGACCCGCCATCGGTGGCCGCAGCGCGTGCATACCAGGCGGTGCACGTCGCCATGAATGTCGATGATCTGCTTGCTGCCTGCCACATGATGCAGGCCGTCAACGTTCTGCGTCAGCGTCCACACGCGATCGAAACGGCGCTCGAGCTCTGCGATCACCTCGTGCGCCCGGTTGGGGCCTGCATTCCGGCAGGAGCTTTCGATTTGATGGATGTACTTCCAGGTGATGGCTGGGTCCCGCTGGAACATCGCCCCGGAGAGGGCGGCTTCGATTGGGATCCCGTCGTCGGTCTCCTCTTGCTCGTAGAGACCTCCGATTCCTCGGTAGGTGGGCAGACCTGAATCAGCGGAAATCCCGGCGCCGGTGACGAAAAGAACGCTGCGGCTGTCGCGTAGCCGCCGGACGATCTCGGAAATGTGAGGGTCCTCCACCAGGCCTGGGTATCGTATTCTCGGGGAATCGCCAAGCCGAGGGCGATCGGGCACTACCAAGTGCACCCCAGTCTCTCTATGTCTGGAGCATGCAGCACTTCGTCTTAGACACACCCGTCGAGGGGCCATTCCCGGACGACACGAGCCAGGCGATGTTCGGACTTGGCTGCTTCTGGGGCGCCGAGAGAGAGTTCTGGCAAACGGAAGGCGTCTACACCACGGCGGTAGGCTACGCCGCAGGCCACACCTCCAACCCGACGTACGAGCAGGTTTGCTCCGGCCAGACTGGGCACAACGAAGTGGTCCTGGTCGT
The DNA here is from genome assembly GCA_937998345.1 of uncultured bacterium. Lineage (GTDB taxonomy): Bacteria > Myxococcota_A > Polyangia > Polyangiales > Houyiibacteriaceae > SG8-38. The sequence goes on along the minus strand of CALLDH010000007.1, from coordinate 2,368 downwards.
GTATCGGCCCGCTCAGCTCAGCTATGGCGAGCTCCTGAAGGTCTTTTGGGAGAGCCACGATCCGACCCAGGGCATGCGACAAGGGAACGACCGCGGGACGCAATACCGCTCGGGCATCTATTACTTCGATGATGCGCAGCACCAACTGGCGACGCAGTCACTGCAGCGTTACGAGGGCGCGCTCCGCCGCGCGGGGTACGGACCCATCACCACCGAGATCCTCGCGGCCCCGCCCTTCTATTACGCGGAGGACTACCACCAGCAGTACCTCGCGAAAAACCCAGCGGGCTACTGTGGGTTAGGAGGCACCGGTGTGGAATGCCCTACAGGCGTTCCGGAGGCGCACGGCAAGCGAGACTAAATTCGAGTTTTCACCTGGATATTTGTCCATTGTCGGGTGTTATTTGATTGACCTATCGGCGGCCTTTCCATGTATCCTGCGGCGGCCCCCGCAGGTGCACGATGGGTGGAGGAGCCCGTGATGATGAAGACGAAACTACTGACGGCATGCCTTCTCACCGGTCTGCTGGCTCCCGCACTTGCAAGCGCCAACCCGGAACCCACCGCGTACGACACCCGGAGCATCGGCATGGGGCTCACTGGGACGACGTTCCTGGATCAACCCGCCGCGCTCGTGATGAATCCCGCCAACCTGGAGGGCATCGGCAAGATCGGGTTCACGTTCAACATGACGAATCTCCTGGTGAACCAGAGGGCGCCGGTGCAGGGCCCCAACACCACCGTCGACTCGGGTCTGGGCTACGGCCCACTTGCATCAGGCTTCATCGCCGGCAGAATCGCTCCTCGCGTCGTGTTCGCCGGCGGCATCTACATCGAGACGGGCTATGGCTCGTCCTTCGACCAGGTGCAGTGCATCGACGGCGATGTGGTCACTCCGAACCCACCCGATCAACCCGCTAGCGGCGGTAACTACGTGCCCGACACCAATCCGGCGACCTGCACCAACGGCGCGCCTCAGGACCTGGACGTGACGTTCTTCGTGGGCGAGTTCTCCACTGGCTTTTCGTTTCTCGCCCACGAGAAGTTTCAGCTCGGTCTCGCGCTCCGCTTACCCTTCTCCAAGCAAACCGCAGACCTCTGGCAGAATATCGGTGCCGTCACGGGCGGCGGGACGCGCTACGACCGGGTGAAGAACGACCTCGGCGGCATAGGTTTCCCATCGATTCGCTTCGGCTTCACCATCAAGCCGCACAAGAAGGTCCGCATCAGCGGGATGTACCGCGCGCCTTCGAAGATCAAGCTGACCGGCAGCAGCACCACCAGGCTAGCACCCGGAGCCGACCCCATCACCCTCGACTCGGAAGCGGATTGGTTCCTCCCGCATGCGTTTCAATTCGGGCTTTCTGTTCAGGCCAACACTCACATGCTGTTCGCTGCAGAGGTCCGGGCTCAGTTCCACGCGGCTGACAAGTTCGGCAACAAGAACCAAACCGTCATCTCCTCGCTCGACGGCACGGTCATACAGACGACCGTGGTTGGCTTCGGCTGGGAAAACGCGTGGGGCCTCAAGCTCGGCTTCGAGTATCGCTTCACAAAGGACCTGTTGGCGCTTCGACTGGGCTTCAACGCCGCGAAGTCCGCAACGAGCGGACCGTTTACACAATACTTCACCCCGCCACCAGGATTCAGCCCATTCGGCTCCGTCGGCTTGGGCTTCTACTGGGATGACCGGAACGATGAGAGCATCAAGGACAAGTACAGGCTCGATCTCGCGGGCGCCTTCGGCGGTTCGTTCGGAAACATCGGGAACGAATACATCGGCCAAGAGGTGGAGGTTCCTGGATCAGGCGGCCAGACCGAGCTCATCTGCTCCGACCAGCAGGTCGTGCGCACCGGCTGCCCGGGCGACTACAATGTGAAAACCTGGTGGGCGTCCGTCTCGTTCACTCTGCAGTACTAGGGGACAGGCTACCCCTCCCCCTACAGCCACGCGTCTTGGTTGCGTTCCACGAACTCCGATAGGCTCGTTGCGGGTCGATCGAGAATTCGCGTGAGGGTCGGGTCTACCGCGGCCTCGCCGCCCGACCTTGCATGTGCGAACACGGCGAGCCCGGCTTCGACCAGCCACGGGGGAATGCCCTTCTGCAGCATCAGGTCGCGCGCTCTGTCTTCTTCGATGGGGATGTAGGTGATGGGTTTGCCGATGGCGCGACCGATCTCTGCAGCGACCCCTTTCGGGCCGTAGGCGCGGCCGCCGGTGAGCACGTAGCTCTGCCCGCCGTGATCCTCCGGGTGCAGGAGACATTTCGCGGCAGTTTCCCCGATGTCCCTGGCATCGATGTACGGAATCAGGCCGTCTCCCTGCGGGAGGATAATCGATGACATGTTGCGAATCGTTTCGGCCTGG
>CALLDH010000006.1 GCA_937998345.1 uncultured bacterium | reverse complement strand
TCGCGGCGCATACAACACTGCCCGTGATCGGCGTGCCGATCGCCTCGGGTGCGCTCAATGGCGTCGATTCACTCTACAGCATCGTACAGATGCCGCCCGGCGTCCCGGTCGCCACGGTTGGCATCGATGGGGCGAAGAACGCAGCGTTCTTGGCGGCACGCATCATCGCCCTGACGCACCCGGAGGTCCGTCAGCGGCTGCTCGACCACCTCGAAGACAGCAAGAAACGCTACGACTCTCCCGATCCGTCGACGCCCGGCCAAGCGGCGACTTGACGCTCTCCGGCGTGATCCTTATGCGATCGTAGTCAGCGTTTCATGTCGCTTGGTCGCATCCTCATTTTCCTCGGCATCATTTCCGGCATCACGCTCGGCACGCACTACTACCTGTGGGCTCGCTTGATTCGCGATCCGATGTGGCCATCTCCTTGGCGTCAGGTCGCGACCATTGCTCTGGTCCTGCTCGCGCTCTCGATCCCCGCATCGATGATGGCCTGGCGCACCCTGCCCCGGAACCTCGCGATCCCGGTCTCCTGGGTCGGATACGTCTGGATGGGGTCGATGTTCTTGTTGCTCGTGCTGCTTTGGGGCGGCGAGCTCGCGCGCTGGAGTTGGGTCAAGTACGCCAGCTTCGCCTCGGTCAATGGCGGGCGCAGGGAATTTCTCGCGCAGCTCCTCGCAGGAGGTGCCGGTGCGTTTGGGCTCGCGCTGTCGGGCTGGGGTGTTTGGTCGGCGATTCGGCCGGTCGAGGTGAAGCGTGTGGCGATACGCCTCGACAAACTGCCCGAAGCTCTTAGCGGGCTGCGCCTCGTTCAACTCACCGACATGCACGTTGGACTGACCATCGGTGCCGATTTCGTCCAAGATGTCGTCCGCAAGGTCAACGCGCTCGAGCCGGACATCGTCGCGATCACGGGCGACCTCATCGATGGGTCTGTCGAAGACCTGGGTCATGCCATAGCGCCACTCGGCGAGATTCGCGCAAAGCTCGGGACGTACTTCGTCACGGGCAATCACGAGTACTACTCGGGGGCGGATTCCTGGCTCTCGTTCCTTCGTGGGATCGGAATACGAGTCCTACGCAACGAGCACGTGGAGCTCATGAAGGACGGAGAAGCGATCCACCTCGCCGGCGTCGACGACTGGACGGCACACCAGTTCGGCAATGGGCACGGCGCAGACATGGCCCGGGCCATGGAGGGGCGCGACTCCACCAAGCCTGTCGTCCTGCTGGCCCACCAGCCGGTGCAGTTCGACGAAGCGCGAGCGCATGGCGTCGACCTTCAGATCTCGGGGCACACCCACGGAGGCCAGATTTTTCCGTTCGGGTTTCTCACGCGCCTCGCGCAGCCGTTCTTGTCGGGGCTCCACGCACGCGGTGACTCGCAGATCTACGTCAGCTCAGGCACCGGATACTGGGGCCCGCCAATGCGCATCGCAGCGCCTGCCGAGATCACGCTGATCGAGCTCGGCGCTACAGGAGCGAACGAAGCGCGGGTTCGAGCGTCGTGTGCTCCCAGCGAAAGCCGTGGGCATGAAGCGAAGCCGGGATGACGCGAGCTCCCCCGATCAGCATTTCATTGGCCATGTCCGATCCCACACCGAGCCGGAGCGCGAACTTCGGGACCGGAAGGAGAGCGGGGCGCTTGAGCACACGGCCCAATGTGGCCGTGAAATCCGCGTTCGTCACCGGCGTCGGCGAGACGAAATTCACAGGGCCTTCTAGGTCGTCGCGCTCCAGTGCGAAGATGAGTGCCGACACCAGGTCTTCCAGCGTGATCCAACTCATGTATTGAGTGCCGTCGCCGATGCGGCCGCCTACCCCGAGCAAGAACGGCATCTTCATTTTGGCGAGCGCACCGCCGCGAGGCGCGAGCACGACGCCGATGCGTGCGTTCACTACGCGAATCCCGGCGTCCCGCGCCGCGTGGGCTGCGCCTTCCCACTCGCCGCACACCGAGGCGAGAAACCCGGAACCCTGGGGGGCGCTCTCGTCGAGCGCCTGATCGCCACACGCGCCGTAGTAACCGACCCCCGAGGCCGAAACCAATACCCTCGGCCTGGGTGAAAGCTCGGCGAGGGCCCCTGCGAGAAGCGCGGTGCCGGAAACCCGGCTGTCGCGGATCCTCGCTTTCTTGGCCTCTGTCCAGCGTCCCGAAGCCACATTGTCGCCGGCAAGATGAATCGCCCCAGTGATTCCCCGGAGACCCTCGACGTCGATCGTCCCAGCTGCTGGATCCCACCGGACCTCGTCGTCGGCGCCCGGCGCGTGCCTCACGAGCCGAACGACGTCGAATCCGTTGCGCCGAAGGGTCGGCACCAGCTCGCAGCCAACGAGCCCCGTTGCGCCGGTAACCGCGATTTTTCCCCGCTCCGCCATGCAAGACAAGCCTGAACCAGCTCCGTGGCGGCGCAACCCGGGCTTTCCACGTGGCCACCGAGGCCAACAGTCGCTATGGTCCAGCACTTTGCGAATTCTTTTCATCGCCCCTCAAGCATTCACATCCACTCGAGACGCCCAGGACGTCACGACGTTGGCGAAAGTGCTGCGCCGCGCGGATCACACGGTCGACCTGGTGTCCCCGCTTTACGGTCACATCGACTCCGCGAAGCTCGCGCTGGCGCGCCGCCTCACCAAGCTCGAGCTCGAGCTCGGTGGCAGAGCCTGGTCCTGCGAGCTTTACACGGGCCGCAACCACGACGGCGTAGGCCTGATCTTCATCGGCAACGAGGAAGTTCTCTTGTCCGCAGACGCTCTGACCGGTGAGGGCGAACAGCTCGACGCGTCGAGGGTCGGCCTGTTCGCCTCCGCTGTCAGCGAGGTGATTCGTCAAAGCGCGAGTGATTACGATATCGTGCACGCTCACGGATGGGCCGCTGCGGCGGTCGTCGCGCAGTTGCAGTCGGCGCTTCCCGACATGCCCACGGTCCTGACCGTGTATGACGCCTCTCGCCAGGGGCGCTTCGACGCACGCGATGCCGGGTGGATCGGGCTTGGCGACGAGGCCCGCGACGGGGACGGTGTTAGCGTTTTGAAGGCTGGGCTGCTGACCGCGGATCGCGTCACCACCCTGTCCCCCAACTACGCGCACCGCCTTCAGAGGCCGGACAACGACGATGAGTTGGCCGATGCGTTTCGCGAGCTCGGGCCAAAGCTAGGCGGCCTACGCCACGGGATCGACCCCGCGCTTTGGAACCCCGCAACCGACGGGAACCTCCCGGCCCGGTTCGATCCGTTCGACATGGAAGGCAAAGACAAGTGCAAGGCCGAGCTCCAGCACGATCTCACGCTGCCAGTGCGAAGCGATGTGCCTCTGTTCGGCGCGATCGGTAGCGTCGACGACGACGGGATGGCCCTGCTCGCAAAGATTGGACCCGACTTCCTACGTAACGACGTCCAACTCGTGGTGCAGCTCGAAGGCGATGGCGAGCTCGTTGCCATCTACGAGGAGCTCTGGGACCAGTGGCCCGATCGAATTCAGATCAAGACCGGGAATGATGAGGCGTTTCGGCACGCGCTAATCGGAGCGAGCGACTTCGTAGTGGCGGCGGGACTCGAGGCGCCGTCTGACAATATCCAGATGAGAGCTCAACGCTACGGTGCCCTACCCATCGTTCAACGGGATGGCGGCCTCGCCGACGAAGTGGTCGATTGCGAAGCCTCTTTGAAGACCGGCTCGGGGATCCTCTACGATGAGGCGACCACGCGATCTCTGCTCTCGGCGCTACAGCGAGGCGCGGCAGCATTCGCCAACACCAAGGCGTTCCGAGAAGTCCAGAGCAGAGTCATGCGCATCGACCATTCTTGGGAACGCACGACTCGACTCTACGAGCGCACGTACCGCGAAGCGATCGCCTCGCACGGCAGCTAGCTCGGGCGCTCGGTTTGCAGCGGGCGATCGGGCAACTTGGCATCGCTCGGGCGAAGGTACTGCGGCTCCAATGCGTCGAGGTCTGCCGGTCCGGTCGTGCGGAACGCGTATTGCACTTCGGCTACAATCGCGTCCGGAGTAGAGGCGTCGAGGATGTCGGCCCCATCGACGTTCACTCCGAGCGTGGCTTCGATTACGGAGGCATGCGGTCGTACGCCCTCGCCGCCCATGGCAATCGGACGCCCCGCCGCGGCCTCCCGAATTTGCGTTAAGACGCGCTCGGGCGGGCCAAAGAGTGCGGGAGTCAACTCCTCCACGTCGCCATCCTCGATGATGTACGCAGCAGCGAACACGTCGCCGCGGTAGGCATTCATCACCGGCACCCGCACCAGGCTGACGTCGGTTTCGATCGCCCTCGCGAGCACCCGCAGTGAGCTGACACCGACGATGGGTAGACCCAAGCCGAGGGCGAGCCCCTTGGCCGTACCTAGCCCCACGCGCAGGCTAGTGAATCGGCCGGGACCTATATTCACGCCTATCAACGAGAGCTCTTCGCGGGAAGCGCCCGCTTCAGCCAACGCCGATTCGATGTAGCCGAACAGGTTTTCCCCGTGGCGGCCGGCCGAACGCCAGCGTACCGACGCGTTCGAACCGTCGTCGCGAACGACGACAACGGCGCCATGCTCGGTGGCCGTATCGATGCAGAGGATCGTCATGGGGTCGCTTGACGCATGCCTAACCGCAGACTAGCGTCCGCGCCAGCGAAGTGCCCGCCTGCGCTGCTTGCCTGTAGTCCCGCACGAATGAGCAACCCACAAGACAAAGCTGCCTCGAAAGGTGCGCGCACGGCGAAAAAGG
>CALLDH010000005.1 GCA_937998345.1 uncultured bacterium | reverse complement strand
CGGTGCTGCTTGGCTAGGTCGGCGTGGCCGCGTTGCGTGAGCTTCGGCGGGAATACGAACGCGGCCAAATGCTCCAACGGATCCAGCACCTCACCGTTCTGGAACATGCCGAAGTGCAGATGGGCCCCTGAGTCTCTGATTCCAGTGCGGCCGACCTCGCCGAGGCGCTGACCCGCTTCCACCGAGTCGCCAACCTTTACGTCGTAGTTCGCGAGATGCGCGTAGAGCGAGATCACGCCACGCCCGTGGTCGACTTCCACGAACAGCCCCCGCGGGCCCATGTGCCTTTCATGGACGATGACCGCGCCCCACGGTTCGAGAGGGATGTGGGCGCGACGCTCCCAGTCGACTCCTGCGAAGGTCACCGTGCCTGCGGCCACGGAGCGCACGGGTTCCCCTGGCTCCGACGCGAAGTCGATCCCGCGATGTGGTCGCCGTCCATTGTCACGCGGCTCACCCAGGCCACTGATGGCGATTCGCGGATAGCCATCGAGAGGGCTGACGAATGAGATCCCCCCGAGTCCTTTGGCGTGCTGGTTGAGTTGGGCGTAGTTGCTCAGCAAGCGGCGTCTTGCGGTGAGGATGCGGTCTTCTGGTGCAGAGTCCGCCACACGATCGCCCCACACGAAGTGAGACACGGCATGGCGATGCGGCGCCGAATCGAACGCGCGGTCGATCTCCGGGCACTGCTCGCCGAACACGTTCAACAAGGCCGCCGCGAAGTAGAGGTTCACCTCCGGCGCCGTCAGGGCGTCTTGGTGAAAACGGAACGCACTCACGTCCAACTCTTTGCGGTTCCATCCTCGATCGGTCCACACGCCGAACCGGTACACGCCGCTATGGATGTTGCTCTCGTGCATGCCTCGGTTGATCAGCGTGAGGCCAGTGCCGTAGCTGTTGTCGGTGCCCGCACGGCAATCGCTCTGCGCATAGACGAGTGCTGCAAGCAGCCAGGGATCGACGTCGAATTCCAAGCTGTAGCGAACGATGGCCTCTGAGTACCGTTCGAGCTGTTCGGCTCCCGTCGAAGCGGGGCACAACTGAGCCATTGCCTGAGCGAGGTCCGTCGGTGCGACTCGGGCCGGCGCGGCAGGCTCCTCGGGCCAGTACGACAGATCGACCAGACCTCCTCCGCGAGGACGCAAGCCCAAGCGGCGCATCTCCTCCGCGGTGAGTGGACCCCTTCGTCCTGCTGACCGAACCTCTGGTGAGTCGTTCAGTACCACGCCCGTTCGGGCCCGCCGCTTCCACGGAGTGTCCTGCGCGTGGCTCGGTTCTATGGTGGCGGTGAGGGCTACGAGGAAGGCGAGGGTTAAAAAGCTGACGAGAATTCTCAAGCGACTCTCCGGAGCTTTCAGGATGCAGTCCGCTGAGCAACTCTCCAACTTAATGGCGTAACTGTGCGAACTGTTTGGCGTCTTCAAAGGTTTTGCGACCTCGCGCCATGTCCGCTAGGGTGCCGGTTCAGGTCATGCGGCGAAACGCGCGATGAGCAGGTACACTGGGACAGAAATTATGGGGGAGCGCCTCGCATCGCTAGCAAACCGTCAGGAGCTTTTTGCCCGGCGGCAGTACGAGCCAGTGATCTCTCCTCAATCGCTCGAATCGACGACATCGGTTTGGTTTGGCGTGGGCGTTGCGGCGGACGACGCGAGCTGTGGTCTTCCCGTCGACGTTCTGATCCTCGTCCTCGCGCAAGAGATGGTGCGGCGGCAGCTCGGGCTGGCCAAGAGCTCCATTCTCATCGCCGACAGCAACGCTTGCAATGCAGGTGTGCCGAGGCTAGACGTGCACCGCGCCGCATCCCTTGCGCAGGCGCCGTTGGAAGCTCTCGTCGATCGTTTTGGTTTCCCCGTCGAGATCCGCCGCTCGTCTTCGCTGGCGCCGGCGTCCGAAGTGGAGCGCAAGCAACAGGCGCTCGACATCGACAACGGATACGTGGCGCAGCAGCTCGTTCAAACCGAAATCATGCGCACGCGCGGCGCTGCAGTGAAAGTCGGCTGGGCGCTTTCGGCATGCACCTACGACGAGACGTACTTCGATCGCCTTTACAGGAACCGTTTCGGTGACCAGGTGACGTTCGCGTACACGATTGGTGGCCGAACGCTCAATCCACAGCGGCCACGCGCATGCCCCTACCTCTGCCGCGAGCCTCAGGATCGGCTTCTCCTCGGGATCAAGGAAAATGCCGTTCGAAAGCTCTACAGCGATGCTTCGTCGCCGGCCGTGCGCGGGTACCGTCGCTTGATCGCGAAGCTTGCGCGCGCGTATCACCATCTCACTGGGGACGACCCGGGCACGCCGGAAAGCTTCCTCCAGTTCGTCGTCGATGCGTCGACAGCGCCGGTCAGTGGCTCAGCTACTGCAAAAAAGAAGCCAGCCCGCGAATCGCTAGCCGGCGCCCCGTCGAGCTTCGCTCCCTGATCTCACGCACCTGCGTATCGCTCAGGGACCCGGCGCCTCGGCCGCTCTCGCCGGCACGCAGAAAAGACTGCGGCCTCACGCCGCGTTCGAGGAGCAGTGCCGTTGCATGATCGAAGACGGACTCTCGACGCTTCATCGCGTCAAAGCTGCTTTCGATGACGGCCCGATCGACCCAGCGTTCGTCACGTTCCCAGCCAAGGAACCCGACGATACGCTCGATCGCCGCCTTGCGATCGCTCAAGAGATCCTCGTAGTGCACGATCAGAACGTCGGGGTCTGACGCCCTCTCGTGCCATTCGGCCACGTGCTCGAACCAGGAGCCATACTGAACGCGGCCATTCATGAAGCGCTCGTAGAAATCGTCGAGCGTCCCTTCGAACCCGAGGTACGCCCGGTAGAAGTGGAAGTATGAAACCAGGACGTCCAAGCCGTCCCGCTCGACGTAGATGTAGCGCGCTCCGTCGGGCAGCCATTGTCTCGGCAAGTGGCTCTTGAACACCCTCGGCGAGGGGAAGCGCTCCAAGTCAGAGGCGGTCACCTCACCGATTGCTAGCGAGCGCTCGAACCACGGCGACACCTTCGTGAGATGCGCGGGGTCGGGCTGTTCCTCGTGCGTCAGTAGGTACAAGATCCACTGAGTCAGTGTCGTACCGGACCGCGGGTAGCTCGAGATGAAGATGTCGGTAGGCCGCACCTCGAGCTCCATCCGGCCTCGCAGGAAGTTGGCGATTCGGCGGGCGTTGTCCAGATTGCGTACTGCGACGTCGAGCGTGCTCGTTGCCAGACCCAGGACGCGGCTTGCCGTCTTTCGAGTTAGGTCTCGTGTCCTGGTCGTCTTGGTTGGCCGCATGATCAGACGCTGACTACCCTAGCACCGCCGATGGAAGCCCTAGCACATATCACGACCCCAGAGTTTGCTGTGGCGTTCATCGTGAGCTTCCTTGCCGCCGCGCTCCACAGCACGGTGGGGTTCGGCTTCGCATTACTCAGCGTGCCAGTGTTGTCGCTGCTCAACCCCTTGTTTGCGCCGGTTCCCCAACTTCTGGTCGTGTTCCCACTGACCCTCGCCATCGTTCTCCGCGAGCGCCATGCAGTCGAGGCTCGGAGCACGCTTTGGATCTTCGCGGGGCGTGTGCCGGGTGCGTTCCTTGGCGTGGCACTGCTCAAGTTGCTTTCGACCGCGGCGCTCGACGTCTTGATGTCGTTGATGGTGATTGCAGGCGTCGGGATCGTCGTGAGCCGGGGGACCTTCCGCAGAACAGCGGCCCGAGAGATCGTCGCCGGCGTGGCCTCGGGAACCATGGCGATGGTCTCGGCGATCGGCGGGCCACCCATTGCTCTTCTCTATCGGAACGACACCGGTCCGACCGTGCGCGCCAATCTCGGGCTGGTGTTTGCGATCGGCCTATGCATCACGATCAGCGTTCGCGCCGCGGCCGGGGAGGTCAGCTGGGACGAGGTCGTCATCGGCGCCGCACTATTGCCGGCGGTCTGGCTCGGGCTCCGCGCCAGTCGTCACTTGATTCCCCGTATCGACGGCCCACGATTGCGCAACATCATCGTGGTGGTGGCAGGTGCCTCAGCGGTGATGTTGCTCGTCCGGGGCCTTCTCAACTGGTGAAGTGAACCCAGGTCGTTTCCTTTTGGAAGCGCACCGCGTGCCAAGCGGCCGGGACCTCAGGTTCGCTCCAGTAGTAGAGCCAGCGCGCATCCACCGGCGCGATGTTGGTACAGCCGTGACTGCGCACCTTGCCGAAATCGGTGTGCCAGTAGGCGCCGTGAAGCGCGTATCCACCGTGGTAGTAGAGCGTCCACGGAACCTCTTCGACCTCGTAGAAGCCGTCGATCGGATCCGCGGCGTTCATCGTGGTCGAGATGTACTTCTGCTGAACTTCGAAGAGTCCCGTTGGCGGCTCGTACCCTTCCTTCCCGCTCGAGACCACCGTCGCGTAAACTGGTTTGTCGCCCTCATACGCAACGAGGGTTTGCTCGGACAGGTCGACGTGAATCCACTTCCCGTTGGCGGGCACACCGCTCGGACGCTTGCTCAAACGAGCCACCCGCACCTCGTCACGACGCACGGCGCCCGGAGCGCCCGACACATAGGCAATGTCGCCCTTGGTCAGCTCCTTCTCGATCACGAACCGCCCGTGCTTCTGTGCCTTACCCGTCACTTCGAGCGTGCCGCCCTTCAGGCTCAGCAGGTCCCGATCCTCGCCCCAGACAAAGGCCAGCGGGAGGCGCCAGCCATCCCGGCCGAGCTCCTCTCCACGCACCGGGTCAGGATTGCGGAGCTCGACGTCAGTCTCGAGAACGAAGCGGCCCCGGATCGTGCGGTAGAAAACCGCGCCGTCTGCTTTCCGTGTCTCCTTGTCGGCCAGTGCGAGGAAGTAGTCACCCTCCATCAATGACGAAACCACTTCGGGAGTCGGGCCCTTCTTCTCCATCGCGCGGCGAGCCTGCTTCTCTTCCTGTACGGTCGGAATGCGGTAGTAGCGCGGCGCACGTTTGGTGGTGACTCGGGAGTACATATAGGGGAGGTGGCTGCTGACTTTGGCGGGCGGCACGCCGTATCGATTCGTGCTCGGCGTGTCGCTCACGTGGAAGCCAAGAGCCGTGCAGACATAACCAAATGGGGTGGCCTTGTACCAGGTACCGTCCTTGCAACCAGAGCCGCTGACTTTGTCGCCTACTTTGACGACGTCGCCCCGACGAATGACGCCGGCTACCTTCGGGCTACTCGCGGCTTTGTCGTAGACGAAAGCGTCGTAGTGAAACGCGGATCCGAAGCGGCCCGTCGTGCCGGGATTGTTCTTCGGGCTTTGTTGCCGCTCGTTCCAGTCGTCGAGGCCGGGGGCCCGCAGCACGCTTTGCCCGTCGATCATCTGCACGCGATCGTGCCGTTCGGTCGCGGCATGCTCGCCGAGTGCGACCGCGCCACCACTGACTCCGGCGATCAGGACCGCCAGGCATAACAAAGACCATCGATTCGAGAGAAACCGCAGCATATGATGTCGCTTTGAAGTCGGCGCTCGACCCTCCGGGCGCCGCTGCCCGAGGATAGCGCCACTTTCGCCGGATTCAAAAGATCGGCCAGATGCCAAGTCTTACGCGCAATTTCTGCACTAGGCGATGCCCGAGTGACAGTGGTAAGCCCCGATTATGCCTACCGAATCTGCACAGCAGGCGCTCTCCCATCTTCGAGATCCGTCCGATTTTCAGTGGTACGTGATCCCACTTCTCGTGATCGTGCTCTACATCTACCACGATCAGATCGGCCGCAAGAACTACAGCGTCGTGTTCGCGGGTCTTGCCCTTTGGGGCATGGATTGGTTCAACGAGATCTGGAACTCGTTGATCTTCCACTTCAGTGGTTACGCGCCCGCATGGGCAGCGCCCGGTGAAACCGCGTACTTGATCCTGATCGGTCTGAACATCGAGATCTGCTTCATGTTCGCGATCCTCGGCATCGTGACGACCGTCATGCTCCCGCCCAAGGAAACGAAGATCCTCGGCGTACCCAATCGCTGGGTCTTCGCGGTCTTCTTCAGCGCGCTCGCAGTCTTCATCGAGTATATCCTCAACGCGGTTGATGCTCTGACCTGGGACTACACCTGGTGGAACCGCTCCGCTCCCTGGCTGATCTTCTTACTCGGTTACTTCCCATTCTTCGTCGTCGCCTACTGGGTACACGACATGAAGTGCATCAAGAGGCAGGCCGCTGCGGTCGGCGCGATCCTCACTTTCGATGCCCTGTGCCTAATCATCTTCGGCGCCGTACTCGGCTGGATCTAGGCGATAGTGCGGGGGCGGTGGGGTGGGACAAACTGAGCCGAGGGCGTCCGGAATCACCTGTGCATCAAGCATAGGTGAACCCGAAGGCGTCCCGAATCACCTGTGCATCAAGGATAGTGCTACTGACTCACACCCCGTTGGTAGCTCTGTTGTTCCTCGAAGCGCCGCTCTTCTTCTGCCGCCTGGTCCTGGCGGGCCTTCTGTTCTTTGTAGGCTTCTTCGCGCTGAGTCATCGCGGGCGTGATCGCGGAGTCCGGGGTCCAGGTGTCGGTCGAAGAGAAGTAGACATAGACCACCTTCTGTCCGCACCCCGTCACCCCGATTTGGTTGGCGAGCTTTCGGGCGCCCTCGGTGGAAAGGACGGTGAGCTCGAGCTGGTCTTGCGGGCAGGACAGCTCGAATGACGCGCGCGCGGTGACCGTCTTCATTGCACGTTTGTCATGTCCGCACGCGACGCAAAGCATGGCGACCACTACGGAGACAAGAAGCGACCGACTCGCGATCATTCACGATATGCTACCCGCGATACCGACATGGGTCCACGGATGTCTGCCAACAGAGCACTCTTGTTGCTGTCGACTGCGCTCTGGGCGGGTGCGGGGACTGTCTCGGGTGTGGGGATCGCTCGCGCGGAGGAGGCAAGCCACGATGCGCGGCTAGACTCCGACGGCGATGGCCTGGCGGATGCAGACGAAGACGTGAACCACAATCACCGAGTGGACCACGGAGAGACGGACCCGTACGAGCGCGACACCGATGGTGACGGCGTCGATGATGAGACCGAGCGACGCACCGGCACCGACCCAGCGCACAACGGGTTGATCGACTTTCCCGAGCCGATGGTGTTCGATATGGTGCGTGGACTAGGTTCTGAGCAAGGGGAGATCGAGATCAACACGCTCGTGCTCGTTCCCACGTCTCCTGTCGCTGCCTACTGGGCGCCTGAGATCGAAGCGGCCGTGGTCGACAACTTCGCACTCGAGCTCGAGGTGGGCCTCCTGAACATCGACCTGGAGATCCTCAAGTTTGCGTTTCAGGGGACCGTCGGGATGAAGGAAGACGGCAGCGTCGGCCACGGTCTCCAAGGGCTCGTCGAATACGTGATCGAGGAAGACGCTTTCATCTCGACAGCGCTCTACATCCTGGGCGCCCGCCTGGCTTCCTCACTCACGCTCGTGGCACTCGTCGGCCCAGCGCTCGAGAGCCACATCGGTGGCAAGACCTACGGCGGCCTCTTCCTCAACTTCACGTTGGCCTGGGCGCCCCACCCACGAGTGATCATCGGCACGGAACAAAACTTCGAGTGGTTCCCAAACGCCTACCTCATTCGTTGGATGCCCCAAATTCACTGGCAGGCCTGCGCCCGCTTTCAAATCCAAGCAGGCTTCGGCCTCCGCCACACCGACCGCCACACCTCCGCAGAAGCCGCCACAAGACTAATCGCCGAGTTCTAAAAAGGGGACAGTCCCCTTTTTCTAGTGCGGGGTTAGGTGTTGTCTTCTTCGTTTGGGACGACGGTTTGGGCTGTGGTGCTGGTGGTTGAATGCTGGGTGGCGTTGCCGGCGGAGGTGGGGCCGGGGGTGTCTTCGCGATAGAGGTGTACGTCGCGTTGCGGGAAGGGGATCGAGATGCCTTCTGCGTCGAAACGGCGTTTCACCTCGCGAGTGATGTCCCAGTAGACATCCCAGTACTCGTCGGTCTTGCTCCATGGGCGCACGACGAAGTCCACCGACGATTCCCCAAGCGTGTGCAGGCGAACGACTGGCTCTGGGTCTTTCAGCACCTTCTCGTGACCGGTGACGATCTCGGTGAGCACCTTCTCCGCCTTCGGAATATCGTCCGAGTATCCGATCCCGAAAGTCATGTCGACGCGACGCGTGGCCTGATGGGTGACGTTTCGAATGATGCCACCCCAAACCTGCTTGTTTGGGACGATGAGCAGCTGGTTGTCGAAGGTGAGAATCATCGTGGAGACCAGGTTCATCTGATCGACCTTGCCGGTCACGCCGCCCGCTTCGATCACGTCTCCTACGTCGAACGGCCTGTACACGAGGATCATCAATCCGGACGCAAAGTTCGAAAGAGTGTCCTGCAGCGCAAAGCCGACGACGAAACCTGCGATGCCAAGGCCGGCAAGCAATGGGCCGACCTCGATGCCGAGCTGAGCGATCGCGATGATCACGCCGAGCAGCATGATGAGCCGGCCGGTCATCTTGATGAAGAAGTCCCTTGCAAGGCTGGAGATGCTCAGCTTCGAACGATCGAGCCCGCGCCGTACAGCGCTGCGCCCGATACGAGCCGCGACCCAGAACGCGAGCAGCACGAGCAGAAACGACAATGCCTGAAAGAGGAGCGATGCCCCATTGCTGCGAACCCAGTCCGCGCCGTCGTCCAACCAGCTTTCGGCGAGACCTGTCGCGACGTCCTTGTTGAGGATGTCTTGCGACAGCTTGCCAGTCGCGCTGATGAGTCCCTGCTTGAGCTCAGCAGTGTCGATGCCGTGCTCATCCATGATGGTGACGTTCAGGCGCTGACTATCGGCGAGAGCATCGCGTTGCTTCTTGAGGGACGCGAGCTGTTTTTGCGCCTCTACGTCTTCGCTCGAGCCCGGACGCTCCGCGATCTCATCGATCTCGCTTTTCGCGTGCTGTAGCAGGCCGGCGGTCACGTCCGCGCGGCTTTGGACTCGTTTCATTAGGTATGCGGTGTCCGCTTCGACGTCGAGCCCGAGTTGCCTCTGTTGCTCGATGTTGGCGTCCAGGTACTTCATCAGTCGAGCGGAAGAGGGAATCGCATCGATGATCTTGCTACGTGCCGCCGCGGCTTCCTCTGGACTGCCCTTGTCCGCCGTGTCGAGGAGCTCGATGATTCTGCGGTCGAGCTCCTCCATTCTTTCGCGCATCGCCCGCTCGTCTGCTTCCAGAAGCTTCGTGGCAGCGGCCCGCCCCTGGGCGACGGCAGCGCCAGCATCCTGGCCCGCGACGACGAGCTCAACCAGATGTTCCAGGTCGCGTCGGGAGCGCTCGCGGCGCTCCGAGAGTTCCTTCGCCATCATCACCGCGGCCGCGCGGTCCGGGCTCTTCGAGACCTTTCTGGTGAGCTCTTCGAGTTCGGCGCGGCGTGTTTCTAGATCCGCAACGAGCTCCTGGATCTCCTGCTCGGCAGTCTTCTTCTCCTCGGCCCCGCCATCCTGTCCGAATGCTGCCAGTGAGAAGGACGACACGATAGTCAGAGTCAGTGCGAATTTTGCGAACGGCCTAAGCCATCCGCATCGTGCGGCGGTGTGCATATTCAATTCCCGTGAAACTGGAGTGCCCGGCCGAGGATTCGGCCTCCGAAGGAGCGCTAGTGCTAGTCGAAGTCGCGCCTCCCCTCAAGGCGGCCGAGACGTTGAACAATGGCGTTCTCCGCTATAGAGTCCCTGGCATCCGGGAGGTCGGAATGAGGAAGATGGACTCGAGATTTGCAGCTTTGGTGGTCGCGCTTTGCTTGCCTGCCACTTTGGCGTCCGCCCAGTGGGATGCTTCGACCCAAGAAGGCACATCCACCACGGCCACCACGGCCCCCACACCGCCACCGGCTCCGTCCGACCAGATGGTGTCGACCACGCCTTACCCAGCCGTCGAGCAGCCGCAGGAGAAGAAGGCCTGGCAGCCGGTGGGATTCACCTGGGGACTGAGCATTGCCGTGCCGATCTTCTTGGATGTGCCTCGTGACATCGTTCGCCCAGGTGCGGCGATCAACTTCTTCGGGGGCGCTGACTTCGGCTTCTTCGTCATCGGCGGTGACGCTGGACTTCAGTGGAACCCGATCGACCTGAACGGGGTCGTGGCTGGCAATCCCCCGATATCCCTATCCGGAAGAAGCCCACTGACGCGCATCTACCTCTCGCTCCCGGAAGTCCGCTTCCAGGTTCCCGATCTCAAGGTCGTTCTTCCGTACATCACCGGCTCGTTCGACATGAACTTCTGGAACTTCCGGGAGACCCAAGTGGGTTGCGGTTATTGGTACTGCAGCCAGTACTCTGTCTATCGCTTCACGCCCGGGTTCACCGGTAAGGCCGGCGTCGGCTTCGAGGTCAAGGGCGGCGTCTACATCGACGCGGGCTTCCAGTACTCGGTCACCGGCAAGGGCAATTTCTTCGCAAAGTCCCGGTGGTGGTTGGCACCGTACGTCGGCGTCCTCGTTCGCCGGCGGTAGCCTCGCTCAGCTAGCGGCGCCCGCCGCCGCGACGTCCACCGCCGCTTCGACTCCGACTGCGGTTGCTGCCCGAGCTCGAGCCGCTTCGATTTGAGGCCTTGTTGCTCGGCTGGGACGGCTTGCTGCTTGGCTGCTGCGTGGGCTTTCCGCTCGGTTTTTGGGACGGCTTCGTCGAGGGCTTATTGCTCGGCTGCGACGGCCTGGTTCCGCCGCCGTGCCCTGGCTTGCTCCCATGACCCGGCGGGGTGTTGTGATGCTTGTAGTGCGCCTTCCTGTGCGTCTGCGCGTGGTGGTAACGATGGTGGCGATATGCGGGGGCTCGACGATAGTGCGCGTGCCGGTGGTACCAATGGTAGTGATAGTGGGGGTGCCAGATCGGATAGAGGATCAGCGGCGCAACATAGACGCCCGTATAGACGTACACGGTCGTCGTCGACGATTGCGGTTCGGGGTTCTGGCTCGATGCAGCGGGAGCGGCCTCCGGGTTCGCGGCGACCTCTGGTCCGCCGGGCGCGGGCGTCGCTCGATACACGACTTCCTTGGTCCCCGGCTTCGCCCAGCCGGCGTTGTGGAACACCCACTGTGTGCCGTCCCAGTCCCAGCGGGGCGGGACGAGGATCATATCCTTGACCTTGTAGACCCACTCACCGCTCTTCCATTCGAATTGTTCGCCCGTCCACGTCCAGTGTCCGGGAAGCCAATGGTACGAGGTCTTGCCCAACATCTCCGCCGTCGGCTGTAGCTCGTCGAGGTCCTCTGGCGTCTCGGGGTGAGGCGGCCTTTCATCGGTTCCATCTACAGGCGGTGCCTCGGCTGGCGGCGCGTCGTCGGGCGGTGGCGGCATGTCCTCCGGCATCTCGTCGGCGGACCGAACGTCGTCGCCCTCCGAGGACTCCTGCGCGAACGCCGAAGGAGCAAACCCAAACGCGAACAGGAGCACTAACAGCAGTTGCATAGACGCTCCGACTGTGGATACGCAGACTCTATTCATCGGTCCCTAGGCGTATCACGATGAAGGCCCAGTTCTTCTTCGAACCACGGAGCCGCGCCCCCCAGTCGGCGAGTGTCATCTGCCAACCGTATTTCCGATGGAGCGCCCGGGTTCCCGATTGCTTCGCCGCTTCGTCCTCGACGAGCCGCCCCGTCCCTTCGTGCCAGGGGCCCCTGAGCACACCACGGACGTTACACTCTGCGATGCGGATGTTCGGGTTGCGGCGCAGGCGTTTGACCTTGTACGAGTCGCCGTTTGTGAAGATCACGAGCTCGTCTCCGTCGCGGGCGACCCAAACCGGAGTCTGGACGCCGGTTCCATTCTTGCGGAATGTTTCGAGATTCACATACTGGGCTCTGCCGAGAGCGTCGATTGCGGACATGGCCCGATCATAACGCGGTTTGGCCCCCACGCATCTCCTGCTAGAACGCCGGGATTATGCTTAGCCGACGTACTGTTCCGCTTGTCCTTCTCCTCGCCGCCCTCGGATGCAGCTCCAGCAACAGCAGCTCGGCACCGGCGATCGACACATCCGAACTGTGCACCACGCCGCTTGCGCCGAACGAGCCACTTTGCAGCACCGCCTTTGGCGACACGGTATGGGCTGGATCGCATCGAGCAAGCTACGCCCAAGGTTCTTCGGCGCTACCGGGGCCGGCCGACAGCCAAACCAGCAAGAGCGAACATCTGGTATTGGAAGGCGCCGGCATTCCGGTCATCGCATCGTTTAGCCGCCCGTACGAAGACGGTGGCCGGGCGGTATGGTCCACCATCCTCGGGGCCGACTCTGCGATCGTCAAAATCGACCACGAGACCTTCGAGATCATCGACACCTACGTGCCTGGAGACCGTGAGGAGGACCCGCCGGAGTTCGAGCTCGGGCTGAGCGGCGCCTATGCGGCGATCGACGCACAGAACCGTTTCATTGCCGGCCGCACCAACTTCGTCTCGTTCTTCGGCGACAGCGTGGAAGGCGATCGTTCGTCCAACATCGAGCTCAAGAAGCGAATCTTCTTGCCCCCAGAGGCATTCTGTAACGACGACGATGTCATTGCGGGCATGTCCCTGACCTACGATGGGCACCTGGCCTTCGCGACCGAGCTAGGCAATCTCTTTGTGATTCCCGCCGATGTCGACCCCGACGACCTCGGCGAGGTCCCGGTCGTATCGACAAACGAAAACTGTGCGACCGCAGACGCCGCAGATCTCGAGATCGTCTCCAACAGCATCGCGGTCGACGAGGCCGGGGGGATCTACCTTCTCACCAGCGATGCGATGTACCGATTCAATTGGGATGGCAGCACGCTCTCGATGGTGTGGCGCGCCGCCTACGATTCGGCCGAAGACGTTCCGAGCCCGATTCGCCTGGGCCCTGGTTCCGGGTCGACGCCCAGCCTCATGGGCACCAAGGCCGACGACGATCACTTCGTCGTGATCACCGACGGACGGGCGCTGATGAATCTCGTGCTGTTCTGGCGTGACGAAGTGCCAGACGATTGGGAGGCCATCGCGCCAGGAAAGGATCGTCGCATCGCCTGCGAGATTCCGGTCGACTTCGGCACGGGCGCCACCGAAGCGATCTCGGAGCAGTCGGTCGCCGTCCGAGGTTACGCGGCGATCGTCGTCAACGACCTGCTCACGAATCCGACGATCAACCCACCGTCGATGTCACCGCTCGCCGCCGCCGCACAGAATCTAGTGTCCGCGCTCGAAGGCGGCATTCCCGAAAAAGCGCCGTTTGGCCTCGAACGCATCGACTGGGATGCCGAGACCCGCACCTGTTCGACTGTCTGGGCCAACCCGGAGATCAGCGTACCGAACGGCATTCCCAGCATCAGCGAAGCATCCGGCCTCGTGTACGGGGCGGGTCAGCGCGACGGTCAGTGGGGCCTCGAGGGGCTCGACTTCGCAACCGGCGAGTCACGCGTCTGGGTCGAGGCGGGTCCCGGGACCTGTCCGATGGATAGCGGCGGTCTCCTTCCGCTTCTTCCGGGGGTGGGGGATGTCCTCGAGCAAGTCCCCGACTCTTGCGAGAACTCCGTGTACGCGGCGACGACTGTCGGTCCGGACGGCATGGTGTACCAGGGCACCCTGAACGGCATGACTCGCTATGTTCCGGATACGGCACAGGCGCTTTCGGCTGCCGCACAAGCTGAGGCAGGGGTCGACCAGGCCCTCGACCTGTTGACACGCTCCGAGTCGGATGCGCCGAGCAACATCAGCGAGCGCGACTATCTGCGCCGCGCAGCCGTTCAGCTCGTCGCCACGGAGGCGGTTGCAGTAGACGCCGGGCTTGACGACATTGCAACGGCCGCCGCCACCGCGCTGGCGTCGGTCGGCGCCGCGATTACGGCGTTGGATGCCGGCCAGCCGTACGACACCTACGTCCAAGACGCCCGGGATGCATTGAGCGCGCTCTAGGGCGCGCCTTCGAGCCGTGCCATCACTTCGTCGGTGAGGCGCGGGATCACCTCGAGGGCACCCATGTTCTCGTGTACTTGCTCGACGCGGCTTGCGCCCGTGATGACCGTCGAGACGCGGGGATTCTTCGCGCACCAAGCGATGGCAAGTTGCGCGGGCGTGCAGTCGAGCTCGCTTGCAATTTCGATCGCGCGCCGAATCTGCGCATGATTGTCGGGCGCTGTGATGTACTCGCGAAGCCATTCGTAGCCCGGTAGCGCAGCGCGGCTATCGGATGGGACTCCATCCAGGTACTTGCCGGTAAGGGCGCCCGATGCGAGCGGGCTCCAAATCGTCGTGCCCATTCCGCGCTTCTCATAGAGCGGCGCATATTCCTTTTCGACGCGATCGCGCGACAAGAGGCTGTACTGCGGTTGCTCCATCACTGGCTTCCGCAGACGATACCGCTCGGCAATCTCATAGGCCTCTTCGATCGCTTCCGCGGGCCATTCCGAGGTTCCCCAATAATGTGCCTTCCCTGCGGCGATGATGTCGCTCATCGCCCATACGACCTCTTCGACCGGCGTCTCGGGGTCATCCCGATGGCAGAACAGGAGATCGACATAGTCGAGACCGAGGCGTTCGAGCGATCCGTCAATCCCTTGCATCAGGTATTTTCGGTTCAGGGTCTTTTGCGTGTTTGGGCCTTCGCTCAGGCCCCAATATAGCTTGGTCGACATCACGTACGACTCGCGGGGCCAACCGAGCTCTCGGGCGACGTGCCCCATGATGATTTCCGACTTGACGCCGGCATAGAC
>CALLDH010000004.1 GCA_937998345.1 uncultured bacterium | reverse complement strand
CGATCAAGCATTTCCGGGTCCACGGCCTAAACCACTCCCCCGGCCCGCCGAGGGTGCAACCGGCGCACGCCCCGAGCCAGGCGCCGTACAACCGGTCAAAGAGCCGGTCTTCACCTTCCGGGACAGCAAACCGCCGGTTCTGCACCTTAGGCCTCAGCACGCGAATGCTCTCCAAGCGCATCATCAAGCGGCTCACGGCGGTGCTTGTGCTCTACGTGGCCGGGCGTCTCCTCTACCTGAGCTTCGCCTGAAGGATTGCGATGACCGAACCGATGCTGACGACGGCAATCACGTAGGCGCCACCGTGATCGAAAATGTGGTCGTGCACCTGGTAGAGCCCAAGGCTCGCACCGAGGCCGATCGCGTAGCCCAACCACGGCTGCTCACGCCAGACGATCTTCTGCCGTTTCGTGATGACTGCCACCAGAGGCCAGAACGAGGTCGCAGCGACATAGGCGCGATACGGCTCGCCCATCTCTTCGATGAGCCTGCGGTCCTGGTGCATGCCTCCGGCGAACGCGAGGACGATCACTCCGAGGAAGAACACGAAGGTCACGGCAGACGGAGCAAGCAGCACGTGGGCCGCAGCCCAAAGCGCAATGCCTGAAAAGAAAGGATGCCGCGTGATCTGCTGGACCCCGCGAACCGGCCGGACCCGATGCTGGAACGTTGCCATCGGTAGCCCCGGGTATACCAGGACGGCCGCAATGAATAATGAGAATCCCAGCACCGAAAGCACGATGAGCGCCCCTCGCACGGGGGGAATGCTCACCAGGAACGATGCATGCGGGTCGGTGAAGCGGTGCAACGCAACATAGTGAACCAACACGGCGAAGGTGACGATGGCGATCACGGAGTAGACGGCAATGAACCCAGCCTCGCCGAGGCGGCTGACGAGGTACCGCCGGACGGGCCGCATCGTCAGTCCCACGTGGGTGCCGCCAAACAGGAGCCACAAGAGCGCCGTAACCAGTCCTTCTTCCATCGGCTCAGGCTAGCCTACGACGTTTGCGGCCCGTTCTCCAAGCCAGCTCAGACGACCGCACGGCGGAGAACTTGCCCGTAGTGGTCCGCAACGCAGGCACCCTCGAGCACGCCGCGATCTCGCAGCATTTCATGGAACTTCGGCAAATTGTAGTGGGGCACGGTCATCAGCAGATGATGCTCGAGGTGATACTGGACGCGGTTCGGCGCGATGAACAGCCGCTCGAGCCAGCCGGCCCGGACCGTCCGCGTCTGGCCGAGGGGGTCTGCCGGGTCGGGAACCACGGCATGCTCCGCAATCGAACGGATTCGCGCGACGAGCTTGTTAGTCGTCAGCCACGCGCCCAGCCAGAGCAGGTAGAGCATCGGCTGCCCCAGCGACCAGAGCACAGCCAGCAGAGCGGCGTTCGTGACCACTGTGCCGGCGACCATGCGAATCGCTGGCCCGCGCTCCAATCGAAGCGGAAGTGTACCGGCATCGACTTGCTCGCCGCGAACGACTTTGACGACGAGATACGTTGTCCCAATCAGCTGTTTCAGTCCGGTAATGCCCAGCAAGTCGCGCATGACCTTCCGCGCCATGCTGGCTTTCGAAACGGGAAATCCGTTGGCCAGGCCCAGATCCGGATCTTCTTCCGTCCAAGTCTTGGTGTGATGCTCGAGGTGATGCGCTCGATACATGTCGGCGCTCAGGTAGATCGGGTAGCCGGCCAGCCAGTTGCCGACGAAGTCGTTGAGCCGGCGGTTCTTGAACAAGGTGTAATGCGCGCTCTCGTGCATGACTACCGCAAGCCCGAGTTGCCGAGTCCCAATGATGCACAGCGCCAGCACGACGGTCAGCGCGCCCGGCGCGTACGCGACCAACGCCATCGATGCCGCAATCAATCCATAGTTGACGATGATCGTGAGCCATGCGCGATGCTCCCGAATAGCGCGCAGCTCCCGGATTTCGTCGGTTGTGAAGGACTTCAACCAGGCCTTTCCACCCGCACTCATGATCTAGCCGCGGTGGATGTACTGCTCTAGCTGCTCGATGGTCATGTCCTGCTCGGCGACGATGCTCCGCACCAGGTCGCCAATCGAGAGGATGCCGAGCAGCTCGCCGCCCTCCATCACGAGCAGATGCCGCGTTCGCTTACCTGTCATGATCGCCATGCAAGCCCGCGTCGTCTCCCCGCGCCCCACCGACAGGACCTCTTCGGCCATCGCTGCTCGCACCGGGGTCGTTGGAGAAGCCTTGCCCTTGAGGAACACATTGCGCGCGTAGTCACGCTCGGTGATGACACCGATGACCCGGCCGTCCTCCATAACCACCAAGGCGCCAATGTCGAGGTCGGACATCCTCTTGATGGCTTCGTAAACCGTGGCATCGGGGGCAACGGTTTCCACGCCGTGACCCTTCTGGTTCAGCAGTTGATCAACAGTGCCCATCTGGGGCGAGACTACCACCTTCCCTCAATGCGTAGAAGCCCGGACCCCCTGCAGCATTGATTGTTCCCGCGCGGCTCGGTAGAAGACGCCATGAGCCAAACCTCCAAGCTAGCCCTGATCACGGGTGCATCGAGCGGCATCGGGGCCGCGACCGCCCGTCTGTTGGCGGCGGAAGGCTACAGAGTCGTACTGATCGGAAGGCGCCGTGAGGCGCTCGACGCAGTCGCAGCCGACATCGGAGTTGCGGCCGTGGTGGAACCTTGCGACGCAAGCGACGGGGATGCGATGCTGGCGATGGCGGAGCGGGTGCGGAGCGAGCACGGCGTCCCCGACGTAATCGTCAACAGCGCCGGCGCCGGCAAGTGGAAGCGTATCGAGCACACGCCGCCTGACGAAAGCGTGTCGATGATGGGCGCGCCCTACTTCGCCGCCTTCAACGCAACGCATGCCTTCATGAAGGACATGCTCGACCGGAACAGTGGGGTGTTGATTCACATCAGCTCACCCGTGTCGCTTTTCACCTTCCCCTCCTCGGTCGGCTACGCCGCCTCGCGCTGGGCCATGCGCGGGATGCACCAAGCTCTATGTGACGACCTCTACTGGACCAGGGTCCACAGCTGTCATCTCGTGTTCGGCAAGGTCTCGAGCGAGTATTTCGATCACAACCCCGGGGCCGAGGACCGGATCCCGAAGCTGGCGAAAACCGTTCGCACTCTCACCCCACAGGAGTGCGCCAAGATCATCGCCCGCATGATCCGCCGACCCCGCCGTGAGGCGGTCTACCCGTTCATGATGCGTGTGTACTACTGGATGTACCTGGTGTTCCCATGGGTGACCCGCCAGCTGCTCCGGTTGACGGGTCACAAGGGCCGGGACTGAGGCGCTGAACGAGTGGAGCGGAATGATGGGCAACCTGGTTAACTACGAACGCTCGGAAGGCGTCAGCACCGTCGTGATGGACGACGGCAAGGTGAACGCCATGTCGGTGGCGATGATGCAGGAGATCAACGCCGCGCTCGATCAGGCGGAAGAGCACCGTTCAGTCGTCATCCTCACAGGAAGGGAGGGCGTTTTTTCAGCAGGCTTCGACCTTGCGGTCTTCAAACAGGGGATGGAGCCGCTGATGGAGATGCTCCGGGTGGGTGCAAGGCTCGCCGAGCGCTTGTTGTCGTTCCCGTTTCCCGTGATCGCGGCATGCAGTGGGCACGGGATCGCGATGGGTTCGTTCCTACTCATGTCCTCCGACGCTCGCATCGGTGCCGATGGTCCATTCAGAATCGGTATGAACGAGGTCGCCATCGGCATGACCCTTCCCTATTTCGCGGTTGAAATCGCGCGGCATCGATTGACGCCGGCGTATTTCGATCGCGCGACGATCCTAGCCGAGATGTACTCGCCGAAAGAGGCGATCAGCCCCGGGTTCCTCGACCGCGTCGTTTCTGCCGATCAACTTCTCGAAGCGGCTCGAGAGACTGCCGCCGCGCTGAGCAAGCTCGACATGCCGGCTCACGCTGCAACCAAGCTCCGGGTAAGGGGCACCGTGCTCGAAGCGCTTCGGCAGGCGATCACTTCCGAGTTGTCCGGATGAAGCGGAGGGTGGAACTACGCTTCATCCAACGTCCCGGTACGCTTCGGGGTCATATGTCCTTGCGCTTGGCGTCAGTCTCTTCGATGACCTCCTGGACCAGGCTGAGGTAGCGGGCGGTGATCACCTCCGGATCGTAGCGCTGCATCCAGTCAGCCCGTTGTGCACGGCGCGCGTCCGGACCCGGATCGGGCGCGTCGAGCTCTGCTTCGATTGCCGCGGCGAAGCCCTTGGCGTCTCCCACGGGCACCAGCCTGCCAAAGCGGTCACCGTCGAGCACCTCTCGGGGGCCAAAGGGACAGTCGGTCGAGACGATGGCGGCGCCGGCCTCGAGGGCCTCGATCAAGGCCCCCGGGAAGCCTTCGTTGCGGGACGACAGAGCAAATACGCGAGCTCGGCGTGCGTAGGCCCCGGGGTCGTCCACGAAGCCGGGAAAGAACACGCGCCCCGCCAGGCCCAGCTCTTTGGCCTGGGCTTCCAACGAGGCGCGCTCGGGGCCCTCCCCCAGAATGACCAGGTGCAGGTCCCGTCGCGTGGCCAGGTCGGCAAATGCGCG
>CALLDH010000003.1 GCA_937998345.1 uncultured bacterium | reverse complement strand
CCCACGACGTCGAGGGTATCGAGGGCGTCCTCGAGGAGCGCTCGAACGACATTGGACACCGGGACGCGCCATGCGTTGGCAACCCGCTTCAGCTCCTGCTCGAGGACAGCAGGCACGCGGGTGTGCAACACCCGCTCTTTCCTGGCGTCCTGGCGGCTCTTTTTCTCGTCTCGCTCGCTCATGCTCCACTTGTAACACGATGTGACACAGTCGCAACCCGGCCTGTGTCACAATCTTGTAAACATTTGTAATTACAAATTTTTAGCCCCAGGCAACTCGATTCGACCCATGTGTCACAAGGCGTCCGTCGAACTTGCTCTGCTGATTTGACCCGCGAAATCCAACTGTTAGAGTCGCGCGCCGTGACTCGCACACCCCGCTCCTCGAAGGCCCTCATCCTGTGCCTGGCCGCCGCCGCCGCCTTCACCGCCATGGACCTCGGCAGCAAGCACTGGGCGCTCGAGCGGCTTTCGCAGCCGGCCTCGCCCGCGCCTGAGCCGGTCTGCCAGCCCAATGAGTACGGTCGGATTCAGACCCAGCGGGCCCCACGGGCACCGGTCGTGTTGATCGATGGCTATCTCGAGTTTCGATACGCGGAGAACTGCGGCGCCGCATTTGGATTCATGCGCGACATGCCGACGCTGGTGCGCAAGGGCGTCTTCTACGTTGCCGCGGCCGGAGCTGTGGTTCTTCTACTCTGGATGTTCGTTTCCGGTCGCGGGGGCACTTTGTTCGCCATCGGTGTTCCGCTGATCATCGCGGGCGCCGTCGGGAACTTCGTAGACCGTGTGCGTCTGGGCTACGTCGTCGATTTTGTCCGCTTTCACCTCAACGACCGTTGGGCGTACCCCACCTTCAACGTCGCCGACGCATGGATCACGATCGGCGTGACCTTGATCCTCATCGAAGGCTTCGTCGATGGGCGCAGGGAAAAAAGGGCACGTGCGGACGGCGCCGAGCCTCTCGCCAGCTGAGCCCTTCTTGCTACGCGGGCGTGATCGCGAGGGCTAGGGGGGTTCCGTCGATTTCGGTGTCGTGCTCACTGCTAGTGTCTGGACCGCCTCGGGTGAATCCGGTGGCGAGGGTCTCGGTGGCAATGCGATTGGCGTGCTCTTCGATTGCCTGCGACAGGTCGCCGTCGGCGTTCCAGCTCACGTCGATTCTCGCCTCGTAGGCTAGGTCCATGGCCTTGCGGGCTCGTTGAATGCGATTGACCACCTCGCGGGCGAGGCCTTCACGGCGAAGGCTATCGTCGACCCGCGTGTCGATCACGACCACTTGGCCCGCGCCCGATGCCGCAGCGAAATCTTCGCGAGCGCTCAGTCGTACCTCGACCTCCGCCGGAGTGAGCTCGATCGGGCCGTCCGGAAGCTCGATGATGACCTTCTCGTTTCTTTCCATCTCGGCGTAGAGGGCAGAACCGTCCGCCTCCGCGAGGGCCTTCTTGCAGGCCGGGACTTGCTTGCCAAGCTTCGGTCCCAGCACGCGGAAGTTCGGAACTAGCGCGAACTCGACGTACTTACGTGGCTCCTGTGTAAACCCGAGCTCACGCACGTTGAGCTCCTCTCGGATCGCACTCGCGAAACGGTCGATGGCCTGCCGCTCGGTGTCATCCGCCACGACGACAATCGCTTCCGCAAGCGGCTGCCGCACCTTGAGCTTGTTTTCGTTTCGAACCCGCTGCCCCAGGGTAACCACATTTCGAACACGCTCCATCGTCCGCCGGAGCTCTTCGTCGATGCGTGCTTCATCCTGCTCCGGAAACGACGCCAGGTGCACCGATTCCGGAGCGGAATTGTCGTCCTTGCGAACCAGGTTCTGGAACAGTGTCTCGGTCATGAAGGGGATGAACGGCGCCGCAAGCTTGGTCAGGTCGACCAACACCTCGTAGAGGGTGCTGAACGCCGCGCGTTTGTCGGCAGAATCATCCGAGGCCCAGAAGCGCGCCCGACTCCGTCGGACATACCAATTCGACAACCCATCCACGAAGCCGAGGAGGTGTCGCACCGCCATGTGACTCTTGTAGTCATCGAGCTCTTCTCGAACCGCGCGCACCGTCGCATCGAGCTCGGCAAGCACCCAACGATCCATGTCGGGCCGCTCTTCGAGCGGCGGACGGTCGACAGCTGCGGTCCACCCGTCGATATTCGCGTAGGTCACGAAGAAGCTATAGACGTTCCAGATTTTCAAGAGGAATTCGCGCACGGCGTCGGTCGCCGCGTCATCGAAGAACCGGGTGTTCTGCCCAGGCACAGTGCCCGCATAGAGCGCCCAGCGGACCGCGTCCGCGCCCACGCGATCCATGAGCACCAGGGGGTCGGTGTAGTTCTTGTCCCGCTTGCTGAGCTTCTTGCCCTTCTCGTCGGTCATCAAACCGAGGACGACGCAATTTTTGAACGGATGGGGCAGGGGGCGCTCCGGAAACATGAGCGAGCTGATCGTCATCAACGAGTAGAACCAGCCTCGGGTCTGATCGACCGCTTCGGTGATGAAATCGGCCGGGAAGCTGCCCTCGAAGCCTTCCCTGTTCTGGTGCGGAAAACCCCACTGCGCGAACGGCATGCAGCCCGAATCGAACCAGCAGTCGATGACCTCAGGCACGCGCCGGTACACGCCCGGCTCACCGTCGCGGGTCCAGGTCACCGCGTCGATCCAAGGCTTGTGAACCATCAGGTGGTCCTGCAATGTGGGATCCACAGCCTTCGCCTTTTCGAAGTGCGCAAACGCGTCCGGGTTCCGTTCGAGAATCTCGGCTGCCGAACCGACCGACTCTACCGCACCGGTCTCATCGTTCTTCCAAATCGGAAGTGGCGTTCCCCAGAAGCGCTCGCGGGACAGCGCCCAATCGACGTTGCCCTCGAGGAACTGGCCCATACGGCCGGTCTTGATGTGTTCCGGCTCCCAGTGCACATCTCGATTGTTCTCTTTGACGCGGTCGATCTCCTGTGTGGTACGTATGAACCAGGATCGGCGAGCGTATTGGATCAGCGGGTCCTGCATCGCACGCCAGCAGAACGGATAGTCGTGGCGGTACACCTCTTCCTTGAAGAGCACCTCACGGGCGCGGAGGTTGCGGATGATGTCCCGGTCCGCCTCCTTGCAGAACCTCCCCGCGAAGTCGGTCACTTCGTCTGGGAATGTGCCGTCCGGCTTCAGGAGCTGAAGGAAGCCCATGCCCTTTTCCCTGCATACCCGGAAATCGTCCTCACCGAACGCCGGCGCGAGATGAACGAGGCCGGAACCGCTGTCGAGCGACACGAAATCCGCATCGACGACCTCCCAGGCGGGGCCGCCCTCGGGCTCCGCGTAACGGAACGGCGGCTCGTAGCTCAACCCGACGAGCTCGGAGCCCTTGCGCGTCGCCAAGACCTTCACGTCGTCACCTAAGACTTTGCCGACGAGCGCGGCGGCGAGAACTAAGCGCTCGCCACCTTCGATCTCCACGGTCGCGTAGTCGGTCTTGGCATCGACGGCGAGCGCGATGTTCGATGGAAGCGTCCAAGGGGTCGTCGTCCATGCCAGGAACGAGGTACGCTCCTCGCCATTGACGGGGAAGCGAATCATCACCGATGGATCGTCGAGCGTCTTATACCCCTGGCCGACCTCACCCGCGGAAAGCGCCGTCCCACCTTGCGGCCACCACCACACGACCTTGTAGCCCTGGTAGAGCAGCCCCTTGTTGAACATCTCGGAAAGCGCCCACCACACGCTTTCGATGTACGACTTGTGGAAGGTGACGTACGCAGAATCGAAA
The DNA here is from genome assembly GCA_937998345.1 of uncultured bacterium. GTDB lineage: Bacteria > Myxococcota_A > Polyangia > Polyangiales > Houyiibacteriaceae > SG8-38. The sequence goes on along the minus strand of CALLDH010000003.1, from coordinate 8,410 downwards.
TCGACCCAGAAACCGATTCGCTGGCTCATCTTCTGCCACTCGCCGATGTACTGGAACACCGAGTCGATGCACTTGCGGCTGAACGCCTCGACCCCGTAGTCCTCGATCGCCTCGCGGCCGCTGATGCCGAGCTCCTTTTCGACCTCGACCTCGACCGGGAGACCGTGGGTGTCCCAGCCGGCGCGCCGGGGTACGTGGTAACCGGACATCGTCCGGTAGCGCAGGAACACGTCCTTCATGACTCGGGTGAGCACATGACCGGGGTGGGGCATGCCATTCGCCGTTGGTGGGCCCTCGTAGAAGATGAAGGCCTCTTTCGCCTCGCCGCCTTCCAGGGTCTTCTCGAAAATGCGAGCGTTTTCCCAGAACGCGAGTTGGGTCGCGTCGAGCTCGGTGAACGAAACCTGCGGTGAGACGGGGTCGAACATGGCCCCGCGGCATACCACGCCAAGCCGCGAATTCCACCGGGGCCGCTGGTTTGAGAACTGGCGGGGCTCCTGGTAGACCCTCGCCCATGGCTGAGTTGATCGACGGGAAGGCGCTTGCCAAGGAGGTGCGGGCGGAGGTCAAGGCGAGGGCGGAGGCGTTCAAGGCGACGCACAACCGAGCGCCAGGGTTGGACGTAGTGCTCGTCGGGGACGACCCTGCCTCTCAGGTATACGTCCGCAACAAGGAGCGCGCAGCGGCCAGAGCCGGGATCGAGGGCCGCGTTCACCGACTCCCCACGGAGACGACCGAGGCTGACCTCCTGGCGCTGATCTTCGAGCTCAACGGCGACGATCACATCGACGGCATCCTCGTCCAGTTGCCTTTGCCAGATCATCTACATGACCAGACCATCGTCGATGCGATCGACCCTGCAAAAGACGTCGATGGCCTGCACCCCTTCAACGCCGGACTACTCGTCGTCGGCCGCGGAGGGCTTCGCCCGTGCACGCCCAGCGGTTGCATGCGGATGCTCGAGCACGTGGGCTGTGACCCCAAAGGCAAGCGCGCTCTCGTCCTCGGCCGAAGCACCCTGGTCGGCAAACCCATTGCCCTGATGCTCCTGGAGAAGCACGCGACGGTGACGATCGCGCACTCGCGAACCGAAGACCTCGCCGACCGCGTCCGGGAGTCCGACATCGTGATCGCCGCGGTGGGCCGCGCGAACCTGGTGAAAGGCGATTGGATCAAAGAAGGCGCGGTGGTGATCGACGTCGGCATCAACCGCCTCGACGACGGCACCCTGACCGGTGACGTCGACTTCGAAGGCGCCAAGGAGCGCGCGTCGCACATCACCCCGGTCCCAGGCGGCGTAGGCCCCATGACAATCGCCATGCTCCTAAACAACACAGTAGACGCCGCCCAAGCCCGGATCATGTAGGACATCGGCTCTCCACAACCGGAGACCCGCTCGCGACGCACGTGCTCGCGAGCGAACCGGGACACGGCGGGACACGACACGGGAACCCTGCAGACGGGTCGGCGTGCTCACAGGTTCACCGGGGCTCGGACAAACGCGACACGGGGTTGCGCCGGACGGGGCGCCTTGCAAAGGTAGCCGGAGGGGCTTGGGGCCTGAGGCCACGCAAGGCGCCCCTCGGAGCTCGCGCCAATCGGAGCTGGTTGCTGTCGTGCCGATTGTCACTCGCTACGCCGACTCCACCCCATATCGCGTTTGTCCGATCCCCTATGGACGACTCCTCACACGAAAAAGGGGACAGTCCCCTTTTTCAAGGGGTTAATTCCAAGCACGTCACACACGACGCCCCTTCGTACAGCGACTTCTACATAGGAGAACGGCTCGCGATGTGCGGCACAGCGAGCGGGGGGGAGGCGAGCCGTGTGTCGACGTAAAGACTCGGCCGAGCGGGTCCCGCTCGCGAGCACGTGCGTCGCGTGCCGGTCTCCGGTGATTCAGTTGAGATTCGCGAGCGTGTCGCGTCCCGCCGCGCCCCGGTTCGCCTAGGTGAGTTTGTCGATTAATCGGTCTAGCTCGTCGAAGCTCGCGTAGCTGATTCGGACCTGGCCGCGTTCCTTGCCGCTCTCGTGGATCTTCGTGGACGAGCCGAGGGCCCGTGAAAGGCGATTCTCGAGGTCACGGACGTTGGTGCTCTTGCCTTCCTTCTTCGGGGCGGCTGCGGCACCGTCGGCGCGCGCCAGACGGCGTGACTGGCGCTCGGCCTCTCGGACGCTCCAGCCCTTCGACACCGCGGTGCGGGCGAGCTTCTTCATACTGGAGACGTTCGGAGCGGAGAGTAGGGCCCGGCCGTGGCCTTCGCTGAGGTCGCCAGTCTCGATGAGATCCACGACGTCCTTCGGCAGCTTGAGGAGCCGCAGCGCGTTTGCGACGGTCGAGCGCTCCTTGCCGACCTTGGTGGCAATCGTTTCCTGGGTGTATCCGTAGTCGTCGACCAAGCGCTGAAATGCGCGCGCCGTTTCCATGGGGTTCAGGTCCTCGCGCTGGAGGTTCTCGACCAGTGCGGCTTCGAAGGCTGCTTCGTCGCCAAGGTCATGCACGAAGATCGGGACATCTTTCAGGCCTGCTTGCTGCGCGGCCCGCCACCTTCGCTCACCTGCGATGATCTCGAAGCCGCCCGACGGTCGCTTTCGTACGAGGATCGGCTCGAGCACGCCGTGCTCGCGAATCGATGCCGCAAGCTCGGCCAATGCTGCCGCGTCCATCCGCCCGCGAGGCTGCATGCGCCCCGGGTGCACATCCTCGATAGCCGCATTGTTTTTTTGGGCGCGTTCCGAGGCGGGCGGCGCTGCGGGAAGCAAGCCGTCCAACCCGCGCCCCAAACGTCTACGGGCCACTACGCCGCCGCCTCCAGGTCATCGAGCAACTCGCGCGCCAGATTCAAATACGTGTAGGAGCCTCGAGAAGACGCGTCGTACAAAATCACGGGCTTTCCATGGGAAGGAGCTTCGGCGAGGCGGACGTTGCGCGGAATGATCGTGTCGTACACGTGGAAGTGACGACGCACTTCGGCGGCCACCTCGTTGGCGAGGTTGTTGCGTGCATCAAACATGGTGAGCAGCACGCCGTGAATCTCGAGGTGCTCGTTCACCGACGCGCGCACGCGCTCAATGGTCCCCACCAGCTGCGACAATCCCTCGAGTGCGTAATACTCGCACTGAAGCGGAACCATCACGATGTCGGCCGCAGTCAATGCGTTGATCGTCAACATACCGAGTGACGGCGGGCAATCGACGACGATGAAGTCGTAGTCGTCGCGCACCGCATCGAGCGCGTCCCGCAACCGCGATGCGCTGTCATCGACCTGAAGTAGGTCACGCTCGGCGCCGACGAGATCCTGCGTCGCGGAGATGACATGCAAGTAGGGCATCTCGGTCTCGTAGATCACGTCGGCCACGTCGACGTCTCCGAGCAGCAACTCGTAGGAGCCTTCCTGGTCCTCGTCGCCCGGGCTGCAACCGACTCCGGTCGATGCGTTGCCCTGCGGATCGAGGTCGACCAGCAAGACGCGCTGCTCGGCCACTGCAAGACTGGCGCCGAGGTTGACCGCCGTCGTCGTTTTCCCCACGCCGCCCTTTTGATTGGCGATCGCCACCACCAGACTCATGGTCTGCGTCTACCAGTGCAGCTGGGCGGTTTCAATCTCGCCGGTTTTTTTGCCATCTCGATCCCGCTGGGTAGGGTGTGCTGCAGTGTAGGACAAAGTAGTCATTTGCCATACCCGTTGTCTCTGGGGAGCTGGCAAAAAGGGAGGGGACATGCGCCCTAGAGGACCGAAGAACTATCAAAACCTGGCCGAGTTCGAGCGTGAGGAATTGCGCCGCCACCACAAGGCCGGATGGTCCCTCGACGATCTCTACTCAGAGGCAACCTTCGAGCCAGGCGAGGACGACTCGCTCAAGTACGACGAGCCCAAAGAGCTCGACTTCGACTTCTAATCCGCCGGCCCGCCGCCAGGCTGGAGCAAGTGCTGCTCGTGGCCGTAATTCGCGTCGTGCTGGGTCGGGCCGATGATGCCCTCGGCCATCGACCAGAGCAGGGTAAAGGCCACAGCCAGCGTCACGAAGCTCAGGACGATGAGCCTGGGGCCCGTCCAGAAGGCGTCTTCCTTTTCGGTGCGAGCGGCCATCGCATCGCTCATCGGGACGTTGTTGTACGTGTCTGACATGAAAAAAGCCCTCTAAACCCTCTCGGACCGGCTATTTAGTGCCATCGGGGCAACCGGTCAAATCTGCGATTGCGGCCGGATCATTCAGCGACGATCACCACCTTGAAGTCATCGATTCCATGCACGCTCGTGAATGTGTTCGCCTCCGACGTGTTCGTATTGGTCCGTACGTAGGCGAAGGTGAGCTCAGCGCCCGCGGCGCTGAAGTCCGGATGATTGGCGGGGGAACCGAAGTCTTCGGCAGTGAGCCCGCAGAGACCGCTGGTCGCCCAGTTGAGGTTGGTGAACTGCGGTGTTTCAGTGAAAACGTTCCAACGTCGTCCGTTTTGAATCACGGCGAACGTCCAATCCACCGCGCCGCCTTCAACCGCAGGCATGATGATCCGCTGCGCCTCGGTGTAGTCGATGTAGTCGATCGCGCCCTGCTCGCTCGGGCGGTAGCTCGCGCCCAGCCTCTCGTGAGTGACGAAGAGGGTGCAGCTCGCGCCGCAGTCCGTGGCAGGCCCGATCGAGTGAGTCATGTTCCGATACGGGCTGTTGCCAAGGCCGCCCGAGCTCTCTCGAACGATGGGCCACTCGAAGACGGCGCCCTCCGTAGCCACGGCCTCGGCTGCCCAGTTGGAATCCAGAAAATCGGAATCCGCGACCACGAACGCCCCCGCCGGGACCTCGCCGCACGGCGTTCCGCTGCCGCAGGCAGCAGCCTCGGTGAAGTCGCCAGCGAGAAGCTTGTCCCAGGTAGTCGAGCTCTGAAAGGGCTGCCCTTGCGCGTCGACCCCGTTGAGATCGATGCATCCGCCCTCGAAGAATGTTGAGGTCACCGTCGAGCTGTCTCCGTCGGTCGCCTCGAAACACGGCTCGCTCCGTTCCTCGCCCTCATCGCTCCGATCCCCACTGAAGAGGCCGAGGTCCCCGGCCGACGGCACCCCCGTCTCGTCGAAAACGATCGAGGAGGGCATCTGCGCGTAGTCGTTCATCGTGTACACCTGGCCCGCGAGATCGACGGCGCCGAGGGGTGCAATCTGATCCGGCTCCAGCCGCGACAGGACCAGATCGACGTCGAAGCACCCAAATCGCAATGCCTGGCCCGCGTCCTGCGCGACTTGAGAAATCGTGATCAGGTCGTCGTCGAGTTGCGCCCCGAGTCGAAAGCTGACTTCGCCTTCGCTCCCGCCCGAGGCCACAAACTCGGCCGACACCCGGGCGAACACTTCGAACGCACCAATGAGGTCGTCCCTGGTCTCGGGACTCGTGAAGATCAACAACGAGACGTCGGTCACCCCCTCGATGGAGACGCCACTCTGCGGGTCTTCGCTGACACGCTCGATCGACCAGGTGATGCTCCCCGACACCGGTCCGCGCGCGAGGACTGATCCCGCACACTCCGCGAGGGTGAGAATGATGTCGGTGGGCGGCACCCAAGTCTCGGGAGGCCAGCCCGGCGCTTCGAGCGTGGCCGCTCCGCTCGCGCAGAAGCCGGAAAAGTCGAAGCCCGCCTTCGGGACGATACCGGCTGCGGGCGCCTGGGGCGCAACCGCAATCCCCTCCAAGATGCTGGACAAGGTCTGGCCAAAACTCGTGCTGAATGCGATCGCGGCCGACGCGCCGCCCACGGCCGGCAACACGGTGTCCGCGTCGAAGCTCAATGCGGTCGCTGGGCCCCCACTTCCCCCGGCCGCACCGGCGCCGCCACTGCCCCCAGCGCCTGCGTCGCTACTGCCGCATCCGGTGCAGGCGATGGATGAAAGCAAGAGGGCCGTGCTCAAGACTGCGGTTCGCATGATGACCTCGTGCCGGAGGGGATCGCCCCTGATGGCCATGAGATAGTAACGACAATCCGGGTTCTTGGGATCATCGTTCTTCGAACAGGCAGGCGGCCAAATCAAGGACTTTCTCGACAATTTGCGGTCAGGTCCTAGAAGCACTAATCAGCCGCTTGAGGAATCCTTTGTCTGCCATCGAGCTCATGACCCCCCGCATGCTCCAGGACATGCGGGCATCCTGCCAACTGGCCGCCGACTGCTTGACCGCGGTGGGGGAGGTGATCCGCCCTGGGATTGAGACGAGCGACATCGACGCGTTCGTTCACGAATACATCGTCTCGCGCGACGCGCACCCGTCGCCGCTGAACTACAAGGGCTTTCCAAAGAGCGTGTGCACCAGCGTGAACGATTGCGTCTGCCATGGGATTCCGGGGGACGAGGTCCTGAAGGATGGAGACATCATCAACGTCGACGTCACCACGTACCTGCCGAAGGAGCACGGCTATCACGGCGACACGAGCGTGACTTTCTACGTGGGCGAGCCCAGCAAGGACGCGATCCTGGTCGTCGAGACGGCCCGACGTTGCCTCGAGCTCGGCATCGCCGAGGTGAAGCACGGCAAGCGGATCGGGGACATCGGCGCAGCGATTCAAGAGTACGCAGAAAGCAAGGGCTGCTCGGTGGTTCGCGACTACGTCGGCCACGGGGTCGGCCGCGAGTTCCACATGCCGCCACAGATTCCGCACTTCGGCCGGCGCGGCAAAGACAAGCGCATCAAGGCCGGCATGGTCTTCACCATCGAACCGATGATCAACATCGGCGGCTACCAGACCGAGGTGATGGATGACGAGTGGACCGTCCTCACGATGGACCGTTCGCTCTCCGCGCAGTTCGAGCACACCGTGCTGGTGACGCGCGACGGTGTCGAAGTGCTGACCGCGCGCAAGAACGTCGTGCTCAACAGCGAAGACAAGGCCTGGGCCGACATCGGACCGCTGTCATCGCCGGCTGCCTGGACCGCCAGGCAAGAAAAAACGGGCTGACGACTTCCTCTGCGGGCCTACCTAGAGTCCGGCGTGTCCGATACGTAGAGGTCCCCGCGGTCTTCCCGTACGTGGAGCCGCTGGAGCGCCATTCCCTCGCAGGGCCCTTCGACACAGTAGCCATCGTGAAGACGGTAGGTCGCCCCGTGTGTGCCGCAGACCAGGTGCGCGCCGTCTTCGCTCAGGAGCTCACCCGTCCCGCCATCGAGCGGTACCGGAAGATGCTGGCAAAGGTTGCGGTATGCGACGATAGTCCCGCTCTCGTCACGAAGCAGCAATACCATGACGGGCAGATCATCAGCGTCTTGGCCGAGTCGCGCGGTGCGCACGACGCCCTCCGGCAGCTCTTCCTCACGGCAGACCCAAACTTCCAACGCGGTCAATCCTTCCCAGGTTGGGCGTACGTTCCGCGGGCGGGTACCGAAACCAGATCGCGCCGCGGCACCCAAAGGCCAGTAAGCCAACCGCCATAGACGCAGCCGGTATCGAGTCCAACCGAATGAGGACGGTTCTGAAGCCCGCGCACCGCGTCGTGCCCGAACACCACCAGCCGAGGCCCCGGCCAGACCGAAGCCCAGGGCGTGCCCTCCTCGTAGCTTCTCGACGCGGTTCCATCGTCGAGGATGCTCCGCATGTTCATGAGGTCGTCGGGGTCCTGATCTTCGAGAGGGAGGTCGGGCAACAAGCCCGCATGCACGACCAGAGCGTCGTGCTCGGGGAGCTCGATCCAGAGCGGGAGGGCGGCAAGCCACTGCCAGTCCTCGTCCGTGAGCTCATCGGCAACCCGTTGGTGGGCAGGTTTGAGCTTCGGAAGCTCGCCGCCTGCGCGCTTCGCATCCCACCACCTCAGGCAATGCTGGTCGTGGTTGCCCCGCACGGCGCGGCCCTCGAGCTCCCTCACGAGCCGAATAACCCCTAGCGAATCCGGCCCCTTGGCCACCAAATCTCCGACGAGGACAAGTTGATCGCCGTCTTCCCAGCCCGACTCCTCCAACAGGTCCTGGAGCTCCTCTCGGCAGCCGTGGACGTCTCCGACGATGAGGGTACGGGCGCTCATATCCCGATCTTGGGCGCGTCCCGTAGAGATTCCAAGTTCGTGAGGCCCTTGACGCGTTGACACGCGGCCCAAACCCGCAATACAGGCGTCTCCATGATCAAAGAAGGCCGCAAGGCTCCCGCGTTCAATTTGCCCTCATCCACGGGCGACAAGCTGGCCCTCAAAGACCTCGCGGGCAAGTACGTCATCCTCTACTTCTACCCGAGGGACAACACGCCGGGCTGCACGACCGAGGCCAACGACTTCAACAAGGAGTTGCGCAAAATCAAGGCGCGCGACGCGGTCGTCGTCGGCGTCAGCAAAGATTCGATCGAGTCGCATTGTAAGTTCGCTGACAAATACAAGCTGAAGTTCCCGCTGCTCAGCGATCCCGACGGAAACATGCTCGAGAAGTACGACGCGTGGGGTGAGAAGAAC
>CALLDH010000002.1 GCA_937998345.1 uncultured bacterium | reverse complement strand
AACCTCGTACGCGCTGGGCTGGGTCCAGGCCAGTTCGCTCTCCTCTCCCCTGGATCGGGAGGTGGTCGAAGAGCAGCTGCAGCGACGCGAGTCCCAACCATTCACGCGTCGCGCCCTACTCACCGAAGCCTTCTCGATGCTCGGCGAGCCGTATGGCTGGGGCGGCAAAGACGGAGGCTACGACTGCTCGCGGTTCCTGCTCGATCTGTTCGCAAAGTTCGGCATCGATCTGCCGCGACACAGCGCCCGACAAGCCATCGCCGGCACGTTTTCCGTCGATGTATCCACCGTCGAGGATCTCAACGAGAAGCGCTTGTTGCTCGAAGCCGCGGCCCGCCGTGGCGTGGTCCTGCTCCACTTCCCCGGCCACATCATGCTCTACCTCGGCACGACCGACGAAGGCGTGCCCATGGGGATTCACGCGTTCTCCGAATTCCTGACGCCGTGCGAGGGGATCGAGCTGGAAACGATCAACCGCGTCGACCGAATCGCGGTGAGCGACCTTTCATTGGGCGCCGGAAGCTCGCGCCAGGACTTCCTGAGCCGGATCACACGCGTGACAGTACTGGGCCATACTCCCGGGCCCGCACTCATCGCCGACGCGGAGCTTCGCCCGAGCGCACCCGTCTCGATGCCTCAAGGCCGCTGCACCGACTCCAAACGGACCGCGATCTTTCGGTCACCGCATCGCCCCAACGCTACCCAGCCCCTGCGCGTCATCGTTGCCAGCGAGCGAGATCCTGGGCTGGCCACGCTCACCCTATTCGCCCCGGACGGGTCGCAAGTGACGCCGGTGCAGCACGTGCTCGATGGGCCTCCGTACAGCCGCTGGGTCGAAGTGCCCAAACCGGAGGCCGGCCGATGGACGGCCGTCTTCGCCGACGGGGACCTGGTGCGCGCATGTCAGCATATCGGAGTCGCGAAGCGCCCTGGGCAGCAGTTGCCGCGCGCCAGCTCCGGGCCGGCCTGGGATGCGAGTCGGAAATGGGAGCGTGATACGGAGAATCTCTACGCGGTGTTCGTCGAGCAGCTCTTCCGCGAACCGCGGGGGGAGGATGTCACCTGGCCTCGACTCCAAGCGGTGATCGGGGAGCGCGAACGCAACCTTCTCTACGACCATCGTTCGCCCGGGGAAGACGCAAGGCTCGACCTCGAACCAGACTGCGCCGACCTGCCCTACTTCCTGCGCGCATATTTCGCCTGGAAGCTTCGATTACCCTTCGTGTACCGCGCATGTACGCGGGGCCGAAAAGACACACCGCCGCTCTGCGCGCCCATCGTGCTCAGCAATCTCGACGCCGTTCCGGACCGCGACGACGTCGCCGCATTTCGGAGATTCGTGCGCCGAATGGCCGGGACTGTGCATTCGTCGAGCCCCCGCACCCTTCCCGGAGACGAGCAAACCGATCTTTACCCGCTGCGCATGAGCCGCCAATCCCTGCGGCCAGGCTCCGTGTTCGCCGACCCCTACGGCCACGTCCTGGTCGTGGCGCGATGGAAGCCTCAGGGTGTCACCGACTACGGCGTGCTGATCGGCGCCGACGCGCAACCCGACGGCACCGTCGGCAGGCGACGCTTCTGGCGCGGCTCGTTCTTGTTCACCCCCAAGTCCGACCTCGTCGGTGCGGGCTTCAAGGGTTGGCGCCCCGTTCAATACGACCACAGGCTGCTCCAAGAGCCGGACCCCAGCGCCGACGCTGGCACCGACACTGACGCTGACGCTGATACACCCGCCGGTCCTCAGCCCTGGCGGATCGCAACGAACGACGAGCTCCGTGCGGCGGGCGGCGTCGGGGCGTGGTCCGACGCCCAGTACAAGGGCAGCGCCGACGACTTCTACGCGGCCATGGAAGGCATCATCAACCCGCGCGCCCTCGACCCGGTTCGCATGCAGATCAGCTTGGTCGACGCCCTCGAGGAATCGGTCCAACGCCGTCTGAGCTCAGTGCAAAACGGTGAAGATTTCATGAAGTCGCAAGGCTACGCGCCGGTCGGCATGCCCCACGGCGCGGCCTTGTTCCTGACCAGCGGCCCCTGGGAGGATTACTCGACCCCGTCGCGGGATATGCGACTGCTGATCAGCATCGACGCGGTCGTATCATTTCCAGCCACCGTCGCGGCGCATCCCGAGCGATTCGGGATCCGAGAACTAGATCGCGACGCCGCCGTGCAGCAGGTCCGCGATGCCCTCGAAGCGGAGTTGGCGAAACGCACCTTCGAGTATGTGCGTTCAGACGGGAGCGCCTGGGAGCTCTCGCTAGCCGACCTGGTCGAACGAATGAAGGCCTTGGAAATCGCATACAACCCAAACGACTGCGCCGAAATTCGCTGGGGAGCACCCGATGGCTCCAACGAGCACAAGACGTGCAAACGAAGAGCTTCGCAGGAACAGCAAGCGCGCATGCTGAAATACCGCAACTGGTTCGCATCCCGTGAGCGCCCAGGATAAACCACTCCATCGGCGCGCGGCGGAACACGACACGGAAACCCTGCGGACGGGTCGGCGTGCTCACAGGTTCACCGGGGCTCGGACAAACGCGACACGGGGTTGCGCCGGACGGGGCGACTTGCAAAGGTGGCCGGAGGGGCTTGGGGCCTGAGGCCACGCAAGGCGCCCCTCGGAGCTCGCGCCCAATCGGCGGTGGTTGCTGTCGTGCCGATTGTCACTCGCTACGCCGACTCCACCCCATATCGCGTTTGTCCGATCCCCTATGGACGACTCCTCGCACGAAAAAGGGGACAGTCCACTTTTTCAAAGGGTTAATGCTCAGCACGTCACATACGACGCCCCTCGCACGTGGACTTCTACACAGGAGAACGGCTCGCGATGTGCGGCACAGCGAGTGGGGGGGAGGCGAGCCGTATGGCCACGCAAAGAGACGGCCGAGCGGGTCCCGCTCGCCAGCACGTGCGTCGCGAGCCGTGCTCCGGTGTTGCAGTTGGGACTCGTCAGGGTGTCATGTCCCGCCGTGCCCCGGAATTTAGCGCCACTGTTGGGCGTTCTCGTCTACCTCATATCCATCGATCGCACGGGGCTTCGGGCCGGTGATTGGCTTGCCCTGGGGGCCCGTGGGGTCCTTGGCGGTGCCACCCTCGATCGGCTTCGACGTCGGCTTTTGGATCGGTTTCCCCGACGGTGGGATGTCCGGTCGCTTCGGTAGCGGCTCCTTCACGTTCTTGAGTCGAGGCTCGGGTACGCCTGGCTCCGACTCGACAATGACGGGTGGCTCGTAATTGATCTCGATCACGGTGGCGGCCTTGCCCGACACCGTGTCATCCAATGGCTTCAGGACCACCATGCCGACTCGTTGCCGAATGCACCCGAGGGCCGCCGCGGATAGGCCGCTGCCGTACGCGGTGGGTTCGATGATCATGCCGGTTGGTCGGACAATCCCGCCTACGCTGATTCGAATCGTCGTGGGGCTCGCTGCGGCAAAATCCCGAACGCAGTCGCTTGGAATGCCCAGCGCAGCCTTGAGCTCCTCGCCCAAGTCGCGCTCTGACCCTTCTTCCGTCGGCTCGACCGCCGCGACGCGCAACGCCGGCGGCTCTGGGGTCGGCGCTTCGATGGGCTGCCGTGGCGGCGGGGGAGTCGCTTGCTGGACCGGGTGCGGCTTGAGATCCGATTGCGCCCCGCGAGCGGGTTCTTCGCCGCTCTTGCAACCGAGCACCAGGATGGCGGCGACGCACGTGGCCCAAGCACGGATCATGGCTGAATCTTAGCTGGCAATGCCCATCCGCGGTACTTCGTGCGGCGGACCGCGCTTATCTGCGCCAGGCCGCGCCGATTGAGAAGCCCCAGTACTGGTCCGCCGCGCCACCAGCCACGTAGGGCGGGTCGGGTGGAACTGGGCGGAGGTCGAACCCGTAGCGGCGATAGTCCGCTCCGAGTCGAATTTCAAAGCCTTTGGGAAGCGCGAAGCCGAGCATCAAACCCGCATCCATGCCATGGGCTTTGGCCTCGGGGAACCAGAGGCTCGTGCCAATCGCTCCGACCGAGAACACCCCACGAAAAGCTAGGTTCGCGGCAATGATGAAGATCTCTTTCTTCCCGATGCCAACGCGGAAGCCGCCGCCTACTCGAACGAACTCGTACTTCACGCTCGGAATCCCCGCCGTGTTGTCCTCGCCCGGAACCGCGGGACCCGACACTCCGAAGCGGAAGGTGTGGACGCCGTAGTCGACGACCAGGAACGGCTCCCATCTCCCCGTCGGATATCGCCACCGCAGCCCAACCAGGAACTGCTGGGAGTCCGTCGGGAACATGGCGCCATCGTCCCGAGTCGAGTCGAAGTTGAACAGCCGCTCCCATTCGAAGTCGATGCCAAACTGCGCCCCGACGCCCGCCGTGAAGTGGGCGCCAGGGAAATACTGAAACTTGATCCCCACGCCTGGGCCGATGCCGAGCGTGTAGCCGCGGAGGTCGCCGCGGAGGTCGTCCTTGTACGCGAAGTTGCGATTTATCAGTCGGAAATCGAACTCGATGTCGACCGCTGCGGGTCGCTCCTCTTCGCGTCGCTTGGTCTTGTACTTGACCTCTGCCTTCTCCGGAACCTGCTCCACGGGAGGGGCAATCACCGCAGTAACCGGCGCTGCCGTGACGGCAGCCGGGACCGCCACGCCAAGCTTCCTGATGTCCTTGCGGAAGTCCGGGCCGATGTTCATCTGCACGGACTTCGCGAGGGCAGTCGAGGTGCTCGCGTCGTAGAAGTGCTGACTGATCACCGTGGCGCTCTTGCCGTCGACCAGACGAACGTAAGCCGACCACGCGCCATCTTCGTACAACACATCGCCTTCGACCAGACCGCTCACCGCAAGGGCGGAGGCCGGCGCTACGTGACCGCCAGCCTCCTCGAGATCCACACCGAGGCTCTTGGCCTCCTCGACGAACCGCCGGTTGGGAAATAGCTCGACGGGTTCCGGGCGGAGGCCCCGCACCGTGGCGCCCCGAATTTTGCCGGCTTGCACCCCAGTGAAGGGCCTGATGACAAGACGTGGCTGGGTAGGCGCTGGCGGCGGCTCTCGTTCCGCCTTGGTTGCCACAGCCGCCGCCGCCCCGGGCATCCGACCGGTCTTCATCAGCTGAGCCACGATGCGGTTCGAAAGGCGCGCGATGCTCGAAGAAGAAATACGGAGCTTCTCGACGCGCTTGCCTTTCGCATTGCGCACCTCGGTGTCGGCGATCCAGCGGCCTTCCACGCGCCGAACCCGCGAGCGCACCAGCACGCTGGCTTTGAGCCTGGCGGCTTGCTTCGCGTAGCCCTTGGTCTTCTTGACGACTGCGGTGACCCGCTTGAGCGAAACCAGTTGAACATCGGCCGAACGCAGGCCTTTTTGCACGTTCTGTCGAATTTTGGCTGCCTGAGGACCTTGGAACGGCAACAACGCAGCCAAGCCGTCGTCGGCCGACGCCGCACCCGTCAGCGTAAACAAGCTCAGCAACACTGTCAGCGCGCTAAAGCGCAACGCTCGCATCGACTACCCCCCGTCTGGAACGCTCGCATCGGAAGCGCCCAAATCGATGATCCACTGCCGTAGAGTCGTCTCTTCGCCCTGAGTAAGGGTGCCCACGATCGGCATCGAAAGGCCACAAATCCCGGGTGTGTTGAGGACCTTGTCGAGCAGATAACTGCCGTCCGGATCGCCGGCGACGACCAGTATGTCGCCGGTGCACCCTATCCCAATGGCGTTGATGTCCACCACGCGGCTCTCGACGTTGGGCGACAGGAGATCCAGGCCCGCCGCTGGTTGCAGCGCGTCGTCGTGGCAGTCCGCCCTCCCGCAACTGTCAGCGAGGATCATCTCCGCGCTTTTCGGAGCCGTGCCGCCGTCCATGAAGTCTTCGGGATTTGACAAGCTCGCCGCGCATCCCGTCAAAACCACAACTGAACACAGCCCAAACGTAAGTGAAGCCAAGCGATTCATCGCGCGTGCCGATCCCCCCCGAATCATGCCCAAAGCCTAGTAAGCTATGGCACTGTTCGTCGAGTTCTGCAGCATTTTTGTGTAAGTGAGCGTGCTCAAAGGCTATTGAGTGCCCAGTCGTACGGCTGGAAAACCACTTCAAACTCGGCGCTTTGCGCTTGCTGTACCTCGGCCGCGACCTCCGGAGTAGCGAACGCCAAGATGAAGTCCAGGATCGTCGCGCCTCGGCCCAGGCGCCGGGCGTGCTCCTCGAAGTCGGTTTGATACCACTCGAAGATGGCGGACAGCTGGATTTCCTTGGCCTCCTGGTCGACTCGAACGTGAGGGGCGCTTGAGCAGAACGCGCGCGTCACCGCGTCGAGTTGGTCATCGAGTCGTGCGGGTTCGAATGCGTAAGGCATGAGCGCCGGGCATGATTTCGAGGCGCAGTTGATTGCCGCATGAATGCGGGCATCGATAAACCCGCGAATCACTTCGTTCTCGAGGCCATAGAGATTGACCGAGCCACCATCGAGCGGAAAACGGAGACCGTAGAAAAAACCGAACCCTGCTCTCGGGTCCAGCCAGCCGCGAACATCGTGCACGGTATCGATGGGCCAACTGTCGACCACGGCGAACAATACCAGCGCGTTGTACGCGTTGATGTAGTACGCGAGGCGCTCGGGCTGATTCGTGAAGCGCTCTGGTGTTGCGCGCGGCCCGATCTCGCCGAGCGTCGCGATGAACCGGCGGAGGTCGCCCTCCTCTGCGCGCACGGCGTCGTAGTCGACGCCCGCCGGATGCACCCATCGACCGAGCGCTGCGTTCCACCAATTGTAGTCGAAGCTTCCCTCTGGCTGGTCGATCGGGTCCGCGTCGACGGTGACCGAACGCAGGCCAAGCGCTTTGACAGTGAGCACCCCTGCGGCCCCGATGACCAATGCGATCAGGAGCACGACCGCCCACCAGCGCCCGTACCAAGACTTCGACCCCGCGTTCACATCCGGAGTATTGCACGTACGCCCCAATCGTTACATGCCTTCGCCCAACGACATGTCGAGCATTACGATTTGGCACAACCCTCGCTGCAGCAAGTCGCGTCAGACGCTGCAGCTCATTCTTGATCGCGGCATCGAACCCAGAATCGTCGAGTATCTGAATTCGCCACCTTCCGAGGCGGAGCTCACGAACGCCTTGAAGGCACTCGACATCGAGCCACGAGACCTCATGCGCAAGAAAGAGCTACCCTACAGAGAGCTTTCGCTCGCCGATGAGGGTCTGACCCGCGCGGAGCTCGTCACCGCGATGGTCGAACACCCCGTCCTCATCGAGCGGCCGGTCGTTTTCAGCGGTACACGCGCCATCCTCGGGCGACCTCCTGAAAACGTGCTCGAGCTCCTCGACTAGCCGGCGGCGCTTCGTTCGAACGCGGAGCGGACCGCCGTAGCGCACAGGTCGGACACGACGAGGGTCGCGCCTGCGGCTTCCAAGGCGGGACCATCGTAGCCGCCCGTGCTGACGGCCACGCAATGGGCCCCGATCGCTTGCGCCGCAGCGACATCGTACGGCGTGTCGCCAATCACGACGACGTCGGCCCGTTCTGCGCGAGCACCGATTCGTTCCAAGCCTCGCTCCAGGCCGGCGCGCAGAAGCTCCGCGCGATCGCTGTGATCGGAGCCGAAGCCCCCAAACGAGAAGAACGAGTCGAGTTCCCCGCGGGCCAGTTTGGCATAGGCCGCGCCCTCCGTGTTCCCAGTGCCGAGGCCCAGGATCACGTCGTCGCGCGCGCTCAATTCGGCAAGGAGCGACAGCACGCCAGGTAGTACCTCGAATGCGGTCGCGATCTCGAGCTCGCGCGGCAAGTGAGCGACATAGCGACGCAGCACTTCGCGAATCAATCCGTCCTCCGCAGTCACGCCGTATTGAGTTAGCGCCGTGCGAACGATCCAAGGATCGGTACGCCCTGCAAACTCGACCGATTCGAGACTGACCGGGCCATCGAGGTCGTCCAGCACGTCCCCGAGCGCTAGCTCGACCGCACGCCGTCCAGCGCCTCCTGCGCGTAGCAGCGTTCCGTCGATGTCGAACAACGCGATGATGGGAGGCATCGCCCAAATGTAGCAGCCGCGCGTTTTCATAGTAGGCTGCGCCGAGCTGATGGACATTCACCTCCTCGCCAAGCTGCCCCTGTGGCTGGCGGCGTTCCTCCTGTCATTGACCTGTCACGAGGCCGCCCATGCCCTCGCCGGCAGGCTGGGAGGCGATTCGACCGCGGCGAATCAAGTCACTCTCGACCCGCTGCCGCACATCAAACGGGAGCCGTTCGGCGCGCTCGTCGTCCCGATTCTGTCGTTCTTCTTGCAGGGTGGCGGCTGGATGATCGGCTGGGCCAGCGCTCCGTACGACCCCACCTGGGCCAGCCGCCATCCGAGGCGCGCGGCTGGCATGGCGGCGGCCGGGCCCGCCGCAAATTTCGCGCTGGCGCTACTTTCAGCGCTGGCGATCCGAGTCGGGATCGCGACGGGCTATTTCAGCCTGCCCACCGATGGGATCAGCCTCGAAACCCTCGCCGTCGCGCCCTCGGGCCTCGCACAAGGCCTGGCTCTCTTCTGCAGCGTGCTGTTCTCGATCAATTTGATCCTCGGCTGCTTCAACCTAATCCCCCTGCCACCGCTCGACGGTTACGCCATCGTGCCGCTGGTACTCAATGACCGCATGCGAGACAAGTGGTTCAGGCTTTTTTCGGGTGGCGGCGCGCTGATGGGGCTGATCCTCGCCTGGGTTCTTTTCGACCGGCTGATGCCACCGGTATTCCGGACCGCCATCGGCTTGTTGTATACGAACATCTAGTTGGCCCGAGCAAGCGCCTCTCGTGCTAATCTGAGGTCGTGCGATGGGTGGGGGTCATTCTGGGGTGCGCGCTTTGGCTGACGGCACCGGTCGCGTTAGCCGACGCAGCAGACGCTCACTACCAACTCGCAAAGACTCTACGCGCGGAGGGCAGGTATGAGGAAGCACTCGCGGAAATAGACCTCGCGGTCGCAGCGAGGCCCACGTACGCGCAGGGGCACCTCACGCGCGGCTCGATCCTTCGACGGCTCGAGCGCTACGACGAAGCGTTGAAAGCATTCAAGCGCGCGATGCAGCTCGAACCCAAGGACGGGCGTGCGCCCGGCCTCGCGGGCGCAACCCTGCTGCGACTCGACCGCCCCAAAGAGGCCGCGAAGTACTTGGAGAAGGCGACGGCGCTCGAGCCTGAGCACACGAATCATTGGCTCAATCTGGGGGTCGCCTACCGCAAGTCGAAGAACAACGACGCCGCGATCGCGACGTACCAAAAAGCGCTGAAAGTCATCCCGAACGATCCAAAGCTGCTCAACAATCTCGGCGTGGCGCTCCGCAAGGCGCGTCGCTACGACGAGGCCATCCGCGCTCACGAGCAGGCGATCGCGGCAGACCCGAACGACCCAGATATCGCCCGAAACTTAGCGATCTCGCTGCGTGGTGCGAAGCGATACAAAGACGCGATCCCGATCTATATCAAGGCAATCGAGCTGGGCGACGGGGGTCCACCAGATCTCTTGTTCGATTTGGCGTCCTGCTACGAGAAGGTTGGTGACACCAAGATGGCGATCGCCACCTTCGAGCGATACATCGAAGCAACCAAGAAGAGTGACCCCGAAGCGGCTCAACGAGCCCAACGCGCGGTCGAGAACCTCAAGAATCGATAGCGAGGTCGGCGAGCACTACGGTTGCGGCGTTGTGACCCGCCGCACCGACGACCGAACCGGCGGGGTGGCAGCCCGCACCGCAGGCGTACAGGCCCGCCACGGGGAGGCGATAGGGCAGTCGATCGGCGAACCCAAAGCTGTTGTCCACGTGATGGATGTGCCCTTCGGTGATACCGAAGTGGGACTCGATCTTCGGCGGGCTCAAGGTGAAGACATCATCGACCAGCGCGGAAGTTCCCGGCGCAAACCGGTCACAGATCTCCAAGAGCCGGCCAACGAAACGGTCTTCTTCTCGCTCCCAGGTGCTTTCGGCAAGCGTGTGCGGCACCCATTGACAGAACAGCGCCGAGCTGTGCCTCCCGTGCTCATCTTGAAGCGAAGGGTCGAGCGTCGTGTGGATGTACCACTCGACCGAGGGGTTTGACGGCAGGCGCCCTTCCCTGGACTCGGCAAACGCCTCTCGGAGCTTCGCCCGCGTGTCCTGCTCGGGCAGTAGATGAATCGTGGCCCGATGCTGACCACGCCGCTCCGGCAAGCAGGAGAACCTGGGAAGGTCGCGAAGACACAGGTTGACTTTGATGCTCGTGCCCGGGCGGCGGTACTGGTCGATGCGATCGCGCAAGTCCTGAGGGCAGCCATCACCGAGCATCGAGACCATTCGAAAAGGGTCTGCGTTGACGATCACCACGCGCGCACGGTGAAGCTCGCCCTGCTCGGTCGAAACGCCGGTGACGATGCTCCCCCGCGTCTCGATCCTGGCTACCTTCGTATCGAGGACGAGCTCCGCGCCGGCGTGCTGGGCGGCGTCGGCAAGGACACGGGTGACGGTCCCCATGCCGCCTCGAACGACCATCCAGGTTCCGTCGCTCCCCGGCAATCGGCACATGTTGTGCGCGAGGAAGTTCATCCCGCTTCCGGCCGTGTCCCAGTCTCCGCACAGGCCCGTGAAGCCATCGGTCACCGCGTACATCGCTTCGAGGAGCTCGCTCTGAAAGCCGAAGCGTCCGAGGTAAGCGCCGACCGATCCGCGACACAGGTCGACGAACGATTCGCGGAGCGCTGGGCGCACGTGAAGGTCCGCCGTCTCCTCGATCGACAAGGGTGCTTGCAGCCAAGTTGGCGCGACGTCTTCGCGCAGCATCGATAGCTCATTCTGAAGCGCGCGGTCGGCCTCGACGTCGCGCCGAGAAAAGAACCGCCCGAGCTGTGCCTCCGTCGCCGCACGGTCCACGCCCATGAGCAAGTGGCGCCCGTCGGTGGTCGGCAAGAAGTAGTGTGGGTCGCGACGAATCAAGGGGAACGACACGCCGAGCTCGTGCATGAGCTCGGGGGGCATCAGGCCGAGGAGATAGGCGCCGGTCGATTGCCCGACCCCGGGCGCGCGCTCAAAGGGATACTCGGTTCGGCAAGCGCCGCCGGCGACCGGCGCGGCCTCCAAGACGCGAACGCGTAACCCTGCACGCGCCAAGATCAACGCCGCAACCAGGCCATTGTGCCCGGCGCCTACGATCAACACATCTACGGACGCCATGGCCTCAGTTGATGAAGAAGCTGAAGCCGCCCTCGATGCTCCAGGCATGGTTCGGTGCGCCGGCCGGCATCTTGAAGTACCGCATCCATCGACCTCGCACCTCGAAGCCCAGCCACTCGAGGAAACCATACCCGAGCCCGGCGAACGCGCCAATCGTGCCGGTGCCCTCCACTTGGGTCACCAGCGGGACGCCGAGATACCCCCCAGTGAAGGCGCCTGAGAGACGAAGCTTCTTGATGTTGCCTCGGAGTGCGAGCTGAGCACCACCACCGAAGCCAGGATCGTCGAGCGGCCAGCTCCTGCCGAGCCACTGAAAGTAGGCGCCGATGTGCAAGGGCCCCGCAACTCCGTAGGAGCCGTCCAACCAGAGGGTCGGCTGCCATTTCCGCTGCCCGGAGAACTTGGAGATCGTGCCACCAAAGACCCCGTCGAAGATGACGAGGTCATACGGATCCGCAGACGCCGTCCGTATGGGGACGAGCACCGACAACGAGCACAGCACGGCCAGCATGAGCGCAAGTCGCGTCACGCCCATGGGAGTTACCACAAGTCAGGTAGTGGCTCCCAAAACCTGGGGCCCAAAGGGCGGCTCAGCCGGCTATCGCCTGGACGATGGCATCCGATACGTCGAACTTCTTGAGGAAGTCGGCCCGGGCTTCCTTCATGTGGCTGACCCACTGCTCGTAGTCCGTGTGCCGGCCGCGGCCGTCGTAGAAGCGGCGTGGGTCGAGAATCTCGGCTGGCACCTTTTCGACGAGGTCCGCGTTCTCCGGCGCATCGACGTCGACGATCTCGTAGCCGAAGTCCGGGTCCTTCTTCCACTTGATCTTCTCGCTCAACAGGGCCTCCAGCATCGCACTCGAATGCCGGATCTTGATGTTGAGCGCCTTGTTCTCTTTCGCGTCGCTCGCCTCGCCGCCGATGTAGCCGGTGTTCATGAGCCACATCGTCACGCCCGGCATGGTGGCCGCGAGCTCGGCGAAACGCTTCGCTTGAAGCCCGTGCTTCGCCGGGAAGAAAGGCTGCGTGAATGGCGAACGCGTCTTACCGCGGTCCTTGCCAGCCGCACTGGTCTTCGAGGTCTCTCCAAGCATGAAGTAACCAGCGGCCTGCTCGGGCGACGTGAAGCGAACGATGCCGGGCATTGCGGCGTCGTAGCCTTCATCGCGGTTGAGGATACCCATCGATTTGACCTGCGGGATCTCGTGCAGGTCGGCAGCCTCAGGAATCGAGCTCATCGGCACGATCGAGCGGCCGTTTTGCGTCCAGACCACGAAATCCCAGCCGTCCGCCGGAATGCCGTGGCTGTTGACCACATCATCGACTTTCACCTCGCCAGAAATGTACTTGTCGACGTTCTCCGCGTTGGCGCCAGTGGCGATGAGAATGTCGCGAAGTCGGCTGACTTCGTCGATCGAAAGCACGCCCTTGGTGAAGTGGAACGAGCCGTCCGGCTCGAGGAAGACGTTCTCGATCCAGGCCTCGGATCCAGTGGTCGCGGTGAACAGGACCGGTTCGGTCTCGAGCGAGAGGCCGTCCGTTTTGGCGAAGCAGCCGTTCTCGGTGATCGACAGAGCGCCATGAGGCCAAAGCGCCACCATGTCGTCCTGAATCGGCTCGGTGATGTCACCCTGTTTGGAGAACGTGGTGGTGGTCTTGCCGGTGCCCGAGAGCCCCATGATCGTCATGGTGAGCTTCCCGCCAGTCGCATCGGTAACCGCCTTCGCGCCTGCGTGCAGCACGAGCCCGCCCTGCTGATACACGTAATGGTTGAGCATGCGAAGGATGCCCTTCTTCGACTCTCCGAAGTAGTCGGCACCCATCACGTGCGTCGTCCAGTTCTCCATATCGACGATGATCGCCTGACCTCCAGGCATATCGTCGAGCATCAGGTCCGGCGTATAGAAGAGCCGAAACGTGGGCTCGAATGGCGCGGCCTGCTGCTCCGCTGTCTCGACGTCGGAGCGGGGGAACGCGAGGATCTGCTGCATGCCGGCGATGTTTGCGCCCTCGGGCGTGTACAGCCACGTGGTGCCGAACGCCCCATCACCCAGACCCACGTAGCCATCAATGGCGATGAGCTTGCCTTTATCGGCGATGTACTTCGCCTGGCGCTCGATCAAGCCACGGGCCTTGTCCGGGTCTATGATCTGATGGCTCCATCGATCCTGGGTATCGATGATGTACGTGTAGCCTGCCATGCGCGCTTTGTTGCGCGACACCTTGTTGATACTGCCAACCGCCGTCTGTTGAACACACGGGGTGTGCGCTAGCGCAAGCTCGCGCAGCTCGGCCTGGGTTGGGTTCTCGATGTACTCGACGTCGAACGGACGGGGGTCTCGGGTAGCCATAATCTCTCCGTTTTCGTCTTGGCCTCTGGGAGCAAAACGCCCATTGGGCAAGCTCAGACAGTGCCATATGCCAATGTTTCTTGCGAGTGTCCAGATCCAGCGAGAGTTGCCGCCCACCGGACACGAAGTAAGCTGCGCGGCGTGCGTGCGCTGCCGCTAAATTTTCGCCAAGCCTCGCGTTTTGATGAGTCCAGCTGGAGCGATTGGCGCTGGCAGGCGCAGCACTCGGCCACCGATTTACAAGCTCTCGACAAGGCTCTGACCCTGACGGACGCGGAGCGAATCGGCGCCAGCCGTGCGATGGCCGCGGGACTGCCGGTTTCGATCACCCCGTACTATCTCTCGCTCTGTGACCCGCTCGACCCAAACTGTCCAATTCGACGGCAGTGCATCCCCCGGGCCGAGGAGGCGATCGCTGTCGCAGGCGACCTCCGCGACCCCTTGGGTGAGGAGGCCCACGAAGTCGCGCCTCATCTGATTCGGCGGTACCCAGACCGTGTTCTCCTGGTCGCGACCGATCGCTGCGGCGTCTACTGCCGATTCTGCACGCGATCCCGGCTCGTGGGGGATGGAGGGGGGGCACGCTCGATGGCCGCGCTCGAGCCGGCGTTCGCGTGGATCGAGGCCCATCCCGAAGTCCATGACGTCATCGTCTCGGGCGGCGATCCCTGCGTGATGTCCACCGAGCGGCTTGCCCGGTTGCTCCGCCGGCTCCGAGCGATTGACCATGTCGGCTACGTGCGTCTGGCCACACGGGCGCCGGTCACCCTCCCCCAGCGGATCACCAAGGAGCTCTGCAGCGCCATCCGGGAAAGCCACGAAGCCACCTGGATCATGACCCATTTCAACCACCCCAAAGAGCTAACCGACGAGGCTCGCACAGCCTGCGCGCGCCTTGCGGACGCTGGCCTGCCCGTCATGAATCAGACCGTCCTGCTTCGAGGGGTCAACGACGATTCGAACACGCTCAAAGCGCTGTTTCGGGGCCTGGTCCGCTCGCGCGTTCGGCCCTATTATCTCTTGCAAATGGACCCAGTCCGCGGAACTGGGCACCTGCGGACGCCTTTGCGGCGCGGGGTCGAGTTGATGGCAGCCCTTCAAGGACGCCTCAGCGGGATCGCGCTCCCAAAGCTCATCGTCGATACACCAGGCGGCCTCGGCAAAGTACCGATCGGGCCGAATTACCTGGTGAGCGAGGAAGGCGGCGTCACGGTGCTGGAAACCTTCCGCGGCGATTTCGTGGAGTACTACGACCCCCCCGCGCTCTGAAACCTCTGCTTTTTCCGCCCGCCAAGTGGCAAGCCATGGCCGGTGGATGTATGAATCGGCCGCCTGGAACGCCGGGCTCTGAGGAGAACCCATGCAACGAGCCCTGACGCTGCAACAAACGACCATCGGTAAGAAGGTGATCATGGCCCTCTCCGGGCTCATCATCGTCGGCTTCACGATCGGCCACTTCCTGGGCAACCTGAACCTCTACCTCGGCCCCGAAGCCATGGACGGCTATGCCGAGAAGCTTCAGAGCTTGCCGCCTCTCGTTTGGGGAACGCGCTTGGTGCTGCTCTTTGCGCTTGGCGCCCACATCTCGTCCGCCCTCTCGCTATGGGCGCGCAATCGTCAAGCTAGGGGTTCTCGCTATCAGAAGCGCAAGGACCTCGCGACCGACTACGCCGCGCGCACGATGTATTGGTCAGGCCCGATTCTTCTTCTCTTCATCATCTACCACTTGTTGCATTTCACGATCCTTCCGGCGCATCCGGGTGAGGTGTATCGGAACGTGGTCGAAGGGTTTCAGGACCCGTTGATCGCCAGCGTATACATCGTGGGCAATGTGGCCCTCGGCTTTCACATCTTCCACGGCATCTACAGTGCGTTCCAGACGCTGGGCGCCAACCATCCTCGCTACAACTCGTATCGCCGCGATGCAGCCATCGCGATTTCAGCCGCGATCACGATCGGGAACCTGTCGTTCCCGATCGCGGTGCTCGCGGGGATCGTCACACTGTAAGGGTCGTCATGGAACTTCGATCGAACGAACCGACCGGTCCAATCGAAAACCGCTGGGACAAGCACAAAGAGGCGAACAAGCTCGTCGCGCCCGCCAATCGCCGGAAGTACACCGTCATCGTGGTCGGCAGCGGGCTCGCCGGTGGCGCAGCGGCCGCATCGCTCGGCGAGATGGGCTACAACGTCAAGTGCTTCTGTTATCAGGACAGCCCGCGGCGTGCGCACAGCATCGCCGCCCAGGGCGGCATCAATGCCGCCAAGAACTACCAAAACGACGGCGACAGCATCTATCGCTTGTTCTACGACACCGTGAAGGGCGGCGACTTCCGCTCACGTGAGTCGAACGTGTACCGGCTGGCCGAGCTGAGCGTGCAGATCATCGATCAGGCGGTGGCGCAGGGTGTGCCGTTTGCCCGTGAATACGGCGGCCTCCTCGGCAATCGCTCCTTTGGCGGCGCACAGGTGTCGCGCACGTTCTACGCGCGCGGGCAGACCGGCCAGCAGCTCTTGCTCGGCGCCTATCAGGCACTCAGTCGCCAGATCGAGGCCGGTACGGTCGAGATGTTCTCGCGCACGGAGATGCTCGACGTGATCATTCACGACGGTCGCGCACGCGGCATCGTCACGCGCTGCATGAAAAGCGGAAAGGTCAGCCCACACATCGCCGACATGGTCGTCCTGTGCACCGGTGGCTACGGCAACGTCTTCTACCTTTCGACCAACGCCAAGGGCTGCAACTGCACGGCGGTGTGGCGCGCCCACCGCCACGGCGCGGCCTTTGCAAACCCCTGTTACACGCAGATCCACCCAACCTGCATCCCGCAGGCCGGCACCTATCAGTCGAAGCTGACGCTGATGAGCGAGTCGCTCCGCAATGACGGACGCGTCTGGGTCCCGCGCCGCAAGGAAGATGTCACCAAGCGCCCGGAGGATATTCCCGAGGCCGAGCGCTACTACTACCTCGAAGAGCGCTACCCGGCGTTCGGCAACCTCGTTCCGCGTGACGTGGCTTCGCGCAACGCCCTCTACGTGACGAACGATGGCCTGGGGGTCGGACCTGAGGTCGATGGCGAACGCAGAGGCGTCTATCTCGACTTCGGTGATGCGATCGGACGTCTCGGCGAGCAGACGATCCGGGAACGCTACGGCAACCTCTTCGACATGTACGAGCGCATCACGGGCGACAGCCCCTACAAGACACCGATGCGCATCTACCCGGCGACCCACTACACCATGGGCGGCCTCTGGGTAGACTACAACTTGCAGACGACGATCCCGGGACTCTTCGCCGGCGGCGAGGCGAACTTCTCCGATCACGGTGCAAACCGTCTTGGTGCTTCGGCCCTGATGCAGGGTCTGGCGGACGGATACTTCGTGCTGCCGTTCACGGTGGGCAACTACCTGGGCGAGGTGCGCACGCTGCCCCCTCTCACCGAAGATCACGCCGATGTGATTGGCGCGGTCGAGGCCGTCGAGGAGCGCGTTCAGAAGTTGATGAACGCACCCGACCCCAAGCACGCGCCGGAGTACTTCCACCGCAAGCTTGGTCGGATCATCTGGACCAAATGCGGTATGTCTCGCAACAAGGAGGGGCTCGAAGAAGCGCTCCGCGAAATTCCGAAGCTCCGCGACCAGTTCTGGCGCGAGGTGAAGATCACGGGAAGCGGCGAAGAGCTCAACCAGACGCTCGAGAGGGCGGGGCGCGTCGCCGACTTCTTCGAGCTCGGGGAGCTGATGTGCCTCGACGCCTTGAAGCGCGAGGAAAGCTGCGGCGGTCACTTCCGTGAAGAGTACGAAGAGAACGGCGAGGCTCTCCGAGACGACGAGCGCTTCAGTTACGTCGCCGCGTGGGAGTGGACCGGCAACCCCGGCGAGCCCAGGCTCAACCAGGAGCCTTTGACCTTCGAGTACGTCAAGCCCACCAAGCGGAGCTACAAGTAAGGGGCCTATCGATGAGTGAAGAACTGCTGAATCTGACTCTCCACGTGTGGCGCCAAGACGGGCCGAATGCGTCCGGCCGGTTCGAGACGTACCAGGCGAAAGAGATCACGACGCACATGTCGTTCCTCGAAATGCTCGACGTCGTGAACGAAGAGCTCATCGAAAACGGCAAATTGCCGATCGCGTTCGACCACGACTGCCGGGAAGGCATCTGTGGCACCTGCGGGATGGTGATCAACGGCGTGGCCCACGGCCCTCAAAAGCTCACGACCACCTGCCAGCTCCACATGAGGCAGTTCAACAACGGCGACGAGATTTGGCTCGAGCCTTGGCGGGCGAGCGGATTCCCGGTTCTCAAAGACTTGGTCGTCGACCGGACGGCCCTCGACCGGATCATCCAGGCCGGCGGGTACATCTCGATCCGAACGGGAAGCGCTCCCGAGGCCAACGAGATGCCAATCGCCAAAGCGATCGCTGACCATGCGATGGACGCGGCGGAGTGCATCGGCTGTGGCGCCTGTGTCGCAGCTTGCCCCAACGCGTCCGCCAGCCTCTTCACCGCCGCCAAGATCTCTCACCTGTCGTTGCTTCCGCAGGGACAGGCCGAACGCCAGGACCGCGCCCGGCAGATGGTGGCGCAGATGGACGCCGAAGGCTTCGGTGGCTGCACGAACCACGGCGAATGCGAAGAAGCCTGTCCGAAGGGCGTAAGCCTGAGGTGGATTGCGCGGATGAATCGCGAGCTCGTGCGCTCCATGGTGAAGGCCGACACACCGATCGAGAGCCGCAAGCGCTAGGCGCCGCGTCTGCCGTCCCAAACGAATCGGGCGATGAGACCGACGAGCGCGATGACGACGAGGATCAACGTCGCAACGGCGTAGCGTTCGGCCAAGTCGCGCAGCACGTCCCAGTTGCTGCCAACTGCGTAGCCGATGCCCATCAGGAGTGCGTTCCAAAGCGCCGCCGAGATTCCTCCAAAGACGATCACCGGGCCGACGTTCATGCGGGACACGCCGGCACCGACGAAAAAGAAAGCTCGAAGAGCCGGTAGGAAACGGTTGGCGACGAGGTACATCGCGCCGTGTCGGTCGTAACCACGACGCACTGCGTCGAGAGCGCGCGTCGCGCCTGGAGTTTTGAGAAACGAAGGCCAACTCTCTTCGTGGTTCGCGAGCCACACGCCAAAACCCCAGGCCGCGAGCCCCCCTAGAAGCGCGCCTAGTGTCATCGAGAGGTACACGAACACCCAACTCAATTGGGCGCGAACCGCCAACGCAACCGCAAAGAGAGCGACCGTGTCTCCCGGGACTGGCGGGAAAACGTATTCGATCGCCGCAGCCGCGACGACGAGCGCGTAGGCCCAGTACTGGGGGCCGTGCTCCAATGTGTGCAGAAATTCGTCAAGCATTGGAACAGCACATAGGCTTGTGATCAAAGCCGGTGTAGCACATTGCTCGGCTCGACATCAGCGAACCATGAGTCAATCTACTTCAAAGCAAGGTTAAAATCGTGGCGAGCGCAGATCCCTTGATGTCACTGCTTCAACGTCCCAACGTACGGGTCGAGGACGTCGCCATTGTCATCGCCAAGGAAGCCAACCCGCTTCTCGATGACCACGCAGTGCGGCGCGGCCTCGACGGTCTGGGCGCCGAAGTACTGATCCGACGTGGCCTTCGTTCGACTCCCGAGCGCGACGGACGAATCCTCGCAGAGTTGCTCTTCCAGGAGCTCGGCTTCGAGGGCGAGCGCGATGATTACTACAATCCGTACAACAGCTACCTCGACAAAGTCCTGATCCGCCGCAAGGGAATTCCAATCTCACTTTCGGTGCTGACGATGGCCGTCGGGGAGCGCGCCGGCATGGAAGTCGAAGGCGTCGGGTTCCCCGGTCATTTCTTGGTTCGTGTCGGCGGGCCGGACGGCGTCTATCAAGACCCGTTCCACGGCGGGGAGCTTCTAGACGGTCAGGGTTTGCGAAAGTTAGCGGGGCAGTTCCTCGGAGCGGAGATGGCGCTGCATCCGAGCTACCTCGAGCCGGTGGACTGCCTCACCATCACGATTCGCATGTTGGCGAACCTGAAGAATGCGCATCGCCGCCAGGGTGACTACGCGCGCGCCATGCTCGCGTGCGACCACTTGGTCGAGCTGACGCAGGCGCCGGAGCACCGCCGTGACCGCGGTCTACTCGCCCACGCACTGCGCACCTACGGAGCAGCCTCCGAAGACCTGGCCGCCTATCTGGAGGCCCGCCCGGACGCCAAGGACGCCCACGTCATCAGCCGCGCCCTCGAAGAGGCGCGAGAGCAAGCCGACCAGGTTTTACACTGATTCGCTGACTCTGGACGACCGCTTTACACGTGCCCGCGGCGTGCAATGACTCCGCCGGACCGGTGAATCCACATGTCTATCGAATCCCTCAAAGCACTATTTCGCCCTGAGCTCGACGAGCTATCCGCGTATCGGGTGCCCCCTGCCCCGCCCGCGGTGAAGCTCGACGCGAACGAGAGCCCATTTGCCTTGCCTCCCGAGGCCCGCGCGCGAATCGCCGCGGTCCTGCACGCGACGGAGATGCATCGATATCCCGATGGGCGAGCGTCGGAGCTCCGCGAGGCACTTGCTCGTGGGCTTGGTGGAAGCCCGGACGAGTACGTGCTCGGCGCAGGTTCGGACGAGCTGATCGCATCGCTGGCGACGGCGATGTCACAGCCCAGGCCGGGCGCCGAACGGCCAGTGGTCGTATTCCCGGACCCGACCTTCGTAATGTACCGAATCACGAGTCGCGCCCACGGCTGGGAACCGCTGGGCGTGCCACTCGACGGCGCCTGGGATCTAGACGCGGACGCCATGGCCGATGCGCTCGGGCGTACCAAGCCAAATCTGGTGTACTACGCGAGCCCCAACAATCCGACTGGCAATTGTTTTTCGCGCGACAAGATTGAAAGCCTCGTCGACGCATTTCCGGGGACGCTACACGT
The DNA here is from genome assembly GCA_937998345.1 of uncultured bacterium. Lineage (GTDB taxonomy): Bacteria > Myxococcota_A > Polyangia > Polyangiales > Houyiibacteriaceae > SG8-38. The sequence continues at coordinate 8,939 of CALLDH010000002.1, read as the reverse complement.
GATCGACGAAGCATACGGCCCCTACTCCGGACAGTCGTTCGCGACGTTTGCGGAGGACCGGCCTCATTGTGCACTGATGGGCACGCTGTCGAAGGTGGGCTTTGCCGGGATTCGGGTCGGCTGGGTACGCATTCACGAGGCTCTGTCGGCGGAGCTCGAGAAGGTACGCCAGCCCTTCAACTTGAACACAGCCTCTCAGGCCATCGCGACGCTCGCGTTGACCGACCTGGCCCCGCTTCTCGAAGAGGGCATCACGACCGTCGTCGCCGAGCGCGAGCGACTGGCCACCGAGCTCGACCGCTACGAGGCGCTCCAATGCTTCCCGAGCGATGCGAACTTCCTGCTCGTCCAGTACACGGGCGCGGTCCCGGAGCTCTGCCGCGCTCTACTGGACCGCGGCATTGCTGTGCGGCAATTTTCGACCGGTGATTCGCGGCTTCGAAGCTGCATCCGGATCACGATCGGCACCCCCGAAGAGAATCAACGTTTCGGTGAGGCGCTAAGCGATATACTAGGCTGAGCGATGTCCGTAGCACACGAGGCGACGCCCGATCGGGCCATTGACGCATTGACCTGGGCGGCCGAGGTGGCCGGTGACCCGACGCTGCTCGATCAGAAGCGCGAGCGCCCCACACCGGCCGAATGGCGCTCCGTCCCACTGCCTGTATTCCGCGAGCACATGGACCGACTGCTCACTTCCAAGCATCCGGAACCGGGGCTCGACGCAGTCGAATCGGTGGGCTGCCTCGATGCCTGGCTTCCGGAGGTCGCCGCGATGGTGGGTTTCGGCGACAACGAGTGGCGCCACAAGGACGTCTGGTTGCACACCAAGCAGGTCGTGAAGCAATCGGTTCCGCGGATCGAGGTACGCTGGGGCGCACTGCTCCACGACATCGGCAAACCCAAGACACGCCGCATCGACGACCACGGCAACGTGACATTCCACGGCCATGCTGAAGTGGGCGCTGCCATGTTCCGCAAACGCGTCGCCGAACGCCTCGGCTTCGAGGGCGACCAGCGTGAGCGCGTGCACTTCCTGATCCTCCACCACCTCCGCGCCGCCCAGTACGACGAAGACTGGACCGACGCTGCCGTCCGCCGCTTCTACAACCAAATGACCGATGGTCTCCGCGACCTCCTCGACCTGAGCCGCGCCGACATCACGACCAAGCGTGCAGAGAAGCGACGTCGAGGTGTGCGCCAGATCAGCTTGCTCGCAAAACGCATCCGCGACCTCCAAGAAGAGGACCGCAAGGTCGCGCCTCTGCCGAAGGGCTTGGGCACGGAGATCATGAAGGAGTTCGGAGTCCCCCCATCCAAGCGCCTCGGCGACCTGATGAAGCAACTCACGGCAGCAACAGCGGCCGGAGAAGTCGAGCCTGAACAGCCAGCGAAGTACTACATCGACTACCTAGCCGCCCACCGAGCAGCCTACGGCCTCGACGACTAACCCCCGGCACCAACAAAATTAACCCCTCGAAAAAGGGGACAGTCCCCTTTTTCGAGGGGTTAATGCGAAGCACGACACACACGACGCCCCTCGTGCGTCGACTTCTACACAGGAGAGCGGCTCGCGATGTGCGGCACAGCGAGTGGGGGGGAGGCTAGCCGTAGTTCGACGTAAGGAGATGGCCGAGCGGGTCCCGCTCGCGAGCACGTGCGGCGCGTGCCGGTCTCCGGTGCTGCAGTTGGGATTCGCAAGGGTGGCGTGTTCCCCGGGGCGCGGGCTCTAGCGTTTCCCCAATTGAAAATCCGCGACCGCATCCATCACTTCGTCGAAGTCGGATTCATCGAAGCCTGCGCCGCTGACCATCCAGTCGGTGTGCGATGAGTCGCGGTCACCGTGGAAATGACCCAGGACATCGAGGTGATCCGCCGTCCCCGCCCACAAGACCTCACCCCAAATCATACTGGTGGTCGGAACCATGCCATCGTTGAGTGTGTTATCGATTTCGCGCTCGAGCTTCTGCTCTAGATACTGGCGAACCTCGGGGGCGGGACCTGGCGGCGGATACACTTTCGATGTGCGGCCCGCACCGACGTAGAGCGTCGAGAAGATGGCCGCGGATAGCGCGTTGACCGGAGACCGCAGGTTCTTCAGCAACCGCACCGGCCCCGGGGGCGGCATTCGCGTGACCACGGATCCATAGCGAAGGCTTGGATTGTCTTCGACGCCGGCATTGAAGATGTCCATCGACTCCGGTGTGAGTTGGATGATTGCGCCCTGATCGCTTCGAATCCCGTCGAACCATTCTTGAACTTCGGTCAGGCCTTCTTCCCCCAAGAAGCTGAGCAGAAGCTCCGTCGTCTTTTCAAGAAGGCTACTTTCGAACCCAAAGGCCTGATCGACCCTACCGAGAGAGGCGATGATCGGAGTCAGCACAGTAAGCGGTGGTCCGCCGGCGCGGAGTGTCACGTACGTCAACAGAGAGAGGGCCTCTAGGAGCCGAGTGCCCGCGAGCGTCGTAAAGAAGTACGCGAGGGGCGTGCCGTAGTGTGGCGTGGCAATGCTGGTGACCGTTCGGACCCGACCAAACCAGTCGGGCAGCGCGGGCCAGGCCGTCGGAGAGGCCAGGAGCCGAATATCCAAGCCTCCGGTCGAATGCCCAAGCAGGTGGATGCCCCCCGCGTCTTCGGAGCAAGCCTTTTGAATCGCGTCCATCAGCACCTGCGTGCGGTGCACGATCGAGCCGGTCGGTGGCGAAGACACCAGCACGAACTCGCAGTCCGCTCCGCGCTCCAAGAAGCGGCTTGCGAGCGCTTCCTCGACGTGGGTGAAATAGTCGAAGCCACCTAGGCGCGCGAAACCAAAGAGACCGGGGACGAGGACGATGTGATGCTTTTTGCGTGCCACGAATGGCGCATTCTACCACGACCCGGTTCTCAGCATCGGGAGTCTCGCCAGGCTCACTGATTGAGCTATAGTCGCCGACTCTGATGACTTGGCTTTTGTACCTGTCGGTCGTGACCGGTGTGCTGTTGTTTGGCGTTGGCTGCGGGAGCGACGCAGAGAGTCCAACTGGGCCCGGCAAGGTTCAGTGCGCTTCGTACAACCCGCTTCGCGACCCGTTCTTCGGCGACACGCACGTTCACACGAACCTCTCACTAGACGCGAACCTCAACGGCACCCGCCCTGGGCCGGACGAGGCCTATGCCTTCGCGCGCGACGGTACCGAAATTGGGCTCCAGCCCTATGACGCCGACGGCAACCCGAGCCGTACCGCTCAGCTCGCTCGCCCAGTCGACTTCGTCATGCTCAGCGACCACGCCGAGTTCATGGGCACGGTGTCGGTCTGCCAAGACCCAAGCTCCGAACCGTATGACGATCCGGACTGCGTCCTGTTCCGTGAGGATCCGGACAGCGCGTTCTTCCGCCTCAATGCCGGCTTGAGCAATCCGCCTCAGAGCGCTTCGTATCCCGCGCTATGCGGTGACGGCGGCCAGGCTTGCATCGAAGCGGGGATGGACGTCTGGGGCTCCGTTCAGGCTTCAGCGGAAGCGGCCTATGACCGGACGGAGGCTTGTGAGTTCACCTCCTTCGTCGGCTACGAGTGGAGTGCGGGCCCCGGATCCAGGAACCTCCACCGAAACATCATCTTCAGGGACGAAAACGTTCCGGAAGCGGCGATCGGCTACTTCGACGCGCCGCACGTCGAACAGCTCTGGGACGCGCTGTACACCCACTGCATGAACGCAGGAACCGGCTGCGAGGCCTTTTCGATTCCCCACAACTCGAACCTCGCCGCAGGCCTGTTCTTCAAGGACGAGCGCTGTAACGGCGAGCCATTCAACCGGGAGTACGTCGCTGCGCGCAACGCGATGGAGCCGATCATCGAGGTATACCAGCACAAGGGCGCGTCCGAATGCCTGCCCGGCGAACCGATCCCGGATGAACTCTGCGGCTTTGAGTTACTTCCCTTCGACAACCTGGCAGGCGCGAATCAAGAGATCTTCATGGCGCCCAACCCGAACGACTTCCTTCGATCTGCATTTGGCGAGGGCATGAAGCTCGAGGAGAGCCTCGGCGCCAACCCCTTCAAGCACGGCATGATCTCCGCCACGGATACTCACATCGCAGCCCCGGGCTTCGACGAAGAAGCTGAGTTCAAGGGGCACGGTGGTGCCGGCCTATCGAACCGGGAGATCTTCCCGGAAGCCTTTCCGGACATCAATTATATGAGCCCGGGCGGTCTCGCTGGTGTGTGGGCCGAGGAGAACTCCCGTGGAGCGCTCTTCGAAGCCATGCAACGCAAGGAGACGTTCGCGACCAGCGGCACGCGGATCGTGCCTCGCTTCTTTGGCGGCTGGGATCTCCCCGACGACGTCTGCGCCGATCCCAACTTCGTCGAGCTTGCGTACGAGCAGGGCGTCCCCATGGGCGGCGACTTGTTCGAGGCACCCGCGGGCGCCACTCCAAAATTCATCGTGTCCGCCAGACAGGACGCGCAAGCGACGCCACTTCAGCGCATCCAAATCATCAAGGGCTGGCTCGAAGATGGCGAGTACCAGGTCGAGGTTCACGAGGTAGCGGGCAACCCAAACAACGAAGCCTCCGTCGACCTTAGTACCTGCGAGCCGCAGGGCGCCGGCTTTTCAGATCTCTGCGAAGTCTGGGAAGACGCGGACTTCGATCCGTCACAGCGCGCCTACTACTACGCCCGGGTCATCGAGAACCCGAGCTGCCGCTGGACGACCATTCAATGTGTGGAGCAAGACTACGACTGCGACGGTGATCGCCCGATCGACGAAGAGTGCTGCGACCCCACCAACGGCTTGAACCTAGCCCAGTGTGCCGCGATCGACTGCAACGACGAGGCCAATGTCGCCCAGCCATGCTGCCTTCCGCGAGTCGAGCCGACGATTCAGGAGCGGGCTTGGACCTCCCCGATTTGGTACTCGCCGGAGGCTCCGGTGAATGGTCCGGTCGACCCCAGCAGCCTCGCCGAGGAGTGTGCCGCCGGTGGAAGCGGTTTCCAGCAGGAAGCACGCTACGAAATGCGGTGCGAGTTTGACACGCTCGCCGGCCCATTCGACCTCGAGATCGCGATCACTGCGAAGGGCTCGGTCGAGCCAGACGGCGTGCTGACGCAAGGCATCGAGAGCGCGGTAACCCATAGCGCCGACATCAGTGTACCCCTGCTCGCAACCCTGGGGAACCTTGCTCCGGATGCTCGAACCCAGTTCGCAACCGTGGGCCTTTCCATCTCCAACGCCAGCCCGGTCGAAGCGCAGAACGAGCTCGAAGGCACTCCAGCGGAAGTCACAGCCGACTTCTTGCTCAATACGGTGGACACGCCCGCGACCGCAGATGGAAACGGGCCGGTGACCCTCGATCTCGTCGCGTTCGCGATATCCATGGACGGCCTCGTCACCAGCGACGGCACGGAGCTCGTGCCCGGCGGGGACGCTACGCTCACGGAGGAGTCCGAGGAATGCAGCGCCATCGCGCTTGCACCAGACTCCGAGGCGATCTCGTTTGAGGTGGTCGCCCCTTAATCAATAGGGATCCACTGCAGAATGACCATGAGCACGTGAAGCTCGCTGACGCCTTGCGTGGGCGGATCGAGGCGAGCGACGTCTGAGCCGTAGAAGCGCGCGCGTGCCTGGTGGCGACGTTAGAGAACGGCAAGGTCTTGCGACTCGACGAGTATCTAGACTCGGCCGCGATGGCACCACGGACGGGCGGCTGAGCATCACCGGTGCTCGCACTGACACCGACACTGACAGTGGCGCGGACACTGACGCTGAAGCTCGCGCTAGCCCCGGGTGAGCAGCAAGCACCCTGCCTGCGTTCCTCCACCTGCCGCAGCCACCGCCACCGCGGGATCTCCCGGGACCTGCCGCTCACCGCCCTCGCCCCAAAGCTGCACGCAGGCCTCGTGCAGGAAGCCGTAGCCGTGGAGGCGACCCGCCGATAGCTGCCCGCCATCGGTGTTGAGGGGAAGCTCGCCATCGCGTGCGATGCGTTGCCCGCCTTCAATGAACGGGCCGCTCTCGCCCTTGCCACAGAAGCCAAGCGCCTCCAGCCAGGACATCGTCAGGAAGCTGAAGCCGTCGTAGAGCTCGGCTACGTCGATGTCCGCCGGCATCAAGTCTGTTCGCTCCCAGAGCATCTTCCCTGCATCTCGCATGGCCATCGTGGTGAGGTCGTCGAACAAGTACCAGGACGGGCGTCCTCGCAGCGCGGAGCCGACAGCCTCTACCTGTAGTAGTGGTTTGCGGCAGTCCTTGGCCGCATCGGCGTGCGACACGATCACCGCGGTCGCGCCGTCGACCGGCACGTCGCAGTCGTAGAGGCAGAACGGTGTCGAGATCAGGCGCGAGGCAAGATAGTCGTCCATCGTCAGGGGGTCGCGATAGATCGCTTTCGGATTCAGCTGCGCGTTCTTGCGGGCGTTGAGCGGGATCTGCGCCATCTGTTCGCGTGTCGTGCCGAACTCGTGGAAGTGACGCTGGGCGAACAGGCCAATCCAGTTGGCAGGCGAATACGCGCGGAAGGGAATCGTCCACTGCATTTCTTCGCCGACACGCGGTGGGCCGCCGTCGCCACCGTTGCCGACGCCGAAGCCGCCCCGACCGCCCGTACCTTGCGCCGTGGATTCCCAGATCGACCGAAAACACAGCACGTGGCGGGCCAGTCCGGTGGCCACCGCCATGCAGGCATTGATTACGGAGCCGAGTTGGCCGGGCATCTCGACCCCGCCCGTGAACCAGTTCAGCTCGAGCCTCAACGCGTCCTGCACTTGAATGATGCCAGCGCCGCTGAAGCCCGGCGACAAGTCGACGCCACCCGGGTAGGTCGAAAGGCCATCGATGTCGTCTAGTGTGAGACCCGCGTCCTCGATCGCTGCAATGCACGCGTCGAGGGTCAACTCGAGCGGATCGCGCATTAAGCGCCTGCCAACCTGCGACTGACCCACCCCCGTCAGGCAGGCCTTGCGTTCGAGCACGTCTGTCACGAGCCCTCCACCGGCTGGAAGAGCGGGATCCAAACGTCTTCGTACTGGTCGAACACGACCTGCACTCGCATCCCGATACGTACGTCCTCCGCGGCGCAGTTCACCACGTTGGTCGTCAAGCGCAGCCCCTCCTGCTCGTCGAGCTCGACGATCGCAATGGCATACGGATGGTCCGGCGAGGGCACCCAGTGCTGGTGGTTCAGCGTAAAAGTCAGAACTGTGGCCGTGCCTGAGACCGCTTCGACTGCCAGGTCCTTACTCAGACACCCTGGACAGATCGGCGTGGGTGGATGGACCCAGGTGCCGCACTCCTGGCAGCGGGGGAAACGCAACTCGCCCTCTCGCCCACCCTCCCAGAAGTGACGGGTGGTCTCGGTCAGCTCTGGCAACACACGGAAGGGCTTCTCCGACATGGCGCGCAAGCTAGCAGAGCTGCAGCGGCTAGTGTCGGTAACGGAGTTGGACCACGCCGCCGACGCCTCGGACTCGAGTGTCCACCCGAAGCTGAAGCTTCTCAGTGTGCGACATCTTGCGTTGATTCAGGTCAACGCCGTAGCGTGCGAGCCTCTCGACCTGCGCGGCGAGATCGCGGATGTCTTGCGAGAGGGTGAACCCTCGGACCTCCGGTGTTTTCATCGCGGCAGCCACGAGGTACGGGTTTGTCATGCCCAGCACCGAGGCGGGCGCGGCGAGGGGCATTGTCTTGATGGCGGGGAGCGGAGTGTCTGCCGAAGCGCTCTCGGCCCCAAACAACGACGTGACGAATGCGCACAGAAAGCACAGAACGCCGAAGCAGGGGCACCTGCGGCGCACACTCTCACTCAACTGAACACTCTTCCTCTCCATCAACCCGTCCTCAAAGTATGCCAAGTTTTAAGCTAGATGGGTGAAATTCGAACGAAATCTCTGAGCCCTTCGCAGTGGAAACTACCCGGTTTGCCCCAGTCTGCAAAGTGATTCCTGCTCATTTTACGTAACGTTTACGTGACCTAGCCGTACGGCCCGCCCGACCTCTCCCTCTAGCCCCAAAGTCAAAAGCCCGGACGGGTCCGGGCTTCAAGCTAAGTGTATGAAATAACTCTTAGCTTACTCGGCACCAGGTGTGCCGCGACGTAGGTACGCGGGGATGTCGAGGACGGCTTCATCGTGAAGCGCGCTTGCCCCAAAGGCCCTCGTACCAGCCGTCTGCGGGACCGCAGCAGGCACCCCCTCGAGCGTCGAGGAGAAATCTTCGGCCCGTGCGGGTGCGCCTCGCGTAGCCCTACCGGCGGAAGCACCGTTGGAGCTCTGATTGCTCGACATCGCTTGGTGAAGACCTAGCGGAATCGGCGCATGCGCCATCTTCTCAAACCCAGTGGCGATGACCGTCACCTTCACCGTGTCTGCCAGCTCGGGATCGGTGACGACGCCGAAGATGATTTCGGCCTCCTCGTGCGCTGCCTGCTGAACCAGGCCAGCCGCTTCGTTGATTTCGCGGAGCTTGATGTCCGGGCCCGCCGTGAAGTTGATGAGGATGCCGGTCGCGCCCTGTACCGAGACCTCGTCGAGGAGTGGTGAGTTCACCGCCATCTCGGCCGCCTCGAGCGCGCGTCGGTCGCCCTTCGCAATACCGGTTCCCATCAGCGCGCGTCCGTTGTTCACCATGATGGTCTTCACGTCGGCGAAGTCGACGTTGATCATGCCTGCATTGATGATGAGGTCGCTGATCCCCTGAACCGCTTGGAGCAGCACGTCGTCGGCGCGCGCGAAGGCATCGAGCATCGTGATGTCGTCGTCACCGAGCGCGAAGAGGCGCTGATTTGGAATCGTGATGATGCTGTCGATCGTGTCGATCAACTCCTGAACACCGCGCTCCGCGTTCTTGGAACGCTTGCGTCCTTCGAAGAGGAAAGGCTTGGTGACGACGCCAACCGTCAACGCACCCTGATCTTGCGCCACCTGGGAAATGATCGGCGCTGCGCCCGTACCCGTACCACCGCC
>CALLDH010000001.1 GCA_937998345.1 uncultured bacterium | reverse complement strand
TGACATAATTTGTTTCATGTGCCAAATGGGGCGGGCGATTTGTCAATCAGCTGTAGCGCGGATAAGGAGCCTGGCCATGCATTGTTTTTCTTTCTCCCATCTTGGAGCCCTCAGGTTTGCATTTCTCTTCTCGGCGCTGATGGCGCTGTTTGTGGTTGGCTGTGGTGAGAGCAGCACTGCCCCCGCCGACGCTCGGTTTGAGCCGATCCACATCGCGGTGCCGATGGAACGCTCGACACCTGAAGAGCTTCGGATCGAACCGTACGTGGGAAGCCCCGTGGTGCCGCAGCCGATCCCCCCGCTCGAGATCACGCCACATCCGTTCTTCAGCGAGGACGACTCGCGCATCCACAACGACCACTACAACTCGGCCGCGTACAATCGCACCGGTGTGGCGGGCCCCGCCATCGAGGTGGCGACCCACAAGCTAGGCGAGCTTACGGGCATCTGCGCGATGATGACTATGCTGAAGAACGGCTATCTCATCGGCTCGTGTTTCCGAGCGGACACGGAGGTGCATGTCATGCTCACGATGTTCGACAACGAGAACTTGAACATCGTGGCAGAGAGGGATCTCGGGGTTCGGCCGTTCCGGCCAAACGCTGCCGGCGGCGCCTATTTCACGATGGATGAGGATGAAAACATCTTCATCGGTCCCCCGAACAATCGGCTCGAGCGCTACCACATCGAAGTGGTGGATGGCGCGCCTGAGTTCGTCCAGGACTTCTCGAAGGAGGTCCCGGGCCTCGATCCATGGGTGGAGTTGGATGGGCCGGGGCTTCAAGACACGGTCCTCGATTTCGAAGGTCGCTTTTGGTTCATGGTGACGGACGGTAGGGTTGGCTACCTGGATCCCGAGACCGACGAGATCAAGATGACCAACCTCGGGGAGGGGCTCCAAAACTCGATGGTCGTCGACGAGGCCGGCGTCTACATGGTGACGTATCTGGCTCTCTATCGGTTGTCGGTCGATGACAACGGAGACATCAAGCAGGATTGGCGTGCCGAATATGACCCCGGCGAGGGCACGGGAGTCCTCCTCCCCGGTTCCGGCACCAGCCCGACGCTTTTCGGGACTGAAGAAGACCTGATCACCATCTGCGACAACGCGCCAAGCCAGATCAACGCGGTGGTGTTCGATCGTGCAACCGGCGAGAGGCGGACCGAGATCCCTCTGTTCCGTCCAGATGAGAGCGCGACGGAGAATACCGCCGTCGGCTACGGAGACGAGCTTCTCTTCGTGAACGACAGTGGTTACGGGGGCGCGTTCACGCCTGCACGAACCACGCACACGGGGATGGAACGGTACCGCGTCGTGAGGAATGAGACCGGCACCGTTACCGACTATGAGCCTGTCTGGAAGAACGACGATTCGATCGCCAACAGCGCTCAGCTCGCCACGGCAACCGGCGTGGTGTGGGGCTACGGCGCGGACGTCGACGTCGACGACGAGGATCACTTTTATCTCGTCGCGCACTCTTGGGAGACGGGGGACGAGATCTTCCGGGCCTACGTCGGAGACGATGCGGAGTTCGACCCGATTACGGGCCAGGTGCACCTGCACCCGGACGGCACCATGTACATCGGCACCTTGAACGGCGCCGTGATGATGCGCGACATCGAGTAGCTCAGCTGCGGGTGAGCTCCGTCAGCCAATCGCCGAAGCCCAGCCTCCTCACTGCGGCAACGGAGCGGGACAGAATGGTCTCGAGAACCTCGTCCATGTCGGTCATCGAGGCGGTGCCGAGGGAGACGACCGCGGTCATCAGGGTCTGAAACGAGTAGGCTCGGTACTGTTCCCAGGCCTCTTCGTAGGGGAGCGTCACGCCGTGGCGTTCGAGCTCGGCAACGTAGTGTTCGATGAGCTCACGCTCGTGGGCCGCGAGCATCTCTTCCCGCAAGGAATTGATCAGGAAGTACTGCACGTCACGGATCCCCTTGGCCCATTGCACCGCCTGCCAATCGAGCATGCCCATCCGATCGCCGGTCACGAAGAAATTCCCGAGGTGGCTGTCGCCATGGATCAAGGTGAGCGGCTCCCGGTACCAATACGCCATCAGGTCGTCGTATTTCGACATTGCCTGCTGGTAGAGCTCGACCATGTCCTTCGGGAACAGGTCCGGCGCTTTGCGATGACAAGGACCGATCGCCGCGTGGCTGAGCACCGGGCTGAGAACTCGAGCGTTGGGCGAGTTGAAGGGGTGGAGCTCTGGCGGAAGGATCGCTGCGCGCTCCTCGGAGCTCAGGCCGTGGAACGCAGCGTGCAGAGACGCAAATGTGCTCAAGCATTTCTTCGCACGCTCGACGCTCGCCCCCGCGATCATGTCGAGGTTGGTGAAGAGCTGGAGGTCGCTGTCCGCGTGGAGATCTTCGAGCACCAGGACGAACCGCGAACCCCGGGCTGCGATCACGTAGGCCTGAGGCACACGGATCGGAACACGCGACGCGGCGTTCCTGTAGAAGTGACATTCGTTTCGCCAGATGCCGAGCAGGTTGCAGAAGAGGCGCGTCCAAATCTGAGTCGAGGGAAGCTTGACGAAGAGAGTCGACGGCAGCGTCGAGTCGGTCGCGCCCTGGTCCACTCTTACGACCGAGTTGTTGCAGTTGCTGCTGATCGACTTGATGTCGAGGAGCTCGACCGAGGCCACCTGAGCACCCGCGGCGGCCTCCGTGCCGTGCTCCCTCAGCAGACGGTTGAGCGCGTCGGGCGTCGCGATCGAAGCTGGCAACAAGGGCAACGCGCGTCCAAACGGCTCGGCGACGGCGTCGATGCCGAGCTGGTTGCTGTCCGCGACGAGTCGCCCGAGCAGGCGAAGGTTGGCTTCTAGGCCCATGATGGCTCCCGCTAGTCGGTTTCTAACTACTGAAGTTTATTGATCAAGACCAGGTTCAATACATAAAACATATTTTGTGTCTTGTTTCAAAGTGGATTTTGACGTATCTGTCGGCTCCTCACCTCAGGAGCCATCCCATGCACAACTTCCGACACCCAGCCGCACTCACACTCGCTTTCGTCCTCTTCACCATCGTCGCCCTCGCGGGCGTCGTGGGCCGCGCTTCGGCCAACGGTGCTCCGCCGGACTCTGGTTACCCCGAGTTGTTCTCATGGCCTTCGACCCCGGAGCAGCTTGGCCTGCCGCGCTTCGTCGGCAGCGAAGCCATCCCGAATCCCTTGCCGCCGATCGTCATTCCTCCGAACGACTTCCTCGCAGAACAAGGTCGCAACAGCCTGCACGGCGACAACTACAACTCGGACACGCTGAACTACGACGCGCCTCTAGGTATCGACCCGATCGTCTCCTCGCGACAGCTCGGCCTGCTCGCTGCGACCTGCCCCACGGTGGTGTTCGACTCCTATGGCAACGTCGTCACGATCTGCATCGGCATCGCGCGCGTGCGCCTCTTCTTGATGGACCCGCACAGCCTCGAGGTTCTTGCGGAGCAGGAGCTTCCGCTGCGCGCCTGGGTCGCGGCTGGCCGGCCCGAGGACATCACCACCGACAGCTCGGGCGGTGGCTACTTCCACGTGGACCAGTTTGGGCGCGCTCTCGTGGGCGTGTCCAACCAGCGCATCCAACGATGGGAAGCACTCCAGGTCAAGAACAAGCAGTGGGAGTGGCAGTTGATCGACGACTACGATCTCACCGCGGATCTCAACGACCCCGACGCACCTCTGCAGGACGCGCTCCCCGATTACGCGGGACGCCTCTGGTTCACGACACAGCCCGGCATCATCGGCTATCTGGATGAGAACACGGGTGTGGTCGAAACCCTCGCGCTCGGCCAGTTCCTACAGAACGGGTTCGCCGTCGACACCGATGGGGCGGTCTACGCCGTCACGGTCGACGAACTCTACCGATTGGGGGTCAACGACGACGGCTCGATCGGCATCACTTGGCAACGGCCCTACTTGAATGACGGAGGCCAGGGCGGCTTGCTGTCACAAGGCTCCGGGACAACGCCAACGCTGTTTGGCGACCGCAACGATCTGATCGCCATCGCCGACAACTCCGCCGAACGAATCAACCTCAACGTCTATCGTCGCGAGACTGGCGAGCAGATCTGCCAGTTCCCCATGTTCGAAGTGGGCGGCAGCGCCACCGAGAACTCCCCGATCGGCTATGGCAACGACCTAGTCTTGGAAAACAACGCTGGGTATCCCGGCCCCTTTGGAAACCCCCTCGAGACCGTGGCCGGCCTCACGCGCGTCCACGTGCGAGACGACTACAGCGGCTGCGACCTCGTTTGGCACACCGAAGAGTTTCGCGCGCAGACGACGCCGCGACTCTCGACGGCCACTGGCCTCATCTACACCTATTCCGTGAAAGAGGGGCAGCCGGTGCTCGGCATCCCGATCAACGGCTGGTACTTCGGGGCCCTGAGCTGGGAAACCGGCGAACGCGCCTTCGAGGTTTGGGTCGGAAACGGGGGATTCTGGAACAACGTCCTCGACCCGGTGACCCTCGGCCCGGACGGCACGGCGTATGTCGGCACCAAGAACGGACTCATGGCGATCCGGGATAGCGGGAAGAAGCCCAAGAAGCCCAAGAAAGACAAGTAAGCAAGGGCCTTCCGCCGTGAACGAACGAGTCCAAGTCGAAGTGAAGGACGGAATCGCCGAAGTCAGGCTGTGCCGCCCGGACAAGCGAAACGCCCTCGACCAGCCGATGTTCGAGGGCCTGATCCAAGCCGGGCGTGATCTCAGCGCTGACCCGTCCGTCCGCGTCGCCGTTCTTCGCGGTGAGGGGCCCGCGTTTTGTAGCGGGCTCGACTTCATGAGCTTCGCTGCAATGATGAGCGGCCAGCTCACCGCGGACTCCGAGCAAGTGAAGAAGGCCGTCGACGACAAGACCGAAGGCGGCGCGAGTTGGTTTCAATTGCCCGCCTGGGTCTGGTACGAGGCGCCCTTCCCGGTCATCGCCGCAGTTCACGGCGCTGCGTATGGCGCGGGACTTCACATCGCGCTCGGTGCGGACGTTCGTGTCGTGGCGCCAGACGCGAAGCTCGCGTTCGTCGAGGTGAACTGGGGCCTCGTCCCAGACATGTCGGGATCGCAAGCGCTACGCCGCCTAGTGCCTCTCGACGTCGCGAAGAAGATGGCGATGACCGGCCTGCCGATCAGCGGCGAGGAGGCGGCTCGGTACGGGCTGGCTACCGAGGTGAGCGAGAAGCCGTACGAGACGGCCTACGAGCTTGCTACGGTGATCGCGAAGAAGAGCCCGGACGCGATCCGGAGCATCAAGCGTCTGCTGAACCAGTCGGCCCTCCTGCCCTTGGCCGACGGCTTGGCGATGGAGTTCGAGTGTTCAGGCGCGCTCATGGGTAGCCCCAATCAAATGGAGGCAATCGGCGCTAGTTTTGAGAAGCGCGAACCCCGGTTTGCTGATCCGGGCACATGATCGACACCAGTATCGCTTCGATATCATTACATAATACCGCAAGACACAAATTTCGTGTTTTGTATCTTGCATCTCGAGCTGAAACATGAGACATAGGGTGCCTCTTGTTTCACAGGGGCAGCTTGCTCGCCCCAGCAGCGGAACCCCTCTTCAGAAATCCCCAACACCCCCCCAAAGGGAGCACCTCATGTCAGACAGAACCCGATCCTCGAGCCGATCTCTCTATCGGCGCATCACCAAATCACTCGTTGGTGGACTCCTCGTCGGAGCCACCTGCTTGGCCATCGCCGCGTCCGGCACGCCAAGAGACGCGTCCGCTGACGGCGGCGGCCTTGGAAGTCCAGATCCCGACATCGCTTCGATGAACAAAGCCTTCCGGGACTATCTGAAGGCCATCAAGGATATGCAGAAAGAGTTTCTCTCTGCGGCCACTTTCGACCTCGACGATGCGCACGCGGTGGGCGCCTACGACCTGATGACCGCCTTCATCCACAGCACGAATCGCTCGCAGCTCACCTCGAGCGGCGCCGGCCGACGCGGTTACCCACGGTTCGCGGGCTTCGATGACCCGGACACCCGCATCGGCGTCGACAACCCGGACACTCAGTACATGGCCGCGATTGTCGCGAATCCGGATTGCCAGGGCGTTTGGCGCGTCTGGGGCAACCGCACCAACACGGCCGACTTCATCCTCACGACCTTCGACACGGGCAGTGGCACCGGTGGCGGCCCGACCCTCGAAGACGAGGACATGGACATCAACCCGGACGGTTCGTTCGAGGTCTACGCGAGCTGCCCCGAGCTCTACGACCCTGCCTGGGGGAACAACTGGCTCGAGCTCTTTGCCACGGAGCAATTGCAGATCGCCCGTCGCCAGAGCGCGTGCGACTGGGAGAACGAAGCACCGGGCGAGATCCATATCGAGCGAATGGGAACCCGCGGTGTGCCATCCGCTCCGCTCGACCCCGCTGTGATGACGCAGCAGATCGAAGACGGCACGGCTCTGATCAACGTCCAGGCCCCGTTCTGGCCGGCTTTCATCGACTCGATCACGGGCAACATTCCGGTCAATACCGCAACCCCATGGCAGCCCACCGGCGGTCTCGGTATCACGACGCAGCTCAACATGCTGATGTGGTTCGACCTCGAAGACGACGAGGCCCTGATCATCCGCTTCCCCGATGAAGACGTGGCGGCCTACTACGGCTTGCAGCTTTCGAACTTCTGGGGCTCCTCGGCGGATTGGGCCAACCGAAACGTCAGCCAGAGCTGGGGTCTCGACGGAAGCTGTCAGTCGGAGAAGGGCGCGTTCCCGACGCCGCATCCTGCCCAACAGCTGATCACGGACAGGGGCGGCCCGGACTGTGGTGTCCAGACGGCCTACTACATGGTCGTTTCAAAGCAGGACCCCGGCGTTCAGAACTGGATCGACACCGCCGACATGAGCCAAGGGCTTCTCGCCGCACGGCTTCAGAGCGTTCCCGCAGCGGAGTTCCCGAACGTGGCCGGCTTCAGCTGCATGCTCCCGGTGGCGTTCCCGCCGATGCCTGCCAATCAGGTCGCACCGTTCTTGCAGAGCTTCGGCGCTGCGAGCCCGTTCGCCCCGAGCGACCGAAACGACCAGCTCGAAGTTCGCCAGGACTTCGCGCGCAGCAAGTACATCTTCTGGTAATTGCGCTCATTCAACCCGCTAACTTAGCCAACTAACCACCAAACTGTGATGCGGCCCGCGACGATGGAGCTTCTTGAGAGAGCAAGCTCCGCGTCCGCGGGCCGTTCGCGTTTCTGACATGAGCCAAACCCACTACCGAACATGCCACCTCTGCGAGACCATGTGCGGGATCGCCGTCGAGTACGAAGGAGACGAAATCCTCTCCATCCGTGGCGACGAGCAGCATGTGCTGAGCAAGGGCAACATCTGCCCTAAGGCTTCCGGGTTGCAGGACGTGCACAGCGACCCCGACCGCCTGCACAGGCCGGTCAAGAAGATCGACGGGGAGTGGCACGAGATCGGCTGGGACGAGGCGTTCGACGAAGTCGCGACACGGCTAGCCGAGATCCAGGGTGAGTACGGCAAGGATGCCGTCGCGACGTACCAAGGCAGGAGCATCGCGCACAACATCGGCGGGCTTCTCACGGTCATGCCGCTTCGAGCCCTGGTCGGCACCAAGAACACGTACACGGGCTCTACGGTCGATCAGCAACCGCACAATTTCGTCTGGTACTTCATGTTCGGTCACCAGTTCATGGCCACCATCCCGAATCTCGGTCGGACCGACTACTACCTCATGCTCGGCACCAATCCGAAGATCTCGAATGGTGCGCAGATGGCGACGGGCGCCAACACGTACAAGAAGCTCGACGCGATCCGCGCTCGCGGCGGCAAGGTGGTGCTGATCGATCCCCGTCGCACGGAGACCGCTGAGCACTGCACGGAGCATCACTTCATTCGCCCGTCTACCGACGCGCTTTTCCTCATAGGCGTCGTCAAAGTCATCTTCGAACGCGGGCTGGCGACGCCGGGGCGCCTCGGAGATCACATCGTCGGCTGGGACGAGATTGAGCCGATCGCCCGCAAGTTCGACCTCGCGAAGATCGCCGAGGTCACTGGGATGAGCGCGCAAGACATCGAGCGCATCGCAGTGGAGCTCGCGTCTTCCAAATCCGCGATTTGTTACGGCCGAACCGGGCTGTCGATGCAGGAGTTCGGCGGCCTCTGCAATTGGCTGATGATGGTGATCAACGTCATCACGGGCAACATGGACGAGCCGGGCGGGATGACGTTCCCCCTACCCGCGATCGACGTGCTGAACGGAGTCAAAGGCTCACAAGGAAGTTGGGACAGCTACCGGAGCCGCGTGAGCGGGCGACCCGAGTTCGCGCAGGAGCTTCCGGTCTCCATCTTGGCCGAAGAGATCATGACGCCGGGCGAAGGCCGAATTCGCGGCTTCATCGGCATGGCGGGCAACGGGGCGCTCTCGATGCCGAACGGGAAGCGGTTCGAAGAGGCGCTCGACCAGCTCGATTTCATGGTGTCGGTCGACCCGTACATCAA